>CAZOCL010000943.1:0-1009 GCA_964578245.1 uncultured Klebsiella sp. | reverse complement strand
AGAGGAAGATGACGCGGTCGGCCTTCGCGGGGAAATGGCCGGAGCGCGGGGCGAGGGGATCGGTCGGGGCGGCCTGGGTTTCGTGGCACAAGCCGCCGAGGGCGAGCGCGCCGAAGCCGCCGGAGGCGCGGCGGAGGAATTCGCGGCGGGAGGCCGGCAGGCCCGCCCCATCCATTCGCGAATCCATCATTTGTTCAGCCAACCTTTTCGACTTCATGTGAATCATACTCCGACTGTTTACCTTGGTGTAACAACCACGCACGGCTACGGCCCTCTCGGGTGCCCAGTTCAAGAATGTCTCTGGTGATTCCTTCCCCTGACGAAGCGCGCAAGCTTAGCTGCGCGTGAATGCTCCCTGCCGGACAGTCCATCCGAACAAACTCGCGGCCTTTGAACCGGTAGCAGTCACGCAGTTTGTAATCGAGCCATTCCGGCCGCTTGCCATAAATCTCACCCACAAGCGCCTCCAAGAAGGACTGAACGTCCTTAGGTGTCTCGGCGGTAAACTTTTCGATGAGGAACATTCGTGAGGCGTTGGTTGTCGGCTCAGAGTTAGATTGGACGAGGTTGCTGATGAATTGAGGAGAGAAACGGCTGGCCGACAAGGCCACGTGCCGGATTGGGTAGTTCGGTTTCAGTCCACATAGAGGAAGGCGTTGCTCGTCAGCAGCACGCGGGCGAGGCTGGACCAGGCGAGTTCGGCGTCGTTGGTCGGGGGCTTTTCGAGGGTGGTGAGCTTGGTGCGGTAAGTGGTGAGGAAGGTGAGGGCGTCGCTGACTTCCGCGTTGCTGGGCACGCGGCCGTGGGCCAGGGCGAAGGCGAGGCGGATGCGCTGGGTGTCGTCGGCGGATTCGGCGAGCAGTCGGCGGGCGAAGGACTCGGCCTGCTGCTGCACGAAGGGCGAGTTCATCAGGTAGAGCGTCTGCGTGGGCGTGGTGGTGGGGAGGCGCTGGGCGACGCGGAGGTTCGGGTCGGCGGCGTCGAAGAGCGCGAGGAAGGGATGGCGGCG
>CAZOCL010000942.1:0-1010 GCA_964578245.1 uncultured Klebsiella sp. | reverse complement strand
CGCGGTCCACATGACGCCGCAAGGCGCGAGCTACACCGGCACGAGCGAACTCTTCATCGGTGGCCGCCCGATGAACGTGACCGATGCGTGCATCGGGCCGGATGGAGCGATGTGGTTCACGACGGGCGGACGCGGGACGCAGTCGGGGTTGTATCGGGTAAGCTACCAAGGCGAGTTGAGTAGTCAGAAAGCGGAGCCACTCCTCGGGCAAGAAAAGATCAGAGCAATGGAGTTCAACCTCGAAGCGAAAAGTCTGCGTAGAGAGAGTGAACTTCTTTCTCACCTCATGCCGAAGGGCTTTACGCGCCATGGATTCGAGCTTTTCGGTTTTAAGAAGAATCTCACGCATCCAGACAGACTGGTGCAGCATGGAACTCGGGTCGGCTTGGAGCGGATGGATGCAGCGAGCCTTCTTGGCTACGGACTAACCGCACCAGAGGGGCAGCCCGCGTTGTTGTCATTGCTGGCTTTACTTCGGTCCGTAAACCCAGCGGAACTGGACGCCCAAAACGAGCGCGAAGGAACGGCCGTGAAAGGCGGAGCAGCAGGAGCGAAGGACAGGATTGTCAGGATGGTTGCAGGCTCCGTCTTTGCGGTGTTTTCACAAGAAGAACAACTCACCACTCTCCGCGTCCTCGCCCTCACCTTCATCCGCCTCGGGGCACCCGACGAGACGCAGCGCCAAGCAACTTTGAAGTGGCTTGAGCCGCTCTACCCCAACCCCAGCCCGCGCGTGAACCAGATGCTTGTCGAGCTGCTGGTCTATCTGCGCTCGCCGCAGGTCATCGCCAAGACCGTCCCGCTGCTGCGCGCCGCGACCGCGAGCGAGGACTTGCTGCTCTACCCGTTCTACCTCCGCTACGCCCGCGATGGCTGGACGCCCGAGGCGCGACGCACCGTCTTCGACGCGCTCGACCGTGCCGAGCGCCTGCCCGGCGGCCGCACCTACTTCACGTCCATCGCGAACGTCCGCAAGGAACTCCTCGCCGCGCTCACGCCGGAGGAGCGCG
>CAZOCL010000941.1:0-1015 GCA_964578245.1 uncultured Klebsiella sp. | reverse complement strand
AAGCGCGTGTTCTGAATCCGGCGCAGGGACACGTCCGCGCTCGCCTCCTTGGGGATTTCAAAGGTCGTCTTCACCGTCGCCGGCGTGGCCAGGAAGAGCGACATCTCCAGGCGGCCCTTGGCATCCGTGAGATTCTTCCAGCGGAAGAAGGCGTTGATCTGCCCGGTGGTCTTGCCCTTCACATCGTCCGGCCAGGGAATCTTGCCGTTGCTGGAGGCGTTGGCGAACACAGGATAGGCCTCGTTCTTTTTCACGCTCAGCCAGTCGAAGGTGTTGATCAGGTCGTTGACCTTCTCGATGGCGGCGTGGTTGTTGGCGTGGCCGAACGGGCCCCAATAGAAATAGAGCGCATACTTCCGGTCGTTCATCGCCTTCACGAAGCGGTCGTGGCCATTGGACCAGCCGTCGTTCTGCGCGGAGTAGTCAATCGCCACCGGCGGGTCGGGAAGCTGGAGCGTCGCCGGGATGGTCTGGGGCGGGAAGCCCATGCGATGCGAGACGTGCTCGATGCCGGCGGGGACGTTCGCCTTGATCGCGGCAAACACATCCCCGTGGCGCAGACCAATGCCGAGCGTGCCGCTGCCGCCCATGGAGTTGCCGCAGAGATACACGCGGTTCGGGTCGTTCGCATACTTCGCGAGCACCCACTTGATCGTGTCCATCACGCGCTTTTCCGCCGGGGAAGTTTCGCTGCCGGAATTGCGCTGGGTCAGCCCGGCATCGCCCACGTGCATGCCGCCCCACCACCAGTCGCCCTTGTTCGCCCGGCAGTCGAGATAGAGCGCGTAGTGGTCGTCGGGCGAGCGGTAGATGTCGTGATTGCCGACGGTGCGCGTGCATTTCAGGCACGACATCACATCGTGGCCCGCCGAATGGAGGACCACGTAGAGCGGCGCGTTCTTGCGGTCGGTCTTGGGGTGGACCACGACGAACGTGTCCTGCTGCGGCTGCTTGTAGCCCCACTCCGGGCGCACACCGTGCTGGAAGACCTCGACGGGCCGGCCGTCAATCACGA
>CAZOCL010000940.1:0-1021 GCA_964578245.1 uncultured Klebsiella sp. | reverse complement strand
GGCAGGTCGAAGTTGGCGATGAGTTCCTTGACGGGGATGACCTCGCGACCGTCCTTGGGCGACCAGCCGAGCAGACAGAGGTAGTTGAGCACGGCCTCGGGGGCGTAGCCGTTCTCCATGTAGAAGTTCAGTGCCGCGCCGGTGTCGCGCTTGGACATCTTGGTGCCGTCCGCGTTGAGGATGAGCGGGATGTGGGCATACTTGGGCGGCTCGACACCGAAGGCCTGGAAGAGGGCGACGTGCTTGGCGGTGTTGCTGAGGTGGTCCTCGCCACGAATGACGTGAGTGATGCCCATCTCAAGGTCATCCACGACGTTGACGAAGTGGAAGACCGGCGAGCCATCCGAGCGCATGATGACGAAGTCCGGCTCCTGCTCCTCGCGGTCGGTGAGCGCGCGCGTGACATCACCGACGACGAGGTCGCGGATGAGCACGGGCTCGCGGGTCATCTTGAATCGCACGGCACCCTCGCTCTCGTAGGCGAGGTTGCGAGAGAGAAGGGCTTCGATCCGGCGGGTGTAGTTCTCCTTCCGTTGCGACTGAAAGTAGGGGCCGCAGTCGCCCTTGCAGGGGCCGGTGGCATCGGCGGTGAGCGGGCCTTCGTCCCAGTCCATGCCGAGCCAGCGGAGGCCGTCGAGGATCACGTTGACGGCTTCCTGGGAGTTCCGCGCGGCATCGGTGTCCTCGACCCGGAGGATGAAGGTGCCGCCGGTGTGGCGGGCGTAGAGCCAGTTGAACAGCGCGGTGCGCGCGCCGCCGATGTGAAGATAACCGGTGGGACTCGGGGCAAAACGGACGCGGACACTCATGGAATTCGGGGTGCGGGTTGACGGATCGTCGCTCAAACTGTGGGGAGAGCATAGTTGGGGGTGAGCGGGTGTGGCAAGCAGCGGCGCACGGCGCGAATGAAACCGCAACCGGGCCGGCGAGGACGCCGTCGGCACGGCAAGCCGGAGGCTTGCGCTAGGGCGCAAATCAGCTTTTGAGCACTGCGCCCGGCGTCATGTCTCGTCAGGGCAAT
>CAZOCL010000939.1:0-1038 GCA_964578245.1 uncultured Klebsiella sp. | reverse complement strand
GGCTTGCTGAAGCCGCCGCAGAGCACGTAGTGAAAGGCGGAAAACGCCTCGCGATGAAACACGTTCCAGCCCTCCGGCCAGCCGGGCATTTCCCTGCGGAAGAACATCCGCGTCGCATTGCCCTGCGCTGCATAGTAGTCGCGCGGACGCGGCAGTTCCGTGGCGTAGTTGATGGGCGCGTTGATCGCCACCGGCTCGTGATGCAGCAAGCCATACACCGGCCAGCTTGCCAGGCTGATGAAGGGATCGAACACAATGACGCGCCCCTGCGGATGCAGCACCCGTCGCGCCTCGCGGAAGAACGCCCCCGGGGCGCGCAGGTGATGGAACACGTCGAAGAGAATCAGGTGCGACAAGCTCCCGTCCGCGAACGGCAGCTCATACCCATCGCACACCACATCGAGCCAGGGGTTCGGAAACAGGTCCGTGCTGATCGCCTGGGGCAGACGCGACTTGAGATTCCCCACGCCCGACCCGATCTCGACGATGCGCCCCGGCAGCGACGTGTCCATCTGTGCCACGATGCGTTCATAGAACCCCGCGTAGATCTCCCGCAGCAACGGCTTCCCCTGCCATGCCCGCGAGTTGGCCTCGATCTCAATCTGGTGCTGTTCCAGTGCGATGCTCACGAGGGTGATTAAACCACGGGTGCACACGGATGCACACCGATTTGCTCCGTAGCGCAAGCCTCCGGCTTGCCGTGCCGCCGGCGTCCCCGCCGGCCCGGCTGGCCGCTACGCGTCTTGCGCCTTATGCTCCGCCTTGGCCGGCGTGATGAGCCGGTCAATCCACGCCAGCATCAGCGCGGAGACCACGAAGGTGATATGGATGATGACATGCCACATGATGACCTTGTCCGTCAGCTTCTCCGCGTTGATGAAGGTCTTGAGCAGGTGGATGGAGGAGATGCCGATGAGCGCCATGGCGAGCTTCACCTTGAGAATGCCCGCGTTGACATGTGAGAGCCACTCCGGCTGGTCCGGGTGGTCCTGGAGGTTCAGCCGCGAGACGAAGGTCTCGTAGCCGCCCACGATCACC
>CAZOCL010000938.1:0-1044 GCA_964578245.1 uncultured Klebsiella sp. | reverse complement strand
TAGCCGCATTGCAGCGCGACCTCCTTCACGGCGTCGGTGGTCTCGATGAGGCGGCGCTTGGCCTGGTTGATGCGCTCGCGGCGCAACCAGTGGATGGGGCTGGTGCCCATGACATGCTTGAACGTCCGCGCGAAGTGCGAGGGGCTCATCCCGGCCAGTTGCGCCAGCTCGCTCACGCGGAGGGGCAGGTGGTAGTAAAGGCGCATCCGTTCCAGTGGCCGGCGCAGCAGTTCGGGAATGCTCGCCGCCGGCGTGCCATCGGGGTGCGACGCGATGCGCTGCTGCACCAGCAACGCCACGAGCTGGGCCAGTTCCGCATGGAGCCGCGCCTCGGCGGCCGGTTTGAGCGACTCCATCTGCTGAAACACCCGGCGAAAGACCGGTGCCAGGGCTTTCTGGTCCGCCGTCATCACGGGGAAGCCGCCGCCGAACAAGTTCTGCTCCACCCGGTCCAGTCGTGGTCCGTCAATCCGCGCCCAATACACCTCCCACGGCGACGCCGCATCCGCCCAATAGGCGTGCGGGTGATGGCAGTTCACCCAGAGCAACTGCCCGGCGCTGATGCTGCCCGACTTGCCGCGCACGCGGGCATGGCCCTTGCCCCGCAGGCAGAGGATGAGTTCGTGTCCCGGGTAGCGGTCCCGCTCGATCCGATGCTCCGGCCCGGCCATCAGATGCCCCGCCCGGACCGACGTGTAAAACGCCTCGCGCGCGAGGTCGCTCGGGGTGTGGTAGAGCGAGATGAGAAAGCGCGACTTGGCCGGCGGACGGAGCACGGCACGATAGTTCATGGCCAAGCTACGAAAAGTCAATGGACGGGCCGCTGGGATTCGTCAATGTTAGCGCAGAACTTGACCGAACTCCGCCCGTGCGGCGGGCCTTGAGACGAACGCGCCCGCAGGCTGGAGTTCAACGCGACACCGAAGCCTATGCTGAACGTCACCGGACCCGGGTCCATCACCACCTGCGACGGCATCTCGCGCCGCGATTTCCTCCAGGTCGGCACGCTCGGCGCGCTCGGCCTCTCGATGGCGGACTACTCCG
>CAZOCL010000937.1:0-1045 GCA_964578245.1 uncultured Klebsiella sp. | reverse complement strand
CGCGCATCTGGAACATGCCGGCAAAGACCTGCTTGGGCCGCTCGTTCGCGCAGGCAATGAGCCGTTCGGCGTCGGCCTTGTGGGCGGAGATGGGCTTCTCGACCATGACGTGCAGGCCGTTCTTAAGCGCGTCGATGCCCAGCGTGGTGTGCAGGAAGTGCGGGGTGGCGATGACCAGCGCGTCAATCTCGCCGGAGCGAATCATCTCCTCGGCGCTGGAGAACGTCTTGAGGCCGGGCTTGTTCTTGAACGGCTCCAGGCCGGGCGCAAAGGCGTCGCTGACGGCGGTCAGCTCGCAGCGGGTGATCTTTTTGTCGAGGAGGTAGCCGGCGTGGAACTTGCCAATGTTGCCCAGGCCGACGATGCCGAGACGGACGTGTTTCATGGAGGCGAGTATCGCTGGCCGGGAAAATGGGGAGCAAGCCCTTTCCGTGGGTTTGCCCAATCGGGAACTGACCTCCGGCGCGCGGACGGTCGCCGTCCGCGACTACGAGCCGGGCCGTCTCGCGCTACGGGGGGCATTGCCGCCAAGTTCAGCCCCGCTTGACCCGGTCAAGAAAACGCCCAAGCCGGTCCGTCGCGATCTGAATCTGGTCCAAAGCCGTGGCGAAGCAGCAGCGTAGATACCCCTCACCGCTCGGACCAAACGCCCCGCCCGGGACGCAGGCGACTTTCTCCTCCTGCAGCAGGCGAAAGGCGAAGTCCTTGGAACTCAGCCCCACGCTCTTGATGCATGGAAAGGCGTAGAAGCTGCCGCGCGGCAGATGGCACGGGAGGCCAAGGTCGTTGAACGCCTTCACGATGAAGTTGCGGCGGAGCTTGTATTGCTCGCGCATCTCGATGGTGTCGGGTTCGCCGTGCTCGATGGCCTCGATGGCGGCTTCCTGGCTGATGATGCTGGCGCAGAGCATCGAGTATTGGTGGATCTTCATCATCGCCTCGATGAGGTCCGCGGGGCCGCAGGCGTAGCCGATTCGGAAGCCGGTCATTGCGTAGGCCTTGGAGAAGCCGTGCAGGAAGATCGTGCGCTCGATCATGCCCGGCA
>CAZOCL010000936.1:0-1052 GCA_964578245.1 uncultured Klebsiella sp. | reverse complement strand
TCGGCGACGCCCATGCGGTGGGTGGTGCCGGCGGCGCTCACGACGTTTTCCTCGATCATGATGCTGCCCAGGTCGTTCGCGCCGTAGCGCAGCGCGAGCTGGCCGATCTCCTGCCCCTGCGTAACCCACGAGCTTTGCACGCTGGGGAGGTTGTCGAGGTAGATGCGGCTGAGGGCCTGCGTGCGCAGATACTCGTGCGCGCCGACAGTGGGGGATTTCAGCACGGCGTTCTCCGGCTGGAAGGTCCAGCAGATGAACGCGGTGAAAGCGCCGCCCTTGAGCCCGCCAGTCTCCAAGGCCTGCGCGTAGGCGATGGAATGAGCGATGGGCGAGATCGTCTTCTCCCTCGCCCCCACTGGGGGAGAGGGCTGGGGTGAGGGGGAAGCGGCGTGATCTGCACAAGGACGTGCCGATACTTCGTGGCGCGCCCCCTCACCCTGACCCTCTCCCCCGATGGGGGCGAGGGAAGAGAGACGGGCGAGCGAGCGGTCTTGTTGCTCGCGCACGACTTCCAGGTGCTCGATGCGTTCCTCCACCGTCTCCACATGGCCGAACATCATCGTGATGCTGCTGGCCAGGCCGAGGCGGTGCGCGGTGTCCATCACGCCCATCCATTGCGCGGTGTCGGCCTTGAGCGGGGCGATGCGGTTGCGCACGCGGTCCACGAGGATTTCCCCGCCGCCACCCGGGACGGAGCCAAGCCCGGCGGCGACGAAGTCCTTCAGGATTTGCTCCACCGGCTCGTTGAAGAACTCGGAGAAGGCCGCCATCTCGCTGGGGCTGAAACCATGAACATTGAAGCCGGGAAACTTCGCACGGATGTGTGAAAGCAAATCGAGATACCACTGCTTCGTGAGCTTCGGGTGGTGGCCGCCCTGCATGAGAATCTGGTTGCCACCAAGCGCGATGGTTTCCTCGATCTTCCGGTCCATCTCGTCGTGCGAGATGACGTAGGAGTCGAGGTCCTTTTCCGAACGCCAGAACGCGCAGAACTTGCAATAGACGTTGCAGACGTTCGTGTAGTTGACGTTGCGGTCCACGATGTAGGTGAC
>CAZOCL010000935.1:0-1064 GCA_964578245.1 uncultured Klebsiella sp. | reverse complement strand
GCCCCTCCTTCTGCGCGCGGCGGACCTCGTATTGCGTGTTCTTGCGGAAGTCCTTCTGGATCGCCTCGTCCGGGCGGTCCACGTTCACGAGCTTGGTGAACTTCGCGTGGCGCTCGAAGCCGTTCACCGGGCCGGTGAACTTGCAGTGGTAGTAATAGACGAGCTTGAGGGCGTCACCGGGCTTCGGCTTCGCGGCGAACCAGATGTGCGCGGCTTGGACGGCCTTGGTGCGCTGGAGGGCGAGGGGAATGGTGATCATGCGAAAGGGGAAGAGTAAGATTAAGAGTAGGATTAAGATTAGGAGCGGATGGTGGTCAAGATGGCATTGGGTTCTTACTCTTACTCTTAATCCTAATCTTAATCCGCGCCTACGCCTGCTTCCTCCCCCGCCCCAGCCGCCCCAGCTTCCGCACCCAGTGCAGCGGCAGCGAGATGTAGTTGCTCTCCTCGATGAGTTGTCCGCCGAAGCTGTCCTTGAACTCGTTCACCTCCTGCAGCTCGGGGTCCTGCGTGCCCAGCGCGTAGCCGCCCAGGTCGTAGGTGGTCACGCCCCGATCCTTGAAGTTCAGCATGTTCAGATAGTGCAGCGCGCGGTTGGCCCGGCCGATCAAACTGCGGCGCTCGCTGTCGTCCGTGCTGCGGAAGAGCGAGGCGGAGTAGAGATGGTTCGCGCGCTTGAGGCTCTCATCCACGAGGAAGGCGTGCATGACCAGCGCATCCCCATCCGAACTGATCTTGGTCGCCAGCATCTTGGGCCAGTAGGCGCGGAAGCTCCGCTCGTCCAGCGGCGGACGGCCCTTGCCGCGCGCGAACTCGTTGTAGAGATCGCGCACTTCATCGGCGCTTTCGATGACAGCGTAGCGCAGGCCACCCTCGGAGATGGCGCGCTTGATCTTCGGCTTCGTGTTCTTGCCGATCTGGTCGAAGATGTCGTCCTCCGAACCGAGCAGGCTGATGAACTTGGTGTGCTTCGCCTCACGGATGAAGCCCCGCACCGGCTCGGTGGACTTGGCCTGATAATAGATCGCCAGACCCCAGGCGTCCGCCGGAGCGGGCCGCTCGGC
>CAZOCL010000934.1:0-1065 GCA_964578245.1 uncultured Klebsiella sp. | reverse complement strand
ATCTGCCGGCCGCCGACGTTGAACTTGATGCGGCCGTCCTGCGGGATGCGGCGCTCGGCGATATTGAGGTTCGCGAGAATTTTGATGCGGCTGATGATGGCCGCGGCGAAGCGGTGCATCTGCGGCGGCACCGGGGCCTCCTGCAACACGCCGTCAATGCGGTAGCGGATGGCCATGTGGTGCTCGTAAGGCTCGACATGAATGTCGCTCGCCCGCTCGTTCACGGCTTCGAGGATGATCTCGTTGACGAGCTTGATGACGCTGGCCTCCTGCGCGGCTTCGAGCAGGTCCTCGCTGCCCTCGACCAGGGCAGCAGGCGCATCGTCCTCGCCGACCATTTCATCGAGCGTGTCGCCACCGAGGCCGTAGTGGGTCTTGATGACCTTCTCGATCTCCTCGCGCGTGGCGAGCACGGGCTGGATGTTCAGCCCGGTGAGCAGGCGCAGGTCGTCGAAGGCGTAGAGATCAAAGGGATCACTGGTGGCGACCTGCAAGATGCCGTCCACGCGTCCGACGGGCACGAGGCGCTGACGATACACCACGCGGGCAGGCAGCGAGCGCAGCAGCTCGCCATCGAACGTGCGGTCCTCCAGCGTGATCAGCGGAAGGTGGAGCTGCTCGCCGAAAACCTCGAGCAACTGCCGCTCGGTGAGCCACCCCTTCTGCACGACGGCGCGGTCCAGGCGGAGCCCCTCGGCCTGCATCAGGCCCTGGGCGTCGGCAAGCTGCTCGGTGGTGAGCAGCCCCTTCCGCGAAAGGATTTCGGCAATGGTCATGGGCGGAGATTGGATTCGCCGACAGCGGATGTCTTCAACCAATTCCCAGGCTCAGACAATCTCCGCGATGACATTGCCCTCGATGAACGTGAGCCGCTCGTCGCGGCCCAAGTGCGGATAGGTGAGCCGGTGCTGGTCGAGACCAAGCTGGTGAAGAATCGTCGCGTGGATGTCGCGGAAGTGGTGCGGCTGCTCGATGGCGCGCAAGCCGATGGGGTCGGTCGCACCGACGACCGTGCCGCCCTTCACGCCGCCGCCGGCCATCCACATGGAGAAGCCGAGGTTGTGG
>CAZOCL010000933.1:0-1066 GCA_964578245.1 uncultured Klebsiella sp. | reverse complement strand
GTGGCCCGAAAACACCACGGCGCGGGAAGGCAAGTTCCCGCGCCGGGTGTGTGTTTGTTGTGTTGCCAACTTCGCCGCCGGTCCGGTCCACAGCCACGTAAACCAGGTCCGGCGGCGAAAGGGGTTGAAGCGCGCTGCGCTTCGGGGTCAGCGCGCGCCCGCTGGCAGGCGGGTGGCGGCTGATCGTTTCCTCAGCATCGGCGGCCTTTCGCCAGAGGTTTCATGAGTGGTCAGTAATCAGTGTTAAGTAATCAGGGTCCGGTCGCTTACAGCTTCTTGATCGTCACGCTCTGGCCCGCCGCCAGGGTCACGTAGGTGATCGTCTGGCCCGCGTAGGTCTCCGCCGTGATCGCCGGCACCGTCCCGGTGAAGCTCACCACGCCGCCGCTCTTCAAGCCCGTCACCGGGATCTTCGCCGCCTTGCTCACCGTCAGCGTCACCGTGTTGTTCGCGTTCCGTGTCGCCACCACGCCGCTCGCGTTGTAGGCCATCCGGTCCTTCACCGTCCCGGCCAGGCTGTCCATCGTCGGGGAGAGCGCCGGGAAGTTGTAGAGCGCCTCATACTTGTCCGCCACCTGGTTGAGCAGGTCGCCCAGGAGCGTCCGGCCCGCGCTGTCATACGCCCGCAGGTTGGGCTGGTGGAACATCTGCGGGCTCACGTCGCCCTTGAGCAGGAAGCCCAGCAGCAGCTCGGCCTGGTCGTTCAGGATCTCCGCGTAGCTCAGGTCCCGGCCCCAGTAGCTGTTGTAGATCGAGTTGTATTCGCTCGCCCACTCCGCCGGCGTGCTCACGTTGTAGAAGAGGTTGTTCGCGTGCCGGGGGATCATCAGGATGCGGCCGTCAATCCAGTTCGGGATGCCCACGTTCGGGCTCGCCGGCCGGTGGCTCGGGATCGAGGTGTCGGTCACCAGGTAGCGCAGGCCCGCGTCATACGCCGCCTTGATGAACTGCGCGTTGGTCAGCCCTGAGATGTTGGGCGTCACCATGTTCTGCCGGCTGAAGTTGGGCAGGCCCAGGCCCGTCGCCGCCTGGTTGTTCTTGGTGATCTCGGTCAGCGACTCCGCGT
>CAZOCL010000932.1:0-1084 GCA_964578245.1 uncultured Klebsiella sp. | reverse complement strand
CGCCGGCTTGGATAACACAGGTAACGCAAAGAAACATTTCGCCTTCATATTCAAAATAAACACCAAGACGAACATAGCCTTCTTCACATGTACCATTACCACAAACCATGCAAACGCCGGGATGGGTTAATCCACCCATCCCGACGAATTGCATTCTATCCGAGGGGCCATTTTCAAACATTACTTACTCGCTATCCTCATGCTGCTCAGACTCAACCTGCTCCGAAGCCGGTAAGCCATTAGAAGTCTGGTCCTCCTCTACAGGAGTACCAACACTAACGGGAAGAGTGACCTCGGCAGGCACAACATAATCGCCCGGGAGATTCTTCTCAAGAGTAGCAGTCGGAACTAATGGAGTACCGCAAATAGCCGGGGGGTTATCTAAGTCGGGCTCCCGGTTCTCGACCCTAGCCCTAATAACCTCCGCCTCTCGACGCTGAATATCGTCAAGATACACACCATGCGGATCACGCTGTCGAGCAGGATCAGTATGAGTAACGTACGTAAAATCCCGATCAATAGTTGCCTCGGGGCCATTATAGTCAGGCGACTCCGGGTCATCAGAACTCACCTGCTCCTGATAAGCATTACCAATAGACTGAGCCTTAAGCTCAGCCTGGTCGGCACCAGTAGAGGGAACACCCTCACCATTATTCTCCGACGTTACAGGAACGTCAGAGTTAGTAGTGTTGTTCTCATCTAAGACCGGCGTCGGGTTTTCATCAGTGACCTCGGTCGGGTTAGAATCCCCACCGTTAAAATCAGTGCTGGCACCGGTAACAGAATCAGAATCAGCATTAGATACTGCATTATTATCCTCTTCCGTAACAGAAGCAGGAGGGACTGCATCATTCATATTAATTCCTTACCGAGAAATAATCGAGGGGCTGCTTCACTTAAAAACCCTACAGGGGAATCTAATCAGTGTCAAGCCTTTCCTTACATTAAACCACCCATATGCTCATCAAAGTCCCACGTACTATGGAACTCCTTGGGAACACTATTGCCAGGCATCCAATCTCGCTCGGGCCTTAATAATTCATTAGGATCAGCATAGTCACTAAATGGATCGGTAGCAGTACCA
>CAZOCL010000931.1:0-1086 GCA_964578245.1 uncultured Klebsiella sp. | reverse complement strand
CCGCGCTGGCCGTGCCGTGGGCCGCGAAGCGCCCGCTCTACTGCCAGCAGCTCTGTCCGCACGGTGCGGCGCAGGAGGTCCTCACGCGTTTCGCCCCGGCCCGCTGGCGCGTCGCCGTCCCGGCCACGCTGGACCGCGCCTTGCGCTGGCTGCCGGGCGCACTGCTCCTGTTCGTGCTTTTTGTCGTGATGCTGCCGCTGGACTTTGATCTTGCAGGTCTGGAGGCCTTCGATGCCTATCTCATTCGCTCGGCGGGGATCTCCACCATCGTGGTGGCCGTGGCCGGCCTGATCGCCACCCTGTTTGTGCCGAAGGCCTACTGCAAATACGGCTGCCCCACCGGCGCGCTGCTGGAGTTCGTCCGCGGGCGCGGCGCGGCGGATACGTTTGAGCGACGCGACTTGGTGGCAGGGGTGATGGTGGTCCTGGCGTTCACGCTGCACTGGCAGCACGCGGCCATCCACGCCTTCATCTTCGGTCCGGCAGCGTGATCAAACCAAATCCTGAAGGGAGAACCGCGGATGACGCGGATGGCGCGGATATGGAAATCGTTGCGCAGGCAAGCACCGGTGCTCCCGGTTCCAAGGCAGGGAGTGGGAAGGTCTTTTCCATCCGCGAAATCCGTAGTTTCAGCTTCCGAGTCTGGAGTTCAGGAATGTGACCGCTGGAGGAGAAGAAAGAGAAGTTGGCTCCAAAGGTAGGACTCGTGGTGCGTATGCCGCTTAACGGGCATTAAAATAGCGGTTTTATTGGACAAATCAAGCAAACTTTCCACTGCTCAACCCTGCTTGTGGTAACTTTTTGCTGACACTTTTGCTGACAGTCGGGATGAACAAGTGACCGTCACGCAAATGGAGCACTTGTAGCGGCTCACGCAGAAGGGTAGAAGGTAGCAACGAACAAGATGAAGGACTTCAACCTCGAACCCCGTTACGCCAAGAGTTGGGCACTGGTCATCGGGATAAATGCCTACCAACACACCAACCCGCTCGCAAATGCCCGTGCGGATGCCGAGTCCGTTACCTCGGTTCTAGTTGGCGAACTTGGCTTTCCGGCATCCCAAGTGACGACATTGTTGGACACGAA
>CAZOCL010000930.1:0-1087 GCA_964578245.1 uncultured Klebsiella sp. | reverse complement strand
TGCTCGCGTCGGTGGAGAAATACATCCGCAAGTATTTCGGCAAGCGCGGCGAGAAAGTCGTGCAGGAAAACATCACATGCGTCCGTCACGGTCTGACGGACGTGAGGGAAGTTCCCACCGAAGTCATCGGTGGCGTCGTGGAAGTCGTCGCCAGTGAAACCGAACTCGTCGCGGTGAAATAACCGTGCGTCATTCCGCTCTCCAATCGAAACCGGTGTCTGCCGTGGTTACGGCTGCTGCGCGGTCCGTGTTATGGCTTGGCGAAGCTTCGTCGTCTGTCCCTCGCGCCCTTCCCCCTCACCCCGGCCCTCTCCCTCTGGGAGAGGGGGTGACGCAGCCAGCGCTAGATTATTACAACGCGCGTCGTAACAGCAACGGTGCCACGAACGCCATCCCCTCTCCTCGGGGAGAGGGACAGGGTGAGGGGAAAGGGCGCGTCCGAAGAGTGACGGCATCCGTCAGTTCAAGCACCGTGCATTCCTAAATCATTTTCCGGCGGACAACCGCCGGCTTTCAAATCAACCCCTCAGGACAACCTGACCCAGAACATGATTCAACCCACTGAAAACGTAGCTGGTGCCCCCGCCGCTCCCGTCGCCGTCACCGTCCCGGTCGTGGACCGCACGAACAAGCGGCCCATCACCAAGGACGTGCTCGACGTGCAGGACTTCAACGAGCGCATTGTCGGGGCCTACAACGACGGCAGCGCTGAGATGGAGCTGCCCGCCGACCACAGCACGCTGCGCTCGCTCATCCCCGCCGGCACCGGCGCGCTGCGTGACTTCAGCTACATCGCCCCGGAGATTCCCCTGCTCCACAGCGAGAACTGCGTCGCGTGCATGGACTGCGTGACCGAGTGCCCGGACACGGCGATCCTCGGCAAGGCCGTCCCCAAGGCCAAGCTCGAGGCCGAACTCGCCGCCATCGCCGACCCCGTCGAGCGCGAGCACCTCGCCAAGCAGTTCGCCAAGACCACCAAGTTCTGGACCACCTACGAGAAGAAGGGCAAGGAACCCGCCTACTTCGGCATCTTCATTGACCCGACCAAGTGCAAGGGCTGCGCCGAGTGCGTGGACGCCTGCGGCAA
>CAZOCL010000929.1:0-1089 GCA_964578245.1 uncultured Klebsiella sp. | reverse complement strand
ACCACGAGCACGGGGGCGACCGGGCTTACGGCGGCGCAGTTGGCGTCGGGGACCAGGACCTGGGTGATGAAGGCGGGGGCCTCTTTGAGGACCGTAGGGGCAACCTCGAACTCGCGGCGCACGTCGGCGGCGAAGGTGGAGCCGGTGAAGAGCAGGAGGATTAGGAGAAGGCAGGCGAAGGAACCCAAAGATTTGGGACGGACAAAGATTGGAGGAGCGAAATCTTTGTCGGCTCTTCGCTGTTTCCTGTGGATTGGCGTGTGGAAAAAGCACCAAATCCCAAATTCCAAAATCCAAAGAAGCTCCAAACTCCAAATTTCAAAGGAAAGCGATGCCCGGCGCTGGACGGGCCAGCCGGGCCGCACCAGCCCTAGAGCCAACGGCCGAACCAGGGCGGCAGGGGGGGCCGCGCGGCGCGCTGAACGATTGGAATTTGGGGGTTGGAATTTCTTTGGAGCTTGGGACTTGGAGCTTGGAATTTCCCTGCCCGCCTCCCTGTTCCACCGAAAACAGCGGAGAACCTCTTTGTCCGTCCCAAATCTTTGGGGGCTCAACTCCCAGCGTGACGGGGACACGCTTGTCCCCGAGCCCAAGATTTTTTCCTCACGGGGGACAGGAGTGTCCCCCTCACGACAGCTCACGGGGTTCATGGGGACGCCAGCTTGCGGTAGTAGTCCTTCACCAGGCGCTCGTAGGCCGGCAAGGGCTGGCTGGCGGGTTCGTCGAGGATGCGGCCGCGCACCTGCTGGTCACGGGGCAGGCTGGGTTGAAAGCCGTTCTGGCCGCGGTTGAACACCCGGGCCTCCGAGCGCAGGCGGTCAATCAGCTCCTGCTGCGTGCGGAAGGTCTCGGCCGTGGGATTCTCGCGGAGCTTCTCCAGGTTCTGATTGAGCTTGGCGATGAGGTCGTCGAGATGGTCGGTGGGCAGGAAGACGTTTTTCAGTTCCTTGCGCAACGCGTTCGCGCGCTCGATGAGCTGCTTCTGGTCGCCGTCCATGTCGCGCAGCATCGCGGCCACCTTCGGGTCCAGCGGCTTGCCCTGGCGCTCGACGATGCTGTTGATCTTCTGCGGCTTCTGCATGCGGTCGG
>CAZOCL010000928.1:0-1090 GCA_964578245.1 uncultured Klebsiella sp. | reverse complement strand
AGCCCTTCAACCCCTGCCACTGGCTGTCCAGCGTCACGCCCATGCCGCTGGCCACATATCCGCTGCTCTGGAGATAGATCGTGTCGCCATCGAGATACACGTGCTCCAGATCGCCGGGCGCGCCCGGCGCGATGCCGATGCTGCCCGGCGCATTCGCGGCGGTGAATTCGTTGACGAACAGGCTTTCCCCCGTGAGCAGCCGCGCCAGGCCGCCGCCCATTTTCGTCTTCATCTGCATGTTCGTGTCCATCGTGGCCATGGCGGAGGCCTCGACCTTCAGCGTCTGGTTCGCGGGCACTTGCACCGTGAGGAAGGAAAAATCGGGCCGCCCTTCGATCGTATGTTCGAACTCCCGGCGCGGGTCCGCATTGTAACCGGTGGCCAGCAGCCCGGCGCCGGCGGACGCTGCCGCATAAACGGGCAAGGGCGGCGGTGCTCCCGGCGTGGCCAGCGCGGGCGATTGCGCGGCCGCGACCCAGTCCGTAAGCCCCTCGTGGAAGACATGGTCCGTGGGCAGCAACTGTCCGGACGCGAGCATCTGGCGGACCTGCTCGACAGGGTAGGGGCCTTCTTGGACACCATTGCGGTAGATGTGGATGAGCATGGGCTGAGAATGTTGCGTGTTACGTGTGGCGTGATTGCTGCCGGGCGCGTCCGTTGCCTTTCACGCAACACGCAGCACGCAGCACGTTTTCAAATGCGTTCATTCAGGTTCCTCATTCGTTCCTCATCGCGGCGTCAGCTCCGGCCCCAGCGCCTCGCCGAAACCATTCGCATTGTGGCTCTGGCACCAGACCGTGCCCCGGCCGGAGAAGCGGCAGACCAATCCCTCGCCGCCGAGGATCGCCGTCATCCAGCTCCCGCCCGCCTTGGTGACCGTGAAGTTCAGCGTCTCCTGGAACGCGACGATGTGGCCCGTGTCCACGATGTAATCGCCATCCACCTCGATGGGATAGATCGCCCCGAAACTCGACAGGATGACCGGGCCGGTGCCTTTGAGCTGCAGCCAGAAGGCGCTCTCGCCGGAAAGGAAGGACTTGAACCCCTGCCAGCCCAGGTCCACATCCACGCTGCTCTCGCACGCGACGAA
>CAZOCL010000927.1:0-1090 GCA_964578245.1 uncultured Klebsiella sp. | reverse complement strand
CTATTGAGCCTCGTGCAATAAAGTGACAGCTGATCACAACGGCAGCAGGGACTGCTTCCAACACGCGGCGATGATCTTGGGCCGGCGGCGCAGGCGGCGCAGGGCCGCCGTCGCCTGCAGGCCCAGTTCGTGGGCGTGCCGCACCAGCAGGTTCCCCAGCTCATGCTCCTTAAGGTGCCCCCACTGGTATTCCACCGGGTTGAGTTCCGGCGCATACGGCGGCAGCCGCTCCACCACCAGCCGTCCCTCCGTGCCCGCGACGAAGTCCCGCACCAGCGCGCTGCGGTGGATGGGGGCCCCGTCCCAGAGGACCAGCAGCGGCCCCGGCAGGTGCCGGAGCAGGACCTCCAGAAACGCCACCACCTGGGGCGACCGGATGCTGCCCGGGTGCAGCCGGAACAAAAATCCCTGCCACGTCAGCCCCGCGATCAGGGAGAGCTTCTGCCAGCTGAACGTTTCCCGCAGCACCGGGGTCTGCCCCTTGCGGCCCCAGGTCCGCACCCGGTGCGGGCGGGTGCTCAACCCGCTTTCATCAAGGAACACAATGGTCCGGCCCTCCCGACGGGCTTTTTTTTAAGGCGGGCCAGCGCTGGCGTCGCCAGCGCCGGATCAAGGGCTCGTTCCGTTCGATGGCGCGGCGGGAGGGCTCCTGGCAGCTGAAGCCCAGGCGGTCCAGCAGATGCCAGACGTGGCCGGGGTGATACGTCACCCCGCACTGGTCCTGAATCAGCCGGGCCAGGCGGGGCAGGGTCCAGACCTCGGTGGCGTGGCCGGCCGCCCTGGCCCCGTCCAGGATGGTCTGGGCCAGATGTTCCTCCTGCGCGGCGGTCAGGCGGCACTTCGGCCCGGCGGGGCCTTTGCTGGCCAGGCCAGCCTTGCCGGCCTGCACCCACTTCACCCGCCAGACCCCGACGGACTGGCGATGGACGCCCAGGCGGCGGGCAATCTCGCTGTTGGGCAGCTTGGCCTGAAAGAGTTTCACCGCCTGCAGCCGGCGCTTTTCCAAGGCCCCATGATCGCGTTGCTTGCTCATGCCCCCAAGCTGACAGAAACCCGTCCCGTTGTCACTCTATTAGACGAGTCTCAGTAA
>CAZOCL010000926.1:0-1097 GCA_964578245.1 uncultured Klebsiella sp. | reverse complement strand
TCGAGGACCCCGTCGAATACGTGCTGGCCGGCATCAACCAGGTGCAGGTCAGCGAGGTCATCGGCCTCACCTTCGCCGCCGCGCTGCGCGCGATGCTCCGCCAGGCGCCGAACGTGGTCATGCTGGGGGAAATTCGTGACTTGGAAACCGCCACGATCGCGATCAATGCCGCGCTCACCGGCCACCTCGTCTTCTCCACGCTGCACACCAACGACGCCCCCGGCGCCGTCCAGCGTCTTGTGGACATCGGCATCAAGCCCTTCCTCGTGGCATCGGCCTCCCGGGCGTTCATCGCCCAGCGCCTGGTGCGCCGCATCTGCAAGAAGTGCATTGGTCCGTCCATCCCAAGCGAGGCGGAGTTGAAGACACTCAGCCTGGATCCGGACCTGCCGGGTGCCAAGTATTCCAAGGGCATGGGCTGCGACAATTGCAACAAGTCCGGGCACCGCGGCCGCTTTGGCGTCTTCGAGGTCTTCGTGGTGGATGACAGCGTGCGTAAGCTCATCTTCGAGCGGGTTTCCGGCGTGCAACTACGTGCCCGCGCGCGGGAAATGGGCATGCGCAGCCTCCGGGAAGACGGGGCGCGGAAGGTCATCGCCGGCATGACCACAGCGGACGAGGTCATTAAGGCAACCACGGCGGACGCCAAGGGCGGACATTGATTTAGCGCAATAGCAACGGTAACCAAAGCATACGCAACCAGGCTGATCCAGAGCGACTATGGGAACTTATCAAATGTCGGATTTGTTGCAGTTGATGGTGTCCGAAGGCGCCGCCGACCTGCACATTCGCGTGGGTATCCCGCCCTGCATCCGCGCGCACGGCGTGCTGGAGCGTATCCAGGGTCCTCCGTGCGCACCGGAGGACACTGAGGAACTGATGACCAGCATCACGTCCGAAGACAACGTCCAGCATGTGCGCACCAAGGGCGGCGCGGATTTCGGCTTCGCCTTCGGTGAACTGGCGCGCTTCCGCGTCAGCGCCTTCAAGGAGAAGGGCAACTTTGCCCTCGTGCTCCGGCAGATTCCCACCCGCCTGCTGACCATTGACCAGATCGGCCTCTCGCACACGCTGGTGGACGAGCTGATCCACAAGCC
>CAZOCL010000925.1:0-1099 GCA_964578245.1 uncultured Klebsiella sp. | reverse complement strand
ATGACGTCGCGGGCGAATAGCCGGTGAATCCGTGGAAGTTCATCCTCGCCACGGTATTGATCTACGGCACGGGCGTCGTGACCGGTGCGCTGGTCACCACCTTGGTTGACCGTCCGCCCAAGGGCGTGGCCCGGCCTTCGCCGCAGCTCACCTACAATCAGATTCAACGGGCGGAATTTCTGAGCCGCCTCCAGAAGCAGCTCAACCTCACCCCCGAGCAGCACGAGCACATCGGCCAGATCCTTCGCGAAAGCAACCAGCGCACAAAACCGTTGTGGGATCCAGTAGCGGCGAAGATGAAGGACGAGGTCCGTATCGTCACCGAGAAGATCAAGGGCGAGCTGACCCCGGAGCAGGCGGCCAAGTTCGACATCGAGATCAAGGCCTCGCGCCCCCCCAAGAAGCTGGACCCCGAGCGCAAGGACAAGAAGGGCGGCACCAATGCGCCGCCCAGCAAGCCGTCGCTGAAGAATTTGAATCCCGGTTCGCCCACAAACGCGCCGGTGGATTCCGCTGCACCGCCGGAGAAGGGCTGAGACGGGTGCGGTGGCGGGGTGGTTTTGGAGTTCGGCGGGTTTCAAATTCCAAAACCCCAAGCTCCAAGTTCCAAAGAAATTCCAAAATCCAACTCTCAATGGGGGCGGTTGCTGGGAGGCATTGAGGGTAGGCCGGTGGTGCAGGCGGTTTGACGCGAATGGGAGAGGGCAGGAATTCGCGGGAGGTCGCGAAATTCGCGGGAGGTCTTCTGTCCTTGTTCACATCGGATGAAGACTCGTCCCTGCGGGTGGTTGTTTTAGGGCGCAGCTTGACACTGCCTCCGAAACCGAGCCGGCGCGGACGCCGGCGACACGGCCCGCGGGACGCGGGCGCTACGTAGCGCCGGCCTCCGGCCGGCCGTTCCGCAAGCGTCCTCGCTTGCCCGGCGGGGCGAGAGCGGGGCAGTGTCAAGGTGTGCCCGTTATTTCAGTGTGCTCAAGATTCCCCTTGGCAGCGCAGGAGCGTTGGCCTAGAACGCGGGCGGTTCTTTGAACGCGGAGTTTTTTGCTCCGCAACTTACCGCTTACAAGTGCAGGGAACCCCGTGAGAACCGGGGACGGTT
>CAZOCL010000924.1:0-1101 GCA_964578245.1 uncultured Klebsiella sp. | reverse complement strand
CCTGGTTGACGAAGCGGATGATGCTCGCGTCCTCGGCGGCGCTGTCGAGATCGGCGTCATCCCCCTGCCCTTCCTGCACCACTTCGAGGCCGGCCTCCTCGTTCAGCGTGCCGATGGTGTCCGCGCCGACGCCGAGATGCTTCTTCATCTCGCGCTGGATCGCCTCGGTGGACGAAAGGACCGGCTTGAGCGACAGGCCCGTCATGGCCTTGAGCGCGTCCAGGCCCTGCGTGGCAAAGAGCCGGCTGGTGGCGATTTCCACGCAGCCGTTGGTGCGCTTGAGCGGGAGCAACTGCTCCTTCAGCAGCACGCGCGCGGGAAACAGGGAGAGCACCTGACGGTCCGGCTCCACCGCGTCGAGGGCGGTGAACGTCACGTCATATTCCTTGGCCAGCCAGCGCAGAGCGGCGTCCTCGGTGGCGGCGCCGCCCTGGCGGGCGAAGGCCTGCGCGTCCGATGGCGAGAGCTGCCGGGCGTCAACCATCCGCTCGAGCAACTCCCGCATCGTCGCGTCCGCAATGTTAAGCTGGCTCATCCCTGTGTCCCGGGGTTGTCCGCGTTACTTGAGCGTGCCGATGGCGACCAGTGTGGCCTCCTGCCGGATGGTGAGGACCTGGCGCAAGTCTTCCGACGCCTTGTCATACTTGGCCTCGGCGTTCTTCCGGGCTTCACGCACGCGGGCGAGCTTCTGCTTCATCTCGTCGGACGGAGCCTTGGCCTGGACGGCCTTCGAGAGGGCCTCGGCGTCCGGGTTTGGCGTGCCGCCACCACCGAAACCACCGCGCGTCCGACCGCCCTGATCGCCACCCGAGCCTTCGCGGTTGAACAGCATGCGGAAATCGCCGCTGAGGCTGCGCACCTCGTTGCGGGCGTCGTTCACCTTTTCGAGCCGGGCCGAGATCAGCTTCCACTCGTCGTCATTCTTCACTTCGAGGAGTTCACGAACCCGCTCCGCCATGCGGGCACGCATCTCTTCGGGGTTGAAAGTGCCTTTCTTGCCTTGTTCCTGGGCGCTGGCATCCGTGGTGGTGAGCCCGAGTGCGGCAAACGCACCGGCGAGGAGGAGGGATTGAGTGAGCTTCTTCATAGGGCGGCTACATG
>CAZOCL010000923.1:0-1101 GCA_964578245.1 uncultured Klebsiella sp. | reverse complement strand
CCGGCGTGCAGACCAGCAACGTGCAGGCCGTGATGGACGGCGCGCTGGATGACTACGTGAACGGCTGGCTGCGGGCCGGGTGTCCGCAGAAGCGCATGCAGGGCGTGCCGGATGAGGAAGAGTAAGCAGTGATTAGTAATTAGTCGGCGCTTGGCACGGGCGGCGTCAACTGGCTACTAATCACTCAGCACTAATTACTAATCACCTTGTCCATCCTCGACACCATCGTCGCCCAGAAGCGGCTCGAAATCGCCCGGCTCCCCAACGAGCCAGTGACGGTTGCCGAGCTGCGTGCTGCGCTCAAGCTGCGCGGGTTGCGCGACTTCTTCGGCGCGTTGCGCAAGCCCCGGCACGGGGACGTGGCGCTCATCGCCGAAGTGAAGAAGGCCTCGCCCTCCAAGGGCGTCATCCGGGCGGACTTCGACCCGGTGAAGATCGCGCTGGAGTATCAGGCGGCGGGTGCGAGCTGCCTTTCCGTGCTGACGGACGAGAAGTTCTTCCAAGGTTCGCTCGATTACCTCGCCGCCATTCGCGCAGTCGTGGACCTGCCGCTGCTGCGCAAGGACTTCATCATTGATGCGCAGCAGATCCGCGAGGCCGTCATCTGGGGCGCAGACGCCATTCTGCTCATCGTCGCGATTCTGGATGACCATCAGCTCCGCGAGTTTCACGAGCTGGCGACCTCGGCCGGCCTGGCGGCGCTGGTGGAAGTCCACGACGAGCGGGAACTGGAGCGCGCCCTGGCCGCCGGGGCGACGTTGATCGGGGTGAACAACCGCGACCTGAAGACCTTCAAGGTGGACATGGCCACGACCGAGCGCATTGCCACGCGGCTTTTCTCGGGTCCGGGCACGAACCACGCCGCGCTGCTGGTGGCCGAGAGCGGCATTCACACCCGGGCCGACGTGCTTCGCCTCAAGCGCGGCGGCGCGCGGGCCATCCTCGTAGGCGAGTCGCTCATGCGGGAGGCCGACCTGGCCGCCAAAGCACGGGAGTTGTTAGGCGGCTGAGTTTCGCCTACCTTGCCGCCATGAAACAGCCCTTGCGCGTCCTCGTGGTCGAGGACTCCGAGTTCGACGCCAAGATGCTGGTGCGCCTGCT
>CAZOCL010000922.1:0-1105 GCA_964578245.1 uncultured Klebsiella sp. | reverse complement strand
CCCGGCTCAAGGGCGTCTGCGTCTCCCCATATTGGCGCACCACCTTGCTCCCCACGCGGACCTTGCTCGCCAGCTTCATCGTCGGCAGGAAGTGGTTGAGCAGCTGGTTCAACGCCCCTTTGCACAGCGTGTTGATCAGCGGCATCACCGCCGGGTTGTCGTAGCGTTCGTAGCCAAACCACAACCGCACCTGCGTGTAGTTCTTCTGCTCGATGTGCGCCTGGTCATTCTTGCGATAGGGCCGCGAGCGGGTGAAGGCCACGGGCCGGGCCCGCGCCTGCAGATGCCGGACCAGATGATGGTTGATGAACTCCCCGCCGTTGTCGCTGTCCAGGCCGCACAACGGAAAGGGCAGGCTCACCTCGACATCGCGAAGCTGCAACAACGTCGCGGCTTCACTGCGGTTGGGCAGGGCCCGCATTTCGTTCCAGGTGGTGTGGATGTCCACCGCGTCAAACATCCAGCCGTGCCGGTCATCCAGCGTGCCTCCGCACAACGCCACCGTGTCCATCTCCAGAAAACCCGCTTTATCTTCCGTCCACTCGGTGCGGATCGGAATCTGGTGGCGCAACAACGTGCCCGGCCGCGTGGTGGCCCGGCGACGGTGCTCGATCCGCGCCGGGATCAGCAGCCGGTCCAGCGTGGCGCGACTGGCTTGCAGCAGGGCTTCACGCACATCGGCGTTGAGGCGGCGATGATCCGCCTCATACGCGGGCAGCCAGTCGGGCAGGCACGCCTTGAGCCGCACGCCGCAGGGTTGGAGCGCGGCCAGCCAGATGGCTTTGAGCGGTGCCCGCAGCTGGTCCGGGTCATATTCCCGGGGCCGGCCGATGACGAAGGGCGCGGCCAGGGCCGGCCGGGCTTGCAGCGCGCGGATCGCCGCCTTGCGGTGGTAGCCAAAAAGCTCGACCACCTCGTTGATGATTTTGGTTTTGTGCTCTTTGCCGGCCCGCGCATAACGATCACGCTTTTTGGCCAGCACTTCGGCTCGTGTTGTTTGACTCATTTCGGTGTCCATAGCTCGGTAACACCCCTTTTGAGTCAACGTATGGTTTACGCCAACCATTTCGCCCAGCCCTGGTAACTTTCTTTTTGAGTCAAATCG
>CAZOCL010000921.1:0-1111 GCA_964578245.1 uncultured Klebsiella sp. | reverse complement strand
GTGGTCGTCTTGCCGGCGTCGATGTGCGCGGCGATGCCGATGTTGCGCGTGCGCTCCAGCGAGTATTGCCGGTGCGGCGAATTGACGGCCTTGTTTTCAACGAGGGTGCTCATGTGCGGAATAGTTGGCGGTATCAACGAAAACGCCCCGGGACGGTGTGCGCCGCGGGGCGTCAAAAAAAGTTTTCGACTACCAGCGGAAGTGCGCAAAGGCCTTGTTCGCCTGCGCGGTCTTGTGGACTTCGTCGCGCTTGCGGATGGCGTTCCCCTGCCCTTGATAGGCATCCATGATCTCGGCGGCGAGCGCCTGGCTCATGGGGATGCCCTTGCGGCCGTCAGCGAAGCTCACGATCCAGCGGACGGCGAGCGAGGCCTGGCGGTCGGCCGGCACTTCGAGCGGCACCTGGTAGGTGGCGCCACCGACGCGGCGGGGCTTGACCTCGAGGCGCGGCTTGGCGTTGTCCACGGCGCGCTGGAGGACGTCCACCGGGCTGGCGTCAGGCACCTTCTCGGCAAGGGAGTCGAAGGCACCGTAAACGATGCGCTGGGCGACGCTCTTCTTGCCGCACTGCATGACGGTGTTGACGAGGCGTCCGACGAGCACGCTGTTAAAGCGGCCATCGGCGATGATCTGGCGTTTGTTGGCTTGGCGGCGACGGGACATGGAGGGCGATGGTTAGACGAAATTTACTTCTTGGCTTCGCCGGTCTTGGCAGCCTTCGGGCGCTTGACGCCATACTTGGAGCGGCTGACCCGGCGCTTCTCGACGCCAGCGGCGTCAAAGGTGCCGCGGACGATGTGGTAGCGCACGCCGGGAAGGTCCTTCACGCGACCGCCACGCACGAGCACGATGGAGTGCTCCTGGAGATTATGGCCTTCATCCGGGATGTAGGCGATGATCTCATAGCCGTTGGTGAGGCGGACCTTTGCGACCTTGCGGAGCGCGGAGTTCGGCTTTTTGGGCGTGCGGGTCATGACCTGCACACACACCCCGCGGCGGAAGGACGCGCCTTCGAGCGCCGGGGATTTGGACTTGTAACGAATCTTGTTACGGCCCTTACGGACGAGTTGATTGATGGTCGGCATGCTTTTCAGCCTTCAGTTTTGCGCCC
>CAZOCL010000920.1:0-1112 GCA_964578245.1 uncultured Klebsiella sp. | reverse complement strand
TGATCGTGCCTCCTGGCTTCACTTTGCGCCTGTGCCACTCCTCCGGGAACTCTCGCGCATCAGGCAGACGCTGGGGATACTCAAGGCTCGATGGCCTGTAGTGTTCCGCAGGCGTGGCCTGGCCCAGCGCCTCGTGCGGTCGCTCGTGGTTGTACTCGCGGCGGAACTCGTCGAAACAACGCTGCTGTGCTTTGAGCGTCCGTGCTGGCGGCGATGCGGTGTGCTGCTCCAGCGTGCGATGAAAGCGCTCGTGCCGTCCGTTTTGCTGCGGCTTGCCCGGCTCGATGCGCTCCAACCGGATGCCCAGCCGCAACCACCACACGCTCAGTGCGCTGAGCCCGCCGAGCGTGCGGCTGGCAAAGGGCGGCCCGTTGTCAGAGCGGATCGCGCATGGCATCCCATGCTCTCGGAACGCGCTGATCATGATGGGCTGCACCAGCGGCCCTCCGGTCTTGCTGCCCAGGCACTGGCAGCGCAGAAGGTAACGGCTGCTGGCATCGGTGAGCGTCAGTGGACTGCACTTGCTGCCATCGCCCGTGCGGAACCATCCCTTGAAGTCCACGCACCACACCTCATTGGGTGCACGTGCATGCCCCAGCGGCTGGCTGCTGGGCACTGCACTGGCATGCGCACGTCGCTTGATCGAATTGGACAGCCCATGCCTGCGCAAGATGTCGCTGACCGTGCTCTCCGCAGGATGCGGACCCGCTTCAGACTCGCGCTGCAGCCGTGCCAGAAGCTTTGGCGCTCCCCAGTGTGGCCAGCGCGCCTTGAGCCGCAGGATATGCTCGACGACCTCCAACTCCGTGGCGTTGGGATGGTGATGTGGTGCGCTGGATCGCTCCTGCAATCCCTCCGCTCCTGCCTGCTCGTAGCGAGCGATCCACTTGTAGACGGACTTGCGGCTCACGCCGTATCGCCGGGCCAGCTCCGCTGGCCCATAGCCGCCGCTCAAATACTCGCCGATCATCTTTAACCGTTCCTTCATCTCGTTTGTTTGGTTCCAGGGCATCAGTCACCCTGTCACCCATGTCCCCGGGAGAAAGTGTCACCAACGTGCCCGGAACATACCGTTTTCGTCGTGATTCCGGGGCGGGGAGAGGGAGACGGCT
>CAZOCL010000919.1:0-1117 GCA_964578245.1 uncultured Klebsiella sp. | reverse complement strand
CCCGCAGCCGGCCGGAGGGCTGGTAGTATTCCAGCACCGGGCCGGTGGTGCGTTGGAACATCCGCAGCCGCGCCAGCGCGAGGTCCGGCTGGTCATCGGGCCGCCGGTGCAGCTCCCCGCCGCAGGCATCGCACACCCCCGGACGGGCGGGCGGGCGCAGCGTGGCGTGATAGGGCGTCTTGCAGAGCCGGCAGACGAGCCGCCCGTCCAGGCGGCGCAGCATCTCCGTCTCGGTGAGGTTCAGGAGCACCACCGCATCCAGCCGGCTGCCCAGGCCGGTAAGCAGGTCGTCCAAAAAACGCGCCTGATACTCCGTGCGCGGAAACCCATCGAAGAGAATGTCCCCCGCCGGATCGCTCTTGCGCACCCAGTCTTCGACCATCGCATCCACCAGCTCGTCGGGCACCAGCTCGCCCCGGTCCATGTAACGCCGGGCCAGCAGGCCCGAGGTGGTCTGGTCTTCAAGGTTCTGCCGGAACAAGTCCCCGGTGGCGACGTGTTCCAGCCACAACTCCTTGACCAAGGCCCCGCTGTGAGTGCCCTTGCCAGCGCCGGACGGACCGATGAGAGAGAGGTTCATGCATGGTCGGGGATTCCGACCGAGCTAAACCTAGGCCCGCCACGCGCCGCCACCACCCGCCTATTGCGGAAGGTGAGGCGGAATTTGCGCGAGGGCAGAAGGACCCGGCTGGCGGCAGCTCAGCCGGGACTCAAGCGTAACACCGAAGCTGGCTTCACTGCCGGCATTGGCCGCGAGTTTCCCTGCGCACTGTGGTAGGCCATGAAAGCGATGAAAGCTGCTGCCACCAGCGCGTCGGCGAGCAGGATCGATTTGAGGGGGCGACGGCGGCGGAACCAGTGGAGGATTGAGGCTAGGCACCCGAACAGGAGGGCCGCCACCAAGCCGGCGACGAACAGCAATCCAGCCACACCCGGAGCCTGTTCACTGCCGTCCGGTCGCACGGGTTGAGTGTCCACACCAGTGATCGGGCCGGTGATCGTGATGGCGACCATGCAGAGGCCGCGGAAACCCAGTGCCAGCAAGTGCTGTTTCCAAGTATTGCCGGGACTGTCCATGGAAGCTTTGGGTAGGTGAGACTAACTTGCCGTAGCTTGT
>CAZOCL010000918.1:0-1119 GCA_964578245.1 uncultured Klebsiella sp. | reverse complement strand
ACACTTCACACCGGCCCGCTCCCCGTTCGAGGCGGAGAGGGAGGGGAGGCGCGCGTCGTGGTGCTGGCTGCGGTGGTCTTTCGCTCCGGCTCCGCGAGCGGGTCGCGGTGGACGTTTATTTTGGCCAGGGTTTGGGCGGCGCTTTTGGCGACCGTTTCACGGTGGATTACGACGCCCGGCGGATGGCAACACGGTTTTTACCAATCAATACAGGTGTTATATGCGTGTTTCCAGCATGGGGATGCAACCGCGTGAATGTGATGAGAGTTTTTTTTCAAACTCCCGCGGGTCTGTCCGGCTGGCGTCGGTGCCTTACGCGAGCGCGTCGCGGCAGAACTTGATGGCGCGGGCGAGCTCGGTCATGCGGTCGGAGCCGGCGGGGATCTTGTATTCGAACTCGATCGTGGCCTGGATGTTCCACTTGTTGTCGCGGATCAGGCGGAGCACTTCGGCAATCGGCGTGTCGCCCTCGCCGAACGGGGTGTTGGGTCCGTTGTTGAACTTGCGGTCCTTGAGGTGGACGTGGGTCACGCGGGCGTAGTGCTTCTTGAGGAAGCCGACCGGGGAGGCGTTGTTGCCGGCGACGAAGTGGCCGAGGTCCACGTTGGCACCGTTGAACTTGGCGAGGGCAAACGCTTCTTCCCAGTGTTCCGGCTTGGTGGTGGCGTGGCCGTGGTAGCCGACCATGAGCTGGTGCTTGTCGGCGAATTGCCCGACGCGCCTCAGCTCGTCTTCCTTGTGCGAAATCTCGGTGGAGATGGCGCGGCCGCCGAGGGCCTTGGCGAGGGTGAAGGCGTAGTCCAGTTCGGCGTCCGTCATCTTGAAGATGCCGTCCACCTTGACGATCTCGATCAGCACGCCGGCGGCTTCATACTTGGCGCGGAATTCCTTGGCCTTGTCCATGGAGGCGGTCTTGCGCCATTCCTTGAGCTGCTCGGCACCGGCGGCGGCGGTGCCTTTCACGACTTCCTTCTTAGGGCTGACAAGGGCGCCGGGCACGCCGAGGAACGCCTCGACGGGCTGGGTGCGCAGTTCCACGCCGCTCAGGCCGAGCTGGACGCAGTTCTTGAGGATCTCATCGCCGCTCATGAGCGGGTTGCCGAAGCTGTAGGGGACGTT
>CAZOCL010000917.1:0-1121 GCA_964578245.1 uncultured Klebsiella sp. | reverse complement strand
GAACGCGTCGCCAAGATCGTCGTGGGCCAGGATGTCGTCGTTGAGCGCGTGATGATCGCGCTGCTGACCGGCGGTCACCTGCTGCTTCAGGGCCTGCCCGGCCTGGCCAAGACGCTGCTCGTCAACGCCGTCGCCAAGGCCATCAACCTCGATTTCAAGCGCGTGCAGTTCACCGTGGACATGCTCCCGTCCGACATCATCGGCTCGGAGATCATTGACCAGAAGAGCGGCGACTTCCGCATCCACCGCGGCCCGGTCTTCACCAACCTGCTGCTGGCCGACGAAATCAACCGCGCCGCGCCCAAGGTGCAGGGCGCGATGCTCGAGGCCATGCAGGAACGCAAGGTCACGATCGGTGGCCAGAACCTCAAGCTGCCCACGCCGTTCCTGGTCATCGCCACGCAGAACCCGGTCGAGCAGTCCGGCACGTTCGAGCTGCCCGAGGCGCAGCTCGACCGCTTCATGCTCCTGCACCGGCTCGGTTATCCGGGCCGCGAGGACGAGCAGATGATCCTCCAGCGCCAGCTCGGCATGGGCCTGCGGCGCGAAGGCGGCGGCGCGGTGCCCCGCTCGGCCTTCGACATGATCAGCGACGACGCCGGGGCTTCCGTGGAAGACCTCGTCACCGCGATGGAAGCGGTGCAGGCCGTCCACGTCAGCGAAGTCATCGTGAAGCATTGCGTGGAGCTGGTCCGCCGCACGCGCGAGTCCAAGCTGCTGGATTTTGGCTGCAGTCCGCGCGCCGGTCTCGCCTTGGTCAATGCCTCGCGCGCCCGGGCCGTCATCCATGGCCGCGACTTCGTGACGCCGGAAGATTTGTTCGACCTCGCCGAGGACGTGGTGCTGCACCGCATCCGCGTGAGCTACGAGGCATCCGCCGCCGGCCACACGGGCAAGCAGGCGCTGGAGGGAATTCTCGCGAGCCTCGGCTGATCCCGGCAAGCCATGCAACGCAAGGTCAAACTCAATCAAGAGCCCGTTGACGCCCGGCAGTTCGAGGTCGCGGTGAAGCACCTTGCCAACAGCCTGAACTTTGGCCAGGAGGAATCGGTCTTCCACGGGAGCGGGCTGGAGTATGCGCAGTCGCGGCTCTACGTGGCGGGCGACCCGGTGAAGGCCAT
>CAZOCL010000916.1:0-1130 GCA_964578245.1 uncultured Klebsiella sp. | reverse complement strand
CCCAGTGCCCGATGAGCGCGCTGCCCAGCGCGACCGCGAGCATGAGGAAATGCACGTCCAGCACGCGGTGCTGGAGGCGCTCCCAGACTTCCTCGGCGGCGAACCAGCCGCCGCTCAGGTAGGCCGCCAGATGAAAGCCCAGTGCGACCGGACCCTCGCCGACGACGGCGGCGGTCAGGGTGGCCGCGCCACAAATCCCGGCGGCGACCATCTGCGGCTTCCATTCATCGAGGTCGGCACCCTCCTCGGGAATCTCGACCTCGCGTGGGACGATCTTGGGCAGCGGTAGATTGCGCCAGCGCCAGAAGCGCGGCGCTGTCGGGCAGGTAATGCGCGCGATAATCGAGCGGTCACCGGTGCGCTGGATGGTCACGGCCTGCTGCTCGGCGGGGGAGAGCGGGATGTCGCACTCCGCGCAGCCACCGGCGGCGGCGAGAAGCTGGCAGCGATGGCGCTCACTGGTCTGGCGACCGGCGGCGACGGCGGCGGTCACGCGGTCGGCGAGGCCCGCGACCTCGCGGTTGCCCAGCGTGGCGATGGCGATGGCCGGCTCGGTGCGGTGGACCGTGACGGCTTCGAGCGCCGGTTCGCGCGCGAGCATGGCCGCGACGGACCGGGCGAGGCACGACGGCCCGGCGGGAGCGCCTGCGTCCGCGAGATTTGCGCTGGGTTTTGACACACCGTTCACTGGGACAAGCTGGACGCAGCTCCGGCCAAAGACAAGCCACCGGCTGCAAAAGAATTGCCAGCGATTGCGAAACCGGCGACACCTTGCGCCGCTTTCGCAGCCATGAATTCATCCTACACGGTGCCGGTTTCGCCCATGCCATGAGCAGCCACGCGCCTCAACTCAGCCTCCCGGCCAAGGCCAACATCCCCACGCACATCGCCATCATCATGGATGGCAACGGGCGGTGGGCCAAGCAGCGCGGCCTCCCGCGCGTCGAGGGGCATCGCAACGGCGTCGAGTCCGTGCGGTCCACGGTGCGCACCTGCGGCGAACTGGGCGTGAAGTATCTCACCCTCTACGCCTTCTCGGTCGAGAACTGGAACCGGCCCAAGGACGAGGTGGACACGCTGATGAAATACCTCGCGCGCTTCCTCAAGAACGAGATCGGCGAGCTGAACCG
>CAZOCL010000915.1:0-1134 GCA_964578245.1 uncultured Klebsiella sp. | reverse complement strand
AGCAGTATTGCCATAACTTTAATATCGAAATCACTCATCCGAATCTGTGTGGGGCTGTGTTTAAAGGAGGTGACTTTGAATGCTGCGGTTTCGCCCCCTCCAAGCAAGTGAGCAGACATGCGGGATTGATTAGATTGTGGAGGCTGAAGTAGTGCCTGAACTCACCATAGATCAAATAGCCGCTGAACTTAGTAAACGAGGTAATGATTATGCCGATAAAGAAGCTGCTGCAACTCTTCTCGAAGAGACAAAACACACCATCCTCGCGGAGTGCATGGCTGACTGGCCCCAAGACAGTAATGCTGCTGCAGAGACCAAAGCTAGACGAGATGATAGGTTTAAGCGGCACCTCGCCGCCATGGTTGAGGCTCGTCGGCAAGCAAACAAAGCAAAAGTAAATTACGAAACCATGAAAGCCTACGAAGGTTTATACCGTACTCGTGAATCGACCAAGCGAGCGGAGATGCAATTAAAATGAGCGAATGGTGCGAACCAACTGAGAGGAACATATGGATCAAAGATTAATGCAAGAGTTTACCCTTAGTTTGAGCGATCTTTTGAGCACTTCCGCACGATATAGCGAATTGCTAATGGCCGTAGAAAGAAAATTCCCCGGCGAAGATCGGCACGCTACCGCACGACGATATATTGAAGAAGCTGAGGCCGCCGCAAAACGTGGCGGGCCAGCACAAGAAGCATAAAAGATGCTGACCAAGCGTAAACCAAGAAATAAATCTTTAAAACAATGGAAGGCTTTGGCCGATGAAATATATTCCGAATATATACGACGCAGAGATGCTAACGAGGGAGGTTTTGTTCAATGCGTTACTTGCCCCTCATTTAAGCACTGGAAAGAAGTTGATAACGGTCATTACTTTTCGCGGAATAAGCTGGGAACTCGATTCGAAGATAAAAATTGTCACCCACAATGTAAAGCCTGTAACGTCTTTCGTCGAGGCAACTATACAGCTTACGCCGCTTTTATGTATCGAAAATACACCAAAGAAGAAATGGACTGGTTAGAGCATCAATCCAGACAGTCGCCTAAATTCACCCGAGCTGATTATGAAACCATGATCGCAGACTGGAAAGCTAAAATGAGCGTTAACGAGCGCAGCAAGAAATATATTAAAC
>CAZOCL010000914.1:0-1139 GCA_964578245.1 uncultured Klebsiella sp. | reverse complement strand
TCGGCCTGGGCGTGGCGCAGGACCAGCAGGAGGCCGTGAAGTGGTATCGCCTCAGTGCCGAGGCCGGCATCGTTGATTCACAGGCGCGGCTCGGCCAGTTCTACGAGTCCGGTCAGGTCGTGCCGCAGGATTACGCGGAGGCGGTGAAGTGGTATTCCCGCGCGGCCGAGCAGGCGCACCTCGACTCGCAGTTCCGCCTGGGCAGTTGCCACGAACTGGGCCGCGGGGTGGCGCAGGACTACGTGGAGGCTTACAAGTGGTATAACCTCGTCGGCGCGTTCGGTTATCAGCGCGCGGTCGAGGCCCGCGACAAGGTCATGCGTCTGATGAGCCCGTGGCAGATCACCGAGGGCCAGAAGCGCGCGTCCGAAGCCTACAAGCTCGTCCGCCAGAAGCTCGCCGCTGGCAAGGAAGCCTCCGACAAGCTCAAGGAAGTGCTCGGCAAAAAGTAGTCCGGCTGCGTGGTTGCTTGCCCTTGGCAGTTTGCATCCTGCTTGCACGGGGCGGCTCGCGGCTCGCCCTCCCTCACAACGGCCTCGCTCGCCTGCTGCGGCTGATCCCGCGCCGAGCGGGACACAACCGAACTACGAGGCGGTGGCATGCATGCGAGTTCGAAGCCATCGGAATTCCGCACGCTCCAGTCCGCCGGGCAGGATGCCCGGCTCTACGGCAGGCGGGACGCCTGCCGCCACATGGTTAGCGGGCCGCCGTCTTGCTGGCGGCCACTGGCACGGGAACCAGGGACTTGAGCAGCTTCGCCGTGGCGACTTCATACACCTGCACCTCGCCGCTCTTGCTGCCGAGGAGCAGGCGCGAGCCGTCCTGATTCAGCGCGATGGCGAAGACGGGCGCCGGGGCTTTGGGGATGCTGGCCTTGCGCGCGCGATTGTCTGCCTGATAGACGCGCACCTCGGCGGCGCGGGTGGCGACGGCCAGGAGCTTGCGGTCGCCGCTCATCGCGAGGGCCATTACGGCGTCGGCCTGAGCCTCGAAGGCGCGGACGTATTGGTCGCGGTTGTTCGCGGGGCGTGCGCCATTGCCGGAGCCGGTGACTTCCACGCCGGCCAGCGCGAGCTTGAAGTCGAAGCCGTTCAGCGTGCGCGCGTTGCCGGCGGAGATCGCGGTGAGCGCATCGGCGG
>CAZOCL010000913.1:0-1140 GCA_964578245.1 uncultured Klebsiella sp. | reverse complement strand
CCCGTGACCAGGGAGCCGTTCACCGTGACCATCTCCGGGTTCAGCGCCACGAGCCGCGCCATGCCGGCATCATCCAGCGCCGAGCCGCCGAAGCTGAAGGCCCGCGCGCGGAGGGTGGCGATGGCCTCCCACTGCCCGGCGCTCAGCGGCGTCTTGGAATCCACGGTCAACGTGAGACCGACTGGCTTGCGGTCCGCGAGCATCGCGTTGGCAGCCTTGAGGACTTCCGGCAGATCGGGAAGAGGTGCCGGTTTATTCTGCGCGTGGGCGGTGGTGAGCAGGGTGAGGCCGAGGAGCAGGGACAGGAGCAGTGAGGGACGAGTCATAGGTGGGGTGGGCTGAGTTGTGGAAATACAGGGAGGTGAGCTGCATCCGGATTTGTTCGGGAGACGCGATTTCAGGACGACAAGCGACTGCAGTGACAGGCTCTGGCAATGGTTTAGCAAGCAGATGCATCGCTACAGAATGGCGGAGGATTGTTCAAATTCTGCTCTTCTACGGCAATACGCGCGGCTGCTAGAAGCGCGCTTCCCATTTCTTGGCGATCCGTTTTGTCGCAACGCCAGTATTTTCTACTTTCACTGAACCACCCATAATGTGGAATCCAAGGACTAAAAACCAACTCCCCTGGTTCTTCTTGAACATTAATGTTGGCAAAAGCTCTACAAATTGCGTGCCAAGTTTTCTCTCCTGTCGCAGCAAGGAGTGGATCAACGAGCTTCTTGAAGGCCTCCCCATTGGGCTCAGGGATCATTTTGCAATCTGCCAATGTTTTCTCCAACTCGGTCAGTATCTCCTCGATGCTTGCTGAATGTGCTAGCGAATGAATTGGAGCACCAGCAAACCCGGGACCAGTTGGACTTGTATCACGCGGCTGCAAGACAATCCGGTCTTCACCGAGGTAGATGTGTGTGCTTCGCCGGATCATTACCCAAATGTGAAAGCCGCTTAGCTACCGCATGACGACCAGATTTGCCGGCTCGGCCGTGACCTTCAGCCCCGGAATAGTGACCAACCCGCTGGCATCCGCCTTGCCCTCACCACGCGCAGCACCAAAGGTCCATTTGAACGTCTCCCCCGGCCCGAAGCGCGTGTTCTGAATCCGGCGCAGGGACACGTCCGCGCTCGCCTCCTTGGGGA
>CAZOCL010000912.1:0-1142 GCA_964578245.1 uncultured Klebsiella sp. | reverse complement strand
CCTTCCATGACGGATGCGTTCATGACGTTCTACAACAACGTCGCGAAGCAGCTCGTGAAGGAGCACCCCGACAGCCCGGCGAAGATCGGCTTCCTCGCTTACGCGAACATCACCCTGCCGCCGCAGCGCAACATCATCGCCGAGAAGCCGCTGGTGGCGTATCTCGCGCCGATTGACATCGATCCCAACCACGGCATGGACGACCCGAAGTCCCCGCCGCGCCAGGAGTATCGCGCGATGCTCTACCGCTGGGCGCAGGTGATGCAGGGGCGTGTGGCCATCTACGACTACGACCAGGGCATGCTCGTCTGGCGCGACCTCCCCAACCCCTCCATCGCCGCCATCCGGCAGGACTACAAACACTACCGCCAGGCCGGCATCCTCGGCGTGGCGACCGAAAGCCGCGGCGCGATGGTCACGACCTTCCTGAACCTGTTCGTGCGGCTCCAACTCGCGTGGAACCCCGATGCGGACGTGGACAAGCTGATGGCCGAGTTTTATCCGAAATTCTACGGTCCCGCCGCTGCGCCCATGACCAGGTATTGGACGGTCCTGCACAAGGCCTGGGAGGACAGCATCGTGACCGAGCACGAGCACTTTGCCGCGCCTGCCATCTACACGCCCGCGCTGGTGAAGGAGCTGAAGCAGCACTTGCTGGCCGCCGAAGCGGTCATGGCCGATGTGTCGCGCAAGCTGGGCGAACTGCCGCGCGACTGGAAAAAGTATGAGGAGCGGATGAAGTTCACCCGCCTCGGCTTCGACGTGCTGGAGAACTACATGGCCATGGTCACCGCCGCCTCGACCGAGACGGACTTCAAGACCGCCGTGGCCGCCGGCGAACGCGGCCTGGCCGCGCGCCTGACCCTGGCGAACATGAACCCGACCTTCACCACGCGCGTCGTCGGCGTGGCGGCAGAGTCCGAGAAGTCCGGTGCCGCGTGGTTCCCCGGCGAGGTGAAGCAATACCGCGACCTCGCCGCGCTCACCGACGGCACCAAAGGCAAACTCCTCGCCAGGACCGCGCTGGAATGGGCCTTCCGCCGCGACCCGCACGACACCGGGCTGCCCAGCGGCTGGGCCTACAACGAGCCGGACCTGACGTGGTGGAAGAGCCAGAAGGACAAGACCGGCACGGCGGTGCA
>CAZOCL010000911.1:935-1158 GCA_964578245.1 uncultured Klebsiella sp. | reverse complement strand
CCTCCCCCCCCCCCGAGGGGGGGAGGGGGCGGGGGGGGGGGGCGGGCTTACGGACTAAAGGGGTGGCCAAGTTCAAGTGCAGTGTGGCGGAGTCATCTGACTTCCAAGCCGTTCCGACATTCTGTGCGCCCTTTTTACCCTCTCCCCACACCCCCCCCCCCCCCCTGGTGAGGGGGAGGGAAGAGGGGCGCCTGCCTTCGGGGGGGGGAGGACCCCCCGAGTA
>CAZOCL010000911.1:0-925 GCA_964578245.1 uncultured Klebsiella sp. | reverse complement strand
GATACGTAGACTTCCGTCGCGGCGGGGTTGATGACCACCTCAATGGTAAAACCTTTGAATCGGTTGTCCTGCGTTCGCCCTGTCGACACCCGGCTGAAGCCGGGTGCTAATGAGAAGCGTTGAGGGATGGCGGCTGTCGTTCTCATTTGATCTCACGCGCTCAGCGCCGCATCCCAGTCTTTCCAGACCGGTTCGTAACCCAGGCGGCTGATGAGGGCCGCAATCTCCTCCGGCGAACGCTCGTCCGCAATTTCAAACTGGCCGGTCGCATTGGTCGAGCGGCCCGCCGTCGCCGCCCATTCGCTCGCCCCCGCCGCCAGTTCCACGATGCGCCCGCGCTCGGTGCGGTGAATGTTCTCACGGCCCGCGCCCGTGTAGCCGCCCGGCTCCGTATGGCTGCCCGCGCTGGCCAGCGTGATGCCGAGGGGGAACAGGCCGTCGCGCAGCTTGGCCGGCTCGCGCGTGGAGAGCACCAAGCCCACGTCCGGTAGCAGCAGGCGGAACGCCGCAACGAGCTGCACCAGCTCGCGGTCGGACATCGTGGTGAGCGGCTCGAACTCGCCCGCGCAGGGACGCAGGCGCGGCAGGGAGATGGTCACCTGCGCCTTCCAGCAATGCCGCAGCAGGTAGAGCGCGTGCGCCGCGACCGCCAGCGCCTCGCGCCGCCAGTCCGCCAGCCCGTATAGCGCGCCGATGCCCAGCCGCCGGAAACCCGCCTGATACGCGCGCTCCGCCGTCTCCAGCCGCCAGTCGAAGTTCCGCTTCGGCCCCGCCGTGTGCATCCGCTCATACACCGCGCGGTCGTAGGTCTCCTGATAAACCACCAGCCCCTCCGCCCCGGCGGCGACGATGGGCCGGTAATCCTCCACTTCCATCGGGCCGACCTCCAGCGACAGGCTCGGCCACTCCGGGTGCAGCGCGCGGA
>CAZOCL010000910.1:0-1176 GCA_964578245.1 uncultured Klebsiella sp. | reverse complement strand
GGAACAACACCGTCGTCCCGCAGCAGGCGCTCTTCATGATGAACAGCCCGCTGGTCATCGAGCAGGCGCGCAACACTGTCCAGCGCGGCGATTTGAAATCCCTGCCCAGCGACTCGGAGCGCGTGAAGATGCTCTATCGCCTGATCTACTCGCGCCCGCCGACGGACACGGAACTCAAGCTCGCGCTCAACTATCTCTACGGCGAGGTGAGCGCCCCCAAGGGCCCGTTGCCCGGCCAGCCGCAGTGGGAATACGGCCTCGGCAGCGTGGACAATCGCACGGGGCGCGTGGGTGCGTTCTGGCCGCTGCTCTACAATCCGCAGACGCGCTTCTACCAGGCCTCGCCGCGCCTTCCCGACAACCGCGCGGGCAATTTCCACCTGTCCGCGAACGGCGGCCACCCCGGCCTGGTCCTCACGCAGTCCGCCATCCGCCGCTGGACCGCCATGGACGACATGCTGGTGAGCATCGAGGGCGCGCTCGCGCACAGCGGCCAGAACAGCGACGGCGTGCAGGGGCAGATCGTTTACAGCGCGGTGGGCACGCTCATGCGCGGCAGCGCGCTGCGCAACGAACTCACGCTCGCCGTGCCCCGGCTCAAAGTCAGCGCGGGGGAGACGATTGACTTCATCGTGGACTGCCGCGCGGGCGGGGTGAACGACACCTTCACCTGGTCGCCCGTGATCAAGGAACTGGACGCGACCAAGAACCCGCCCGTGCCCACCGGCAAGCAATGGAACGCCCAGCGCGACTTCGCCGCCCCGTCCAACGCGCGCCGGCTGTATCCCTGGGAGAAGCTCGCGCAGGTGATGCTCGAGACGAACGAGCTGACCTTCGTGAATTGAGCCCGAGGCGCGCGGCCTTCAGGCCGCTTCATGGTCCGAACGCCGGACAGCATTCGAACACCAAAGATTCCGCGCCTTGAAGCGGCGTGAACGCCGCGCGCCGGGGCTTACTTTTGCGCCGTCTTCGCCGCCCCGCCGCTGATGCAGAACAGGTGCTTGTCCCCGCGCAGGTAGAGCTTGCCGTCGCTGATCACCGGGGAGGCGTAGGTGGGTTCGCCCAGCTTGTTCTCGGCGACGAGGTCGTAGGTCTTGCCGGGGCGCACCACGTAGGCCACGCCGTTGTCGTTGAGGAAATAGACCAGGCCGTTCGCGGACACGAGCGAGGCGTGGC
>CAZOCL010000909.1:0-1178 GCA_964578245.1 uncultured Klebsiella sp. | reverse complement strand
GCGCTCCGCACCGAGCTGAACGAGAAGAACTACCAGTGGTTCATGCGCTACCGCGCGGTCAACGGCTACTACACCTACGGCAAGCGTTCGCTGGTGAAGTTCTCCGATGGCGAGCAGAGCAATGCCCACGTCATGGAGCGCGAGCGCGCCGTGCTGGACGTGATGGTGGCCAACCGCGACGCCCGCGTCTGGAAGGTTGCCCAGGGCCAGCAGGTGCCGGCGACCATTGAGGACACGAATGTTCCGCCATTCCTCGAAGTGAAGACGCACTTCGGTGCTGCCCGTGTGAACCGTGAGAAGGCCACCAACCCGATCCTCAAGGGCGGCATGAGCAGCAAATCCGGCGAGGCGGAGGCCATCACCTACCTGCCGTCGAGCGAGGCGCTCAAGAAGTTCCAGCTCGCGCCCGGCTACGCCATCAACTGCTTCGCGTCCGAGGAGCAGTTTCCCGAGATCGCCAACGCCGTGCAGATGTCCTTCGACGCCCGGGGCCGCCTCTGGGTCTGCACCATGCCGAGCTACCCGCAGTATCAGCCGCTCACTAACCGGCTGAATGGCATGTCCCATCCCGATGACAAGATCGTCATCCTCGAAGACACCGATCACGACGGGAAGGCCGACAAGTGCACCATCTTCGCGCGCGGGCTGCATGTGCCCACGGGCTTCGAGTTTTACAACGGCGGCGTGATCGTCGCGCAGCAGCCGGACCTCGTCTTCCTCAAGGACACGAACGGGGACGACAAGGCGGATTACTACGAGCGACTGCTCGGCGGCTTCGACTCCGGCGATTCGCACCACGCCATCAATGCCTTCATGACGGGGCCGGGCGGCGATCTCTATTTCATGGAGGGCACGTTCTTCTACTCGCAGGTCGAGACGCCCTATGGCCCGGTGCGGAACCACAACGCCGGCGTCTATCGCTACGAGCCGCGCACGGCGAAGTTCGAGACGTTTATCAGCTACGGCTTCGCGAATCCCTGGGGCATCGCTTTCGACCGCTGGGGCCAGGTCTTCATTGCGGACGCCTCACCGGGGCAGAACTTCTTCGGCACGGCGTTCTCGGGCCGCACGATCTTCCCGGACAAGCACACGCTGCCCATGCCGCAGTGGATTCAGATGCGTGTGCGGCCGACCTCCGGCTGCGAATTCGTTTCCAGCCGGCACTTCCCCGACGAGGC
>CAZOCL010000908.1:0-1182 GCA_964578245.1 uncultured Klebsiella sp. | reverse complement strand
CCGGGCAGGTCGCCGTGACGGCGATGCCGGGGGTCGTGAGGATCGGGCAGGTGCTATTGACCGAGCCGGAGATGACCACGCCGCAGATGCTTCCGCCGGTGGCGGTGGAGGTGCTGGTGGAGGCGCAGTTGGTCGGCGCGGTGTAGGTGCCGCTGAAGGCGACGACCGCGCCGGGAGCCAGCACGGGGATCGTCACCAAGGGAGTGGACCCGCTGAGGTTGTTGAGGACGACCACGTTGGTCAGCGTCACGTTGCCCGAGTTGCGGACGGTGCCGGTGTAGCTGAGCGGGCCGCCGGGAACGGCGGGAAGCGCCGGGCACGCCTGGGTGAGGGCGAGGGCGGGCGTGGTGACCAGGGTGCAATTGGCCGCGGCATTTGCCGCGACCGGGGCACCCGAGCAGTTGTCGTTGCCGGTGGCCGTCACCATGCTGCTGACGGCGCAGGCATCGCTCGGTGCGGTGAAGGTCGTCGTGAAGTTGGCGAAGGCGCCCGGGGTCAACGTGATCGGACCGATGACCGGCGCATTGTTGGTCGGCTGGCTGTTCACCACGAACACGTTGTTCAGCGTGACATTGCCGGTGTTGCGCACCGTGCCGCTGTAGGTGATCGCACCGCCCGAACTGGCCGGCGTCACCGGGCAGTTCAGCGTGACCGCGATGGCCGGGGTCGTGATGCCCGCACAAGTGGTGGAAGCGAAGTTCGTGACCGAGTTCAGGGTGCAGACATCCTGGCCGGTGCCCCGGAAGGTGGTGGTGACGCCGCAGGCATTGGCCGGCACCGTGAAGGTCGTGGTGAAGTTCGCCACCGCACCGGGCGCGAGCGAGGCGACGGAGAAGACCGCCGTGTTGGCGGCCGGCTGGTCACTGATCACCACCACGTTGTTCAAGGTGATGTCGCCCGTGTTGCGGACAGTGCCGCTGTAGGTCAGCGAGCCACCGGGCACGATGGGTGAGGCCGGGCAGGTCGCCGTGACGGCGATGCCGGGGGTCGTGAGAATCGGGCAGGTGCTGTTCACCGAGCCGGAGATGACCACGCCGCAGATGCTTCCGCCGGTGGCGGTCGAGGTGCTGGTGGAGGTGCAGTTGGTCGGCGCGGTGTAGGTGCCGCTGAAGACAACGACCGCGCCGGGGGCCAGCACGGGGATCGTCACCAAGGGAGTGGACCCGCTGAGGTTGTTGAGGA
>CAZOCL010000907.1:0-1190 GCA_964578245.1 uncultured Klebsiella sp. | reverse complement strand
CATTTCTCGGCACGGGCCAAGTCGGTCATCTGGATTTTCGCCAACGGCGGGCCGAGCCAGGTGGACACGTGGGATTACAAGCCTGAGCTAGTGAAGCGCGACGGCACGGAGCTGGCCGGCTTCGACAACAAGACCGGGTTTTTCCCCGGCGCGGTCGGGCCGCTGATGAAGTCGCCGTTCGCGTGGCAGCAGAGCGGGCAGAGCGGGACTTGGACTTCGGATTTGTTCCCGCACTTGTCGCGGCAGGTGGACAAGCTGGCCTTCATCCACTCATGCCATACGAACTCGAACAACCACAGCCCGGCGTTGTTCATGATGAACACGGGTGTCACGCGCATGGGCTACCCGTGCGTTGGCTCGTGGGTGACCTACGGGCTTGGGTCGGAGAGTGATGCGCTGCCGAGCTTCGTGGTGATGAGCGATCCGCTGAACCGCGGGCTGCCGAAGGGCAACGCGTTGAACTGGGGCGCGGGCTTCCTCCCCAGCGTGTATCAGGGCACCTGGCTCCGGCCGCAGGGCGAACCCATCGCGAACCTCAAGCCGCCGGCGAATCTCAACGAGCAGCGGCAGCGCGCGCAGCTTGATTTGCTCGCGTCGCTGAACCGCGACCATCTCGCACAGGGCGCGCTGGACAATGAGCTGGGGGCGCGCATCGAGAGCTTTGAGCTGGCCTATCGGATGCAGACGGCCGCGCCGGAGGCGTTTGATGTGACGAAGGAGCCGGAGCACATCAAGCGGCTCTATGGCGTGGGCGAGAAGCATTGCGGCCACTTCGCCGCGCAGTGCCTGACGGCGCGGCGGATGGTCGAGCGCGGGGTGCGCTTTGTGCAGCTTTACAGCGGCGGCATGGAGAATCAGCAGAGCTGGGACTGCCATGCGGACCTGGTGGGCAACCATCGCGGTTTCGCCGCGGAGGCGGACCAGCCCATTGCCGCGCTGCTGGCGGACCTGGAGCAGCGTGGCCTGCTGAAGGACACGCTCGTCATCTGGGCCGGAGAATTTGGGCGGCTGCCGATTTCACAGAAGGGTGGCAAGCCGGGGCGCGACCATAATCCGCATGCCTTCACCGCGTGGCTCGCGGGCGGCGGCGTGAAGGGCGGCGTCCACTATGGCGAGACCGATGAGATTGGTTTCCGCGCGGCGGTGAACAAGGTGAGCGTGCGGGATTTCCATGCGACGATTCTCCACGC
>CAZOCL010000906.1:0-1194 GCA_964578245.1 uncultured Klebsiella sp. | reverse complement strand
CACCCCGGAGCAACGGTGTTAGTTTGCAAGTTGGAAATCAGGGTTTTTAAGGAGGCGGTTCATGAGCAGGACGAGCTTTCGCATGCAGGCCACGAGGGCGACCTTGGCCGGCTTGCCGGTGGCCCGCAGGCGCTGATAGCAGGCCTTGAGGATGGCGTCGTGGCGCACCGCGCTCAGGGTGGCCATGTAGAGGGCGCAGCGCACGGCCGCACGGCCACCGGCAATGTGCCGCGTGGTGCAGGTGGTCCCGCTGTCGTGGTTGTAGGGGGCCACCCCGACGAGGGCCGCGAGGGCCCCGTCGCTGAGGCGGCCCAGTTCGGGCAGCTCGGCCAGGACCGTGGCGGCGGTGACCGCGCCCACGCCCGGAATGGCGTCCAGACGTGCGGCCTTGGTGCGGAGTTCCTCGTCGGCGGCAATGAGCGCGGCGACGGCCGCCTCGGTGGCGGTGATCTGCTGGTCCAGCAGGCGCAGGAGCTGGCGGGACTGCCGCCGGCTCAAGGGCGTCTGATAATGTTCGGCGCGGCTGCTTTCGGTCTGGCGGGTTTGCAGGAGCTGGTGGCGGCGCTGGGACAACTCGGCCAGTTGGGCCTGCTGGGCGGTGGGGGCCGGGGTGGCCGGCGGCTGGATTGCCTGGCCGTAGGCGCTCAGGACGGCGGCATCCAGCGGGTCGGTCTTGGCGCGCAGGCCCTTGGCACGGGCGAAGTGCCGGACGCGGCCGGCCTCCACGACGCTGACGGGCACGGCGGCGGCGTGGAGGGCGCGGACCACGGGTTGTTCATAGCCGCCAGTGGCCTCGCAGATCAGGTGGGCACCGGGGTGGGCGCGCAAGAGTTTGCGGAGCTGGGCGTGCCCGGCGGGGGTGTTGGCCAGGGCGTGGGGCTGGCCGGCCAGGGCGAGTTGCAGGGAAGCCTTGGCAACGTCGAGGCCGACATACAGGGTGGGGGTGTTGTTCTGACTCATACTTGTAGGAATACGAGCCGTGGGAGCTGCAGGCCCCCACGCTCAAGCAACGGTTCGAGTTCGGGACAAGGAGCGCAGGCGGAACGTGCTCCGGGACGCAGCGCCGTGAGGCCTGCTTGGGGTGAACGTTCCCACCCACGCCGTCGCCGGCCCCCCTGCAGGGGGGTCGGCGACCCCATCTTCCTGTTTGGCTTGCGCCAAACAAGGAAGATGGAAATCAAGATACAAGGGGTG
>CAZOCL010000905.1:0-1196 GCA_964578245.1 uncultured Klebsiella sp. | reverse complement strand
GTCGGCTGGCCGCGCTTGAGGCTCCAGAGAATCTTCCGGCTGCCCGGCGCGCTGTAGCCGATGTCCACGCGGTCCTCGACCACGGTGGCGGCGCTGTAGCCAAGGGCGTCAATGATGCGGCCCCAGTTCGGGTCGCCGCCGTGCCAGCTTGTCTTGACCAGCGCGCTGTTCGCCACGGCGCGCGCCGCAGCATCAGCGTCCTGAATGGTCTTCGCACCCTCGACCCGCACGGTCACGACACGATGCACCCCTTCGCCATCGCGCACAATCATCTTGGCCAGTTCGAGCGTGACGTGCTGAAGCGCGGCCTGGAACGTGTTCAATTCCGCACTCCGCATTCCGAGTTCCGCATTTCCGGCGAGTCCATTCGCCAGCACGAGCACCGTGTCATTCGTGCTCATGTCGCCGTCCACGGTGATGCGGTTGAAGCTGTTCGCGACCGCCTCCTGCAAACATGCGTGCAGCGCCTTCGCTTCAATCGCCGCATCCGTCGTGACGAAGCACAGCATGGTGGCATGCAACCCCTGCGGCAGCGCGGCGGGACGCGCCCCGGTGGCGCTCATGCCCGGCTGGATCATCCCCGCACCCTTGCACATGCCGCCGATGCGCACGGTCTTGCCGCCCAGCTTGAACTCGATGGCAATCTGCTTGGGCCGCGTGTCGCTGGTCATGATGGCCTCGACTGCCTCATCCGCGTGCGGTGCGTCGTTCCCGAGCAACTGCGCCGCCGTCAAGATGCCTTCGCGCACATTCGCCATTGGCAGGGTCACGCCAATGCGGCCGGTGCTGCCAACAAGGACGTGCTCGTCAGGGATGTGAAGCTGTTCGGAGACGAGCGCGGTCATTGCCCGCGCGTCCTTCATGCCCTGCTTCCCGGTGCATGCGTTGGCGTTGCCGGAGTTCACCACGATGGCCTGCGCAATGCCGCCTTCCACGCGCTCGGCGCAGACCTTCACCGGCGCGGCGCAGATCTGATTGGTCGTGAACATCCCCGCCACCGTCGCCGGCACCTCGGAGACTATCAGCGCGAGGTCGCGCTTCTGGCCTTTGTTCGACCCCTTGCCGGTGCCGAGACGCTTGATGTCGCAGAACACCCCGCTGGCGAGGAACCCCTGCGGCGCGACCACCGCGCCGGGAACGGCTTTGAATTTGAACTTGCTCATGTTTGGCGCGCAGACGGAAACAACTCGCCGCAC
>CAZOCL010000904.1:0-1199 GCA_964578245.1 uncultured Klebsiella sp. | reverse complement strand
GGCGGCCTCGACACCTCCGTCCTCCTCTCCTGGATCAAGGACACCAACGGCAATGCCGAGATGATCGCCTTCTGCGCCAACATCGGCCAGGAAGACGAGCTGAAGGGCCTCGAAAAGAAGGCCCGGAAGACCGGCGCGTCCAAGATCTACATTGATGACCTCCAGGAGGAGTTCGCCAGCGACTTCATCTACCCGATGCTCCGCGCCGGGGCGATCTACGAGGGCCAGTATTTCCTCGGCACCAGCATCGCCCGCCCGCTCATCGCCAAGCGCATGGTCGAGATCGCCAAGGCCGAGAAGGCCGACGCCATCGCGCACGGCGCGACCGGCAAGGGCAACGACCAGGTGCGTTTTGAACTGACCGCCGCCGCGCTCGCGCCCGAGCTGCAGATCATCGCCCCGTGGCGCGACGAGCGGTATCGCAAGGACTTCCCCGGCCGGCAGCAGATGATTGACTACTGCGCCGCCAAGGGCATCCCCGTGCAGGCCAGCGCCAAGAAGCCCTACTCGATGGACCGCAACCTCCTGCACATCTCCTACGAGGCCGGCATCCTGGAAGACCCGTGGTATGACTCATTCGACCTGAAGAACCGCGAGTATTTCACCACCCTCTCCGTGCTGCCCGAGGACGCGCCGGACAAGCCGGAATACGTCACGCTCGACTTCGTGAAGGGTGACTGCGTGGCCGTGAACGGGAAGCAGCTCACGCCGCTGCAGGTGATGAAGACGCTGAACAAAATCGGCGGCAAACACGGCGTGGGCCGCGTGGACATGGTGGAGAACCGCTTTGTGGGCATGAAGAGCCGCGGCGTCTATGAGACGCCGGGCGGCAGCATCCTGCACTATGGGCACCGCCAGATGGAGAGCCTGACCATGGACCGCGAGGTCATGCACCAGCGCGACGCCTTCATCCCCAAGTATGCCGAGCTGGTTTACAACGGCTTCTGGTATGCCCCCGAGCGCCTCGCGCTCCAGGCCTACGTCGAGGAGAGCCAGAAGAACGTCACCGGCACCGTGCGCGTGAAGCTCTACAAGGGCGGCCTCTACGTGGCCGGCCGCAAGAGCCAGTTCTCCATGTATAACCCGCACATCGCGACCATGGAGGCCGACCCGACCAAGGCCTACAATCAGGACGATGCCACCGGCTTCATCCGCCTCAACGGCCTGCGCCTGCGCGTGAACTCGACGGTGAACGGCTC
>CAZOCL010000903.1:0-1203 GCA_964578245.1 uncultured Klebsiella sp. | reverse complement strand
CGCGCATTAATGGCGTGTTAAAAATCTTCTTCACCGTATCGGCGGTATCGGGAGTGTTTAATACCTTGTCCCTTAAAGCACGAGCCGCGCCAATGCGAAAGAATTGTTGTTCAGAATCCGATAATTTACTTAAAGTCGCCTTAGTGGCTTCGGCATCGCCACGAATGAAAGCTCTACCTTCTTCTAAGGCATCTACTAATTTTGTTGGTCCGGCAAAAGCGTCCCTGGCCCTAGCATAATCTGGGAAGGCGTCATCAGCTATTTTCCGCAATAGCTCGCTTTTTCTTGTTAAGATTGAAATATCGTAGTTATTGGGATTAGTTCCTCGTTTTGCCGAATAAATCATGCGGTCTATATATTTCTTAGCCGCATCAATTACTGGCATGGAGTTATTCTGTAGCCCACCCATCTTATAAAGAGGATCGGATTTTATTTTATCCATGACTCCAGTAATAAATTCGTCATTAGCAATAGGTTTAAAATCTTTATTAGGAATCCTGTTTGATCCTTTAACTACTTCTTTATATAAAGGTCGTGATGCTTCTTTTCTAGCGGCCAATAAATCATCAACATTATTATAAAAAAGCTCACCGGCCCCTAGAGTTTTACTAACTTGCCCCGAGACTCTAGCCGATTGGCCTAATTGACGTTCATTCAGAAAGTTTGTGGCTATCTCTTTTCCGGGTCCAGGGAGCGCCGCAGTCGCTCGCGCTAACGCTTTAACATTTTCTCCACCCACATCGGCAATCGTGGCTTCGGGGCCAAGCTCATCAAGGCGTTTAATTAGATCGGCGGGTGTTAATTTATCCCTTTTAAAAGCCTGTAGAACTTTTTTGAAAGCTTCTGTGGGTTTTTCAGAAACCGTTTTAACAGCGGCTTCATTTGCTGCGTTGCCTACCTTGGTCGGAGCAAGTAGTAACCCCATGTTTGTCGCGGCTTCGATATTTCTAGCCGCTCTAGGATTTTCCTGGGCGAATTGTTCGTAAGAGCTAACCCCCTTCTTAGCAAGATCAATCGCCTTCCCTACATTGGGGCTTACAATGGGAAGAACTTTTACCGCATTCTTAACTGAATCAGGGGTAACGGTATTTACTAAACTATTTATGCCTTCTCCCAAAACATCAAAGGCACCGCCAGCAATAACTTTACCGCCCGTTTGAAACGCGCCTTCTAATGTAGATTGATCGCCCCTTTCAACGGCTA
>CAZOCL010000902.1:0-1208 GCA_964578245.1 uncultured Klebsiella sp. | reverse complement strand
GCCGACCACGCGGCCCGCACCGCGCGTTCCCACTCGTCGGCCAGAATTTGATGGCCGGAGTAGGTCGGATGGACGCTGTCCCAAATCCAGTGCAGGGCCGGGGCGCGTTCCGTCGCACGATCGAGCGCGGCCTGGAAACGCACCAGCACCGCGCCGTGCTTCTGCGCCAGCCGCGCGACGATTTCCTGCCGCTTCACAATGTCCGCATTCGGCGAGCCGTGCTGTGGCGTGGTGGCCTTGTGGTCCACCACGAACGGCTCGCAGAGCACGAGCCTCAACTGCGGGTTTGCCGCCTTCGCGTCCGTGAGCAGCTTGTCATAGACCTGCTCGTATTGCTCGAAGGGCACGCCGCGCCCCTTGTCATTCACGCCGATGAGGATGCTCAGCACGTCGGGCTTCAGATCGAGCGTGTCCTTCTGCCAGCGCTTTTCGAGGTCGAGCACGGTGTTGCCGCTTACGCCCCGGTTGAAGAACTCGAGCTTCGCCTCCGGGAACGCCGCGCCGTGCTTAGCCGCGATGATGAAGGCGTAGCCGTGGCCGAGGATGTGGTTCGGGTCCGCGCTGCGCCCACGATTGCCATCGGTGATGGAATCGCCCTGGAAGAGGATGCGGGCGTTCGGGGCGAAGAGCGGAGGTTCGGCGGCGGAAAGGGAGCCAGCGAGTGCCGGCAAAGCGGCGAGCAGAGCAATGAATTGGGTGCGGTTCATGGTCGTTGCGTGGTGGGCATAATCAATGTGCCTGTTGGATTACTCCGAGATGAATCCCAAAGGGATTCCGGCCTCCAGCCCAGGGTTGCGAGGCACGAGCTACCCTGGGAAGGCAGCCCAAAGGCCCGCAACCCCGTTGGGGTTGGGGCTCGGGAGAGGCCCTCGTGACACAACCCCGTTGGGGTTGGCAGACAACCAGACGTGAACCCAGGGTAGCTCGTGCCTCGCAACCCTGGGCTGAGAGCCACAATCCCTTTGGGATTGGAGTCCCCATGTCACCAGCCTCGAGAATCAATGTGGCCGATTTCATCGGTGTGTTTGCGCGACTGTGGAGATTCCAAGCGCACTTGGCCATCACTCGATGATCAGCAGGTCAATTTCCGCCAGCTTGGGCACGCGCACGGAGCCGTTCTCCAGCGCCAGCGGGCCGTGGAGGAGCGAGCGGACGGACTTCACTTCGCCCAGCCCGGGCAGGGCCACGCGCAAGTCGGTCACGGCCTG
>CAZOCL010000901.1:0-1209 GCA_964578245.1 uncultured Klebsiella sp. | reverse complement strand
CGGTGCAGAGTTTGTCCCAGGGTTTGCCTTCGGCGGCGCAGCCATTGAGCTTGCGCACGGCGGCCATGGTGGCTTTTTGCCATTCATACTTCACCAGCGGATCGTTCTCACCAGCGAGATGCATCGCGGGCTTGGGCTTGAGCTTCTCGCCCTGGCGTCCGGCTGCGGCGGCGGCGGAGGGAGCGACGGCAGCGAAGACGTCGCCACGCTCGCCCCAGAGGAGGTAGGTGAAGCCGCCGCCATTGGAGTGACCGGTGGAGTAAACGCGCTTCGCATCCACTTTGAAGTCCTGCTGGAGCTTTGCGAGCAGGGCGTCGAAGAACTTGAGGTCGCGGTCTGCCTGCGCGCCGACGGTGCTCTGCCAGCCGGGCTTCTTGCCCTCGGGATCGGTGAGCCGTCCGGGGGTGTTGAGGCCTTGCGGGTAAACGGAGATGGCTTCGGGCCAGTGCTGGTTCATGGCGAAGCTGCGGGCGGAGGCCCGCATGTTGCCGCCGTGCCCGTGGAAGACGAAGACGACGGGCGCGGGTTTGTCCTTTGCGGAGAGCGGGGCGTAAAACAAGGCTTCGCGGGCAACACCGTCCACGGTGAGTTCCCAGCGCTGGAACCCGGTGGGAAGGGAGTCGGCGCTGAAGGCGTGGCGGCAGGCCAGGGCGAAGAGCAGGACGAGGAGATGGCGGCGCGGCATGTTCATGGCTGGGGATTAAGACGCCGGGACAGGCACGGCGTTACACTCTCGCCATGCGTGATGGCTGGAATCTGCTTTCTTCGAAACCTCATTCGGCTAATCCTCCTGGCCACTTATGGCTAAAACTTGGACAGACATCTCAGTCGAAATGCGGGACGGCATGGTGCAGTGGCCGGGCGATCCCATCTGCCGTGTGGGCCTGCACGTCAAGCTCGGCGATCCCATTCCGGATCAGCCGGGCAAGACGATTCCGTGCAATCTCACCAAGCTTTCACTCAGCGCGCATACCGGCACACACATGGACGCCCCGCGGCACTTCGTCGCGAAGGGCAAGACGATGGAGACGATGCCGCTGGACGCGGTGCTGGGGCCGTGCCGGGTGATCGAGCTGAAGGACAAGGTCGCCATTACGGTGGAGGAGTTGAAGCCGCACAAGCTCAAGCGCGGCGAGCGCGTGCTCTTCAAGACGCGCAACTCCACCAAGAGCTGGCGCATGGCGAAGACTTCCACCTTCGACGTGGACT
>CAZOCL010000900.1:0-1210 GCA_964578245.1 uncultured Klebsiella sp. | reverse complement strand
CGTCGGCAAATGGGGATCGACGGAGTCTCACCCAACCGGAGGAGCGCCGCGCAACAACTCCGCGTGCATACGCCTTCGCATGTCGGCATAGGCGGCACCGATCAGCTTCTTCAGCGCCGCCGCGTTGAAGTCCCGACCAGGCCGGAGCTTCACATGCCGCATATATTTGCCCGTGCCTTCCAAGATACCCGCCGGATCAGCAAGCTCTGCACCGCGAAAGAACCCGACGTTCACATGGCTGGTAAAGGCGTTGACGTAGGCGAAGGCCGCGTCGCCGACGCACGCCGTCGGATGGCCGTCATGCAAGAGTTCCCGCACCTCGTCCCCACAGGTGCGGATGACTTCAAACCACGGCTGCGCGATGGCCCCCAATTCCCCGGATGCGCTCGCATCCAGGCTTCGATGGCTGGATCGCGCCTGACCGAACTGGGGAACCGCATGAGCTGGTTCATGGAAACGGTGGTGCTCACGACGGCAGGTTAGGCACGGGTGTTGGCCTGTCGAGCGCGCAGGCTGTGCATCGGGCACTCGGGCGGTTGACGTCAGCCAACGCCCCGGCAGGGCGAGACTCTGTCGAGCCCCATTCCGAGCGGAGCGAGGCGAGTGAAACGAGCGTCTCAGTGCGCGCGTGACTATCCAAGATGCTCGCTGCGCTCGCGCCTCCTGCGTCGGCAAATGGGGTTCGACAGAGTCTCACCCTACCGAGAGAACAAATTCACCAACTGGGGTCCGACATAGCGGTGGTGCCTATCACGAACAGACAGAATCCTCCGCACAACAACAGGCCAACCACGACTTCGCTCCACAGCCATGTTGTCGGCAGCAAACGGTGCTTTGCACGCCAACGGATGGCAAGCCAGAGAGCCGCGCTGGGAACCGCAAGCTGAATTCCCATCAAGGCACCTTGGACTGAGCCATGAGTTTGCGCTGAAACAAAAGCGCTGAAAATCCACATCAAGCCCAAGAAAGTGACGGCGGTTGCGCCACCTGTTACCATGACTCCGAGCAGAAAATCCCACATGCTGGCCAGTTGCTTCATCGCGTCGTTTGGGCTGGCCCGACCTTAACGGTTCCACGCCTCGAGGCCAGTCTGCATCCTATTTGATCACCGTCCGCAGGTCACCCACCGCCCAGCGAAAGCACGCCCTCGGTAGCGACGGCGACGAGTCGCCTGCGGAAAGCGGCGAGAACTCGCCGCACTCCATAAGGC
>CAZOCL010000899.1:0-1216 GCA_964578245.1 uncultured Klebsiella sp. | reverse complement strand
CCGGTGGCGAACGCGACGGTCGAGGTCATCGTGCATCAGGACCCGTATTACTTCGCATGGAAGGAGCCGCGCGAGTTCGGCTGGTTCTACGAGGAGAACGAGGGCCGCTATGGTCGTGGGCGTTACTGGCGGGGCGGCGGGAGCGGGCAGATTCTGAAGCGCGAGACGCTCAAGACCGACGCGACCGGCAAGGCGAAGCTGGAGTTCGAGTCGCCGAAGGATTACGGGCAGGACTTCGAGTTCCGCATCGAGGCGCGCGTGGTGGATGCGAGCCGCCGAGAGATCACCGGCAACGGCAACGTGCGTGTCACCCGCCAGCGCTACTACGTCCATGCCAAGCCGGAGCACAACCTCCACAAGCCCGGCGACAAGGCGACCGTGAACTTCCGCGCGCAGGATGCCAACGAGCAGCCCGCCGTCATCGACGGCACCGTCAAAGTCACGCGCGAGTATTGGGAAGAAATCTGGCTCGATCCGACGGGCAAGGAAGTGAAGGGACCGCAGCTCAAGGCGCTGCAAAGCGATGGCAAGTTCCCGCCCGCTCCACCGGTCGGCCAGCGCCCATGGCGGCTGAAATTCCGCGGCTACCACAGCGACGACATCCTCACGCGTGCGCTCAAGACGGACGCCGAGGGCAAGGTGGACCTCGTCTTCACACCCGAGCGCGAGGGCTATTATAAGGTGACGTGGCTCACGGAAGACGCCTTCCCCAATCGTCCGCCGCAGCCCATCCGCACGGAGACCACACTTTGGGTCGCGAACAACGCCACCGCCGAACTCGGCTACCGTCACGGCGGCGTTGAGATCATCGTGGACCGCGACACCTTCCGCACCGGGCAGAAGGCTCCGGTCATGCTCGTGGCCAACAGCAACGACCGTTACGTGCTCTTCACCGTCGAGGCCGAGGACCTCATCAGTTATCAGGTCGTCCACCTCACCGGCACCGTGAAGCTGGTCGAGCTGGCGCTTAGCGACGCCCACGTCCCGAACGTCTTCCTCAGCGCCGCGATGGTGGCGGACAAGCAGGTCCATATGGATACGAAGCAAGTCATCGTGCCGCCCACGAAGCACTTCCTCACCGTGGACGTGAAGCCGGACCGCGCCCAATACCAGCCGCGCGAAGACGGTTCGTTGCTCGTGACCACACGCGACCACGATGGCAAGCCCGTCGCCGCCGAGGTGGCGGTGGGCCTCGTGGATGAGTCGGTCTATTACA
>CAZOCL010000898.1:0-1220 GCA_964578245.1 uncultured Klebsiella sp. | reverse complement strand
TGCCATGAACAAACCAAAAATCGTTGCCTACCTGAAACCTTCCTGCGGCTGGAGCATGGGCGTGCGCGCCGTAATGCGCAAATACGACCTCCCCTTCGAGGACCGCGACATCATCAATGACCCGGCCCAGCGCCAGGAGATGATCCAGAAGAGCGGCCAGATGCTCAGCCCCTGTGTCGAAATTGATGGCCGGATGCTGCCGGACATCAGCGGCGAAGAGGTCGAGGCCTACATGCTCGCCAATGGCCTGGTGCATGAGAACAACCGCGTGCCCGACGCGCCGACGAACCAGCCCTGCGCCCACGAGATGCCGGCCGGTGCGCCGATGGCGTTCAAGCGCTAAGCAAAACGTCCTTTTCACGAGAGACGCGGGCCGTGAGGTCCGCGTCTTTTTGCGTTTGGGGGGACGTGCTGCGTGTTGCGTGGGGAGGCATCCGCTATCCGCGCGGCTGGGTGGTGCGACAGGTTCGCCACAACGGCCAGATCAAATGGCAGGGCTGACTGCGCTCCATTGGCGAAGCGTTTGCGAGACACCCGGTGGCGTTCCGGCAGCGTGCCGGCGGCTTCGCCGAGGTCCGTTTTCAGCGCCTCCTGCTGGGCACGCGCCACGACCGCGACGCCGGCAGACTCCGGCCTGTCAAACCCCACCACCTCAAACCGGAACGGCCCTAAAGTGTCACCCATGTCTACGCCCTCGTTGTCACCCAGGTCTATGCCCCGTGCCCACCCCAACCCTCTCCCCTCCTCCGAGTATGGACCGGAGACATGGTGGACCTCACCCCCGCCAACGTGTCCACCATGTCTCCGCACACCCTTCCACCATGTCTCCGGTCTTTACACTCCGAGGAAGGGAGAGGGAGCCGGCTTGGGCGCTCCGCCGCCATTCCTTGCCGTGCCGGGCTTCTCTGTTACCGTCTTGCCAATGAGTTTTGTCGCCGAGTTCAATGCGCTGCCGGTAGATGCGCTGGAGCAGGCCGCCCGGAATGCTTCGCTGGCCGAGGCGCAGACGGCGCTGGGGCGCACGCATTTGTCGCTGGAGGACTTCGCGCGGCTGCTGTCGCCGGCGGCGGCGGGGCTGCTGGAGCCGCTGTGCCGGCGGTCGCAGGCGCTCACGCAGCAGCGGTTTGGCAAGGTCATCCGCCTCTTCGCCCCGCTCTATCTGTCCAACGAGTGCATCAACAACTGCGCCTACTGCGGCTTCTCGCGCGACAACCCGATCC
>CAZOCL010000897.1:0-1223 GCA_964578245.1 uncultured Klebsiella sp. | reverse complement strand
TCGCTCGGCACGCGCGACCGCGAGAAGATGGACGAGTATTTCACCAGCGTCCGCGAGCTGGAGCAGCGCATGGTCACGAACGAGGAATGGTCCAAGAAGCCCAAGCCGAAGGTCGAGGTGAAGCAACCGCAGAACAACATGAATTCCGCCGACCTCATCGGCAAAAACCGGAGCATGTTCGATCTCATCCATCTGGCGCTCCAGACTGACTCCACGCGCCTCGTCTCGATGCTGCTGCTCGGCACAAGCCTCGTGCCGCCGATCCAAGGCGTTTCTCAAGGCCACCATGACCTCTCGCACCACGGCCAGGACACCGCGAAGCTCGCGCAGCTCAAGACCTTGGAGATGGAGAAGATGAAGACCCTTTGCGAGCTGCTGGAGAAGCTCAAGAAGACCGAGGAACAGGGTGAAAGCCTCCTCGACCGGACGATGGTCTTCTTCAGCAGCAACCTCGGCAACGCGAGCAACCACTCCACGCGCAACCTCCCCGTGCTGCTGGCCGGCGGCGGCTTCAAGCACGGCCAGCACTTGGCCTTCGATCCCAAATCCCCGCCGCCACTGTGCAATCTCTATGTGTCTATGCTCCAGCGCATGGGCGTTGAGGCGGAGAAATTTAGTTCGGGGACGGGGCCGCTGAGGGGGCTGGAGATGACAGGTTAAGGCCCATTCTTGCTCGCGGCAGCGTCTTGGAGTGCGGTGGCCCTCCACCGCTTTTTACCGGGGCGCCGGTTACACAACCCGCTCCAAATTTGGCAGAGGACGGCGCGTCCAAGATGCTTGCCGCCATTGGTTCAAGCATGAAGCCGCCCTTGCGCGTTCGCATCTTCGCAGCCAGCATAGCGTCAGTCCATTGAACATGCTTTGTTCCATCCTGAGACTCGTGCTGGTCTGCCTCCTTTGGGAAGGTGCGACTAGCTTTGCTGCAACGCCCTCGCTCGAAGTCGGCCGCAAACATTGGTCCTTTCAGCCGCTGCAAATGCCCCAGGCTCCGGTGGTGAAGGACGCCGCCTGGGCGCGGAATGATGTGGACCGGTTCATCCTCGCGGCGCTAGAGGCGAAGGGGCTACGACCATCACCCGAAGCGGACCGGCGGACGCTGATCCGGCGCGTGACGCTGGACCTGATCGGGCTGCCGCCGACGCCGGAGGAGGTCGAGGCGTTCGTGCGAGACACGTCGCCGCAGGCGTGGGAGCGCGTGGTGGACCGGCTGCTGGCGAGTCCGC
>CAZOCL010000896.1:0-1225 GCA_964578245.1 uncultured Klebsiella sp. | reverse complement strand
GCGTCCTTCACGAGGATGCAGCGCTTGCCGCGCACGCTCGCGCCGAAGTCCACGATGCCGTCGATCTTCGCGATCTCGGCGGCGTCCTTGGGACGGCGCGCCTCGAACAACTCGGCGACACGGGGCAGACCGCCGGTGATGTCCTTCGTCTTCGAGGACTTGCGGGGCGTCTTCGCCAGCAGCGAGCCGGCCACGATGTGGTCGCCCTCGTTGACGACGATGTGCGCGCCCGCGGGAATCGGATACTGCGCGAGCGGCTCGCCGTTCTTGTCCTCGATGATGACCTGGGGATGCAGGTCTTCCTTGTGCTCGATAATGACCATGGCCTCCTGGCCGGTGGACTCTTCGAGTTCCTGCTTCATTGTCACGCCTTCGATGATGTCGTTGAAGACGATGTTGCCGGCCTTCTCCGACAGAATCGGGACGTTATACGGATCCCATTGCACGAAGGTCTCGCCCTTCTTAATCTTGCCGCCGTTGCGGACGGTGATGACGGAGCCGATGACGATGTTGTGCGTCTCGAGTTCGCGGCCGTCGTCCGCGAGGAGCGTCAGGGAACCGTTCTTGTTCAGAACGATGCAGTTGCCGTCTTCCAGCTCGACGATGCGGAGTTCGTTGAAGCGGACGGTGGCGTCCAGCTTCGACTTGATCTGCGGCTGCTTGAACACCTGCGACGCCGTGCCACCAAGGTGGAACGTGCGCATGGTGAGCTGCGTGCCGGGCTCGCCGATGGACTGCGCGGCGATGATACCGACGGCCTCGCCCATCTTCACGGTGAGCCCCGTGCCGAGGTGGCGGCCGTAGCAAAGCATGCAGCAGCCGACCTTGGCTTCGCACGTGAGCACCGAGCGGATCTTGACGCGATCCACGTTGGCGCCTTCGACGGCCTTGGCCTTGATCTCGTCGATCTCCTCGTTCGCCTTGACCAGCTTGGTCTTGGGGCTCGTCGGGTCGATGATGTCCTCGGCGGCATGGCGGCCCACGAGGCGTTCGGCCAGCTTGACGACGACTTCTTCGCCCTCGCGGATTTCGGAGACCCAGATGCCGTTGGTCGTGCCGCAATCGGTCATGCGGATGATGACGTCCTGCGCCACGTCCACGAGCTTGCGCGTCATGTAGCCGGAGTCGGCCGTCTTGAGCGCGGTGTCGGCGAGACCCTTGCGGGCACCGTGCGTGGACATGAAGTATTCGACGACCGTGAGGCCCTCGCGGAAGTTCGAGAGAA
>CAZOCL010000895.1:0-1225 GCA_964578245.1 uncultured Klebsiella sp. | reverse complement strand
AGGCGCTTGAGGGACGGGTCCTGCCGCGCGCTCATCTCGCACAGGTCCGCCACGGCGTCGAAGGCCACGCCGGAGTCGGAGAGCTTCTGGAGCACGGCCTCCTTCACCTCAGGCGGGACGACCTGCGCGTATTGGCAGTGGCAGTAAAGTATTCGTGGCGCGTCGGGCATGTCGCGGGACAGCTTGCGCGAGGTCGCGCGCGTCGGCAACTGCGGGTTTGAGGGACGTCAATTGCTTCTCTGCGTCCGTCCTGGCTCTGCGGTGAGGAAAGCTCTCTTGCACCGCAGAGACGGGACGGGCGCAGAGGGGAACGCCCATACGGAACGATGCGGTAGCCATCACTTTAATGCGGAGACGCAGAGAGCGCGGAGAGACGCAGAAAAATGCTGTGCCCGAACGCATTCTGCTTGGGCGTCCCGTGGCGGCTGACTCGGCGTAACTTTGCGTCCTCTGCGCCTCCGCGTTGAATGAGTCCTCTCCTGCACCCGCTGGAAAACTAATTCCAATGTCGACCCGCTCTCCGGGCGTCTGATTCCTTGAACGCTAAACGCCCTGATGAACCCCTCACCCCTCACCCGCCGCACGTTCCTCCGCGCTGCCGGCGTTTCGCTGGCGCTGCCGGTGCTCGAATCGCTCCAGCCGCGTGTTTTCGCCGCCGGGAAGACCCCGGCGATCCGGCGGATGCTTTTCATCTGCACGCCGCTTGGGGTGCATCCCGCCAACTTCTTCCCCACCGAGGCGGGCCGGGACTATGCGTCCACCCCGTATCTGGACGTGCTCAAGGACTTCCGCAACGACTTCACGGTGATGTCCGGCCTGGCGCATCCCGAGGTCGGGTCCAGCCACGATTCGATCTACAGCTTCCTGACCGGCGCACCGCACCCGGAGATTCGCGCGGGCTTTCGCAACACCATCTCCGTGGACCAGTTCGCCGCCGAGCGCATCGGCGGGCAGACGCGGTTCCCCAGCCTGGCGCTGTCGGCGGAGGGCTTCGGCCTCTCGTGGACCCGCAGCGGCGCGCTCGTGCCGCCGGACCTGTATCCGGCGAATGTCTTTGCGCGCCTCTTCCTCGAAGGCCGGCCTGACGAGGTGCAGGCCCAGGCACGGCGCTTGCGCGACGGCCAGAGCATACTAGACACCGTGCGCGAACAGGCGCGCCGCCTCCAGCCCTCGCTCGGCACGCGCGACCGCGAGAAGATGGACGAGTATTTCACCAGCGTCCGCG
>CAZOCL010000894.1:0-1225 GCA_964578245.1 uncultured Klebsiella sp. | reverse complement strand
GGCTGCACGGCCCAGCGAGTCGTGCGGCACTCCTCCGTCCCCGTGCTGGTGGTCCGCGAGCACGAGCCGGAGTTCATCCCGTTCACCGAACCAGAGAAGGAGAAATGACCATGAGTGCCAAAGTCAGGAATCCCCGTGCCCAGCGTCCCACGCCCGCGACGAGCAGCGGCTCGTTCATCAAGTGGTTTCGCGAACTCAGCATCGGCGACATCCCGCTGGTCGGCGGCAAGAACGCCTCGCTGGGTGAGATGTTCCGCGAACTCGCGCCCCAAGGTGTGAAGGTGCCCGACGGCTTCGCGATCACTTCGGATGCCTACCGCCACTTTCTCCATTCCGCCGGCCTGGATGCAGAAATCACCCGCCTGCTCGGCGGCCTCGACACCAGTGACATGGACAACCTGCGCCAGCGCGGCGGCCTCGTCCGCCATGCCATCCTCGCCGCCGAACTGCCGGCCGATCTTGAAGGCGCGATCCTGACCGCCTATGCGGAGTTGCAAGGCGGCGACGCCGAACCGGTGTCCGTGGCGGTGCGCAGCAGCGCGACGGCCGAGGACCTGCCGGATGCCAGCTTCGCCGGCCAGCAGGAAACCTACCTGAACGTGCAGGGCCGGCTTGCGCTCGTGGACGCCTGCCGCCGTTGCTTCGCCTCGCTCTTCACCGACCGTGCGATTTCTTACCGCGTGGACAAGGGCTTCGACCACTTCAAGATCGCCCTCTCCATCGGCGTGCAGCGCATGGTGCGCGCGGACCTGGCGGCCAGCGGCGTCATGTTCACACTGGACACCGAGACCGGCTTCCGTGATGCGGTGCTCATCAACGCCGCCTACGGCCTCGGCGAAAACGTCGTGCAAGGCAGCGTGAACCCCGACGAATACTACGTCTTCAAGCCCACGCTCAAAGCCGGCTTCCGGCCGGTGCTCCAGAAGATCACCGGCACCAAGGAGTTCAAGATGGTCTATGACACGGGCGGCGGGCGCATGGTGAAGAACATCCCGGTCTCGCCCGGTGACCGCGTGAAGTTCGCCATCAACGATGACGAGATCCTCCAGCTCGCGCGCTGGGCGTGCATTATCGAGGACCACTACTCCGCCAAGCGCGGCCACCCGACGCCCATGGACATCGAGTGGGCCAAGGACGGCCGCACCGGCGAGCTGTTCATCGTGCAGGCGCGGCCGGAGACCGTGCAGTCCCGCAAGGCCGCCGAGGTCATCGAGACCTTCAAGCT
>CAZOCL010000893.1:0-1227 GCA_964578245.1 uncultured Klebsiella sp. | reverse complement strand
TTCGCTTCTTCATAACTCCACCCGAAATCAAAAACTCCGTTGCACATTTCGCATCGGTATTGTCCATGTTTTACATCTATGGACAATCCATCATTCGAGTCATGCTCGTTGCCTGTATTGCTCATTAATTCACCCCCGTATGCCTCATGTTATATGGACTTACGCCAATAAACCGCTGCCCAATCTATTGTTTTTATCTCCTCAGTAATTCCGTGCATCGCACGAAAATCGTCCACCGCCTTTTTGCACCCTTTAATATCGTTATAGTCATCTACAATACAGAACCCACCAGGGGATAATTTTGAATATAGGCTTGTTAGCGCATCCATCGTCGATCCGTACATATCACCATCAAGACGAAGCACAGCGAGTTTTTTAATAGGGGCGTGGGGGAGGGTATCTTTAAACCATCCGTTTAGAAAAACGACTTGTTCATCCAGTAACCCGTATTTTGCAAAATTGTTTTCGACTTGTTCTTGGGATACGGCGAGAAATTTTTGTGCATGGTGCATATCCCCTTTATCGGCGGGGAAACTATTAACATCCGGTTTCGGCAAACCGTTAAATGAATCCGCTACGTAGACTTTGCGATCGCCAATGTCATGAGCTGCTAAAATAGCGCGCATAAAAATACATGCCCCACCTCGCCAGACGCCCGTCTCAATGAAGTCGCCTTCAATGTTTTCTTTTATGGCTGTTTCAACGCAGAATTTAAGGTTATCAAGACGTTTGAACCCAATCATGGTCTCTGCATGCAGGGGCCATATCTTGGCTTCTTCTCTTTGATGCTTTGTGCAGTTGTTTGGTTTTACTAATTGAAGGCCAACAGACTTTAAAAACCCAGAAATAGCACGTACGGCTATCCTTTTGATGAACGGTCGTCCGTCGTTAAAGGTATCAATAGGAATCGGCGGTTCAGGCCATAAGCTAAAGGAGAGCGTTTTCTTCATTAGCTCTACGTATAAATCGGGGTTTTTACTTAACACGTCCTGTTTGTCGTTCATCTGATTTCCCTAGGTTATCGATGCGCCCCTATATATTCCTTTTAATATTTATAGTAAAGTTTTTTTTAAATTTCGTATTCGCCTACAGGAATTGTTCTATATGGTACGTCTTTAGGGCCTTCGTAAACAGTAACCATTTTATTTAATTTAGCATCTAAATAGGTGCGACATACCTTTTGTGGGCTTCTTTCTTCCTCCAATACCTTCAACATCCCTTCTTTGC
>CAZOCL010000892.1:0-1240 GCA_964578245.1 uncultured Klebsiella sp. | reverse complement strand
TCCACCTGGTGAACGTCTATGTGCCGAACTCGAAACGCGAGCTGACGCGCCTGCCCTACCGCCAGCAGTGGGACAAGGACTTCCTCGCCTACCTGAAGCAACTGGAGAAGGCGAAACCGGTCATCTGGTGCGGCGACCTGAACGTGGCCCACACGGAGATCGACCTCGCGAACCCCAAGGCCAACGTGAAGAACCATGGCTTCACCCCCGAGGAACGCGCGGGTTTCACGGCCTTCGTCAGCGCCGGGTTTGTGGACACCTTCCGCGAGTTTGAGAAGGGCGGGGGCCATTACACCTGGTGGAGCCCGATGGGCGGCGCGCGCTCCCGGAACGTGGGCTGGCGGCTGGATTACTTCCTCCTGAGCGCCGCGCTGCGGCCCAAGCTAAAATCCGCGTTCATTCGTCCGAAAGTGATGGGCAGTGATCATTGCCCGGTGGGGGTTGAACTGAAGTAGGCCGTGGAATAAAGGCTCTTCGCTGTTTCCAGTGGAATGGCGTGTGGGAAAAGCTCCAAAGCCCAAGGTCCAAATTCCAAAGAAGCTCCAAACTTCAAATTTCAAAGGGAAGCGTTGCCTGGCGCTGGACGGGCAAGCCGGGCCGCCCCAGCCCTTGAGCCAAGGGCCGCACCAAGGTGGAAGGGGTGGCAGGGTGGCGTGCTGAACGATTGGAATTTGGGGCTTGGGCTTTCTTTGGAGCTTGGGACTTGAGGCTTGGAATTTCCCTGCCCGCCTCCCGGATGATCACAACTCCCCGGTTCCCTCCCCGTCGCCGTCGTGTTAAATAGCCGCCATGCTTCTCACCCGGCGCGCCTTCGCTTTTCTGTGCCTGATCCCATCGCTCTGCCTGTCGTCGCTGGCCGCAGCCCCGAAGCTCAACGTCCTCTTCCTCATGGCCGACGACTTCCGGCCCGAACTGGCCTGCTACGGCTCGCCCGCCGTCACGCCGAACCTGGACCGGCTGGCAAAGCGCTCCGTGCGATTCGAGCGCGCCTACTGCCAGCAGGCCGTCTGCAATCCGTCGCGCTCGTCGATGCTCACCGGCCGCCGCCCGGACACGCTGCGGATCTGGAACAACGGAACGCACTTCCGCGAGTTGAACCCGGACGTTGTGACGCTGCCCCAGTGGTTCAAGCAGCACGGCTACACCACGCGTTGCGCCGGGAAGATCTTTCACAACTGGCACACCAAGGAGCACGGCGACCCGCGTTCGTGGAGCGCGCCGGAGTTCCTGCACTTCGCCA
>CAZOCL010000891.1:0-1244 GCA_964578245.1 uncultured Klebsiella sp. | reverse complement strand
AGCGCGAGAAGGTGAACCTGATGTATTGGCAGCTCACCTGCGAGTGCTTCTTCACGCCGCTGGAGTGGGAGTGGATTTTTCAGCAGACGGGATACAGCGGTGACTGGGATTTTGTGTGCTTTGAGTGATGCGATGAAGACCGGTGGAAGATTTGAAGACCCAAAGATTGGGGAAAGACAAAGATTGAGGCATAGGCATCTTTGTCGTTCTCAAATCTTTGGGGGCTTCGGTTTTTTCGAGGGAGAGCGGGTCAGAAAGATGGGGTCAGAAAAATGGGGAAAGGCTGGCGCACATGGTTCCCGGAGCGCGGGCGTCGCGCCCGCTTTGCGCGCACGGACGCCGAGACGGTGCGGACCTTTTGCTGACGCAAGCACGCGCAAAGCGGCCCGGAGGGCCGCGCTCCGGGGCGCGGCAGCTTGCGCTGGTGGCGTGTGGACCATCGTGGCTCCCTCGGCTGGGTGGCCGCTGCGGGCGGGACGCCCGCGCTCCGCTTGCGCGCACGGACGCCGAGAGGGTGCGAACCCATTGCTGATGCAGGCGCGCGCAAAGCGGCCCGGAGGGCCGCGCTCCGGGGGCATGGCGCGCCTCGCCGTTGGAGACTTGGCCACCTTGATTTGGTAATTTGTTGAGCGCCTCCTTACCCATCATGAGCGAACCCACTCCGACACCCGAGACGAAGGAACCGCAATACCAGTGCTGCCTGGACCTGGAGCGGCGCAATGGCCGCACGCAGCTCGGGCTGATGGTGAACTACATGTGGCACCATGACCCGCGCCACCTGACGTTCCTCACTTCGCGCTACAAGTTCGTGGCCAAGATGCTCAGCGGCTCGAAGCACGCGCTGGAGGTCGGCTGCGCGGACGCCTTCGGCACGCGCATCGTGCAGCAGGAAGTCGGCAAGGTGACGGCCACGGACTTCGACCCGGTGTTCGTCGCCGACGTGAAGCAGCGGATGGAGGAAGGCCGCTGGAACTTCGACGTGTTCGTCCACGACATGGTCGCCGGCCCCTGCCCCGGCACGTTTGACGGAGCTTATGCGATGGATGTCGTCGAGCACATCCCGGCGGCGGTCGAGGACCGGTTCGTGGGGAACATCGCCGCGTCGCTGCAGCCGCACGGCGTGCTGGTGCTGGGCTGTCCCGCGCCCAACTCGCAGGCCTACGCGAGCCCGGCGAGCAAGGCGGGCCATGTCAACTGCAAGGACGGTCCCGCGATGAAGGCGCTGCTGGGCCGCCACTTTCACA
>CAZOCL010000890.1:0-1249 GCA_964578245.1 uncultured Klebsiella sp. | reverse complement strand
AAGTAGAATCTGACATGAAATCTGTTGCCATGAATGCGCAGCCGCGCTCTGCGGCTCGTCGCTCCGCTGTTAAGGCCCTCCGCTCCACCGGTGTCATCCCCGCGGTCATCTACGGCCGGCTCGCGCCCCCGCAGAACCTCGAACTGAACTCCCGCGAGTTCGGTGACGCCATCGCCCACCACGCCAGTGAGAACATCCTGATGGATCTCAGCGTGAAGGGCGACCAGCGTCCGCAACGCCTGGCGCTCGTGCAGGAGATCCAGCACCACCCCGTTTCCGGCCACATTCTCCATGTGGACTTCCACGAGGTGGCCCCGGACGAGAAGGTCACCATCCAGGTGCCCGTCGAAGCCACCGGCGAAGCCGTGGGCGTCAAGACCGGCGGCGGCGTGCTCGAGCACGTCCTGTTCCGCCTCAAGGTCCGCGCCCTGCCCAAGGATCTGCCCGAAGTCATTTCCGTGGACGTGTCCAAGCTGGAAATTGGCAAGGCCATTCACATCGGTGAGATTGCCCCTCCGACCGGCTGCGAAATCCTCGGCAGCAAGGAACTGACCGTCCTCGCCGTGGCCGCCCCGATCACCGAAGCGCAGGAAACCGCCGCCACCGCGGCTGCCGGCGAGACCCCGGCCCAGCCCGAGATGATCAAAGAGAAGAAGGAAGAGGGCAAGGAAGGCGCCGCTCCGGCCAAGGACGGCGACAAGAAGGCGGACGAGAAAAAGCCCGCCGAGAAGAAGAAGTAAACCCGGGCGTGCCGCCCGTCCCCGCGCATGGAGAAATGGTGTCTCATCGTGGGGCTGGGCAATCCGGGTGCGGAATACGCCCAGACCCGCCACAATGCCGGGTTTCTGCTGGTAGAACGGCTGGCGGAGCTATGGCGGGCCCGCTGGGAGCTGGAACGCAAGTTTCAGTCCCGTGTGGCGCGGACCGAGCGCGAAGGCTGGCGGGTGCTGCTGGTGCAGCCGCAGACCTTCATGAATTTGAGCGGCGAGGCCGTCGGTGCGGTGAGCGGCTTTTACCGGGTGCCCCCGGCCCAGGTGCTGGTGGCGGTGGACGACGCGGATCTGCCCCTCGGGGAAATCCGGCTGCGGCCCGGTGGCAGCAGCGGCGGGCACCACGGACTGGAATCCGTGGAGCAGCACTTCGCGACCCGCGAGTATCCGCGGCTGCGGATCGGCATCGGCCGGCGGGACGAGACGGTGCGGGAAATCACCGGGCATGTGCTCGGCAAATTTGGCGCGGATGAGCGGGA
>CAZOCL010000889.1:0-1255 GCA_964578245.1 uncultured Klebsiella sp. | reverse complement strand
GGGCATGGGGTCACGACATCGCTTACACTTTAGACTCACGACATCGCTTACAGATGATGTGGGGTATGCCCTCCCCCAATCACCTGACCTTCGAGCAAAAGCTCGCCTTCGTTCAACTCCTTGCTCATGGCTCGGCACCCATGGCCGAGGCGTGCCGAGTGTTTCGCATCTGCCGCCCCTGCGGCTACAAGTGGTGGCGACGTTACCAGCAGGGTGGGCCGGCGAGTCTGCACGAATACTCCCGGCGCCCGCGGCGCTCGCCGCAGGCGGCGGGCTCGGTTTGGCTCGAACGCTTGCGGCTGGCCCGCCGCCGATACAAGCGGTGGGGTCCCAAGAAGCTGCGCCGCTGGTTGCAATCCCAACACCCGCGTTCCCGGGTGCCCTCGGCCAGCACGCTGGGCCGCTGGCTGCGCCGCCACCGTTGGTCGCAGCCGCAACTGGGGCGCCGCCGGGGTCCGGCGCGCACCTGGCCAGCCCTCCGCTCGGCACGCCGTCCCAACGACGTGTGGACGGTGGACTTCAAAGGTTACTTCCACACCGCCGACGGCCAGCGCTGTGATCCGCTGACCGTGCGCGACGCTTACAGCCGGTTTGGCTTGTGTGTGCAGGTGTTGCACGGACACAAGCTGGCCGCCGTGCAACGCGTGTTTCTGCGGCTGTTTCGGCGGTTCGGTTTGCCACGGCGCATCCATGCGGATCAGGGGCGGCCGTGGGCCGGCCCCGGCCCCGGCTGCCTGTCCCAGTTGAGCGCGTGGTGGATCAGTCTGGGCATTCGCCCGACGTTCAGCCGCCGCGCCCGCCCGGGCGACAACGCACCGCACGAGCAGTGGCATCGCGAGCTCAAAGCCGACACCACGCAGCCGCCGGCCGCCACGCCCCCGGCCCAGCAGCGCCGGCTGAGCCGGTGGCTGCGGATTTACAATCACCACCGGCCGCACGAGGCATTGGGGTTGCGGGTGCCGGGAACCCTTTACCATCGCAGTCGGCGGCCTTACCGGGGGGTGCGTGCGCCGCAGTATCCACGCGGCTGGGCCGTGCGGCGGGTGCGGCCCAATGGCGAAATCTATTGGGCCGGGCGCAGTCGCTTTCTCGGCGAAGCCTTCGTCCGGCAGTCCGTCGCACTCCAGCCGTGGCGGCGCGATCGCTGGCGCGTTTACTTTTACGACTGGCTAATCGGCGAAATCCACGCGGCGGATGCCGGGGCCATGCGCCCCGCTATCTACCGACGGCGCAAATCGCCAAAAGTGTAAGCGAT
>CAZOCL010000888.1:0-1257 GCA_964578245.1 uncultured Klebsiella sp. | reverse complement strand
CGGACTTCACTTCGCCCAGCCCGGGCAGGGCCACGCGCAAGTCGGTCACGGCCTGAAGGCCGCCTTTGCCGGTCGTCTCCGGGGTGCGCTGGTAGGCCCAGTTCATCAACGCCACGGAGCGGTGACCGTCCTTCACCAGCGCCGCGCTCTCGACGAGCGCCTCCGAGGGCAGCGCGGGCCGGGCCACCTTGCGGGCGAGTGCGGGTGCGGTGATGAGCGCGCGGACCGCCGGGCTGAAATCCTCCCGCATCGAGAAGTCCGCGCGCCGCACCTTCGCCGAGTAGGTCAGGCCGGACCACAGACCGGCAACGGTGGCATCGCCCTTGCCGAACTTGTGGCGCGTGACCGCTGGCTTGCCGTCGGCAAAGCGTGCGAGCACCTCCGCCCCGCCCGGCGTGAGCGCCTCGCGACCGATGCCCGCGCTGAAGGTCGCACCTTCCCACTGCAACGCGGCTCCGGCGGGCGCGTTGGTTTCGGCGAGGGGCTTGAAGTCCGTCGCGCGGTAGGGGTCCACCGTGCCCCATGTCTCCAGCCTGCGCTCGCCCAGGCCGAGCACTTCCGCGAACGCCGTCGCGGGCTGGTTCGCCTCGTCACGGCTGAGGCCGAGGGCGTCCGTCCACAGCGAGCCGCCGGCGCGGACCCATTCCTTTACCTGCGCGGCGGCATCGCGACGCAGGTGCGGGCCGGGGATGTAGATGGCCTTGTAGCGGGCGAGCCTGCCCTCGGCGAGCTGCTGCTCGCTGAGGATGTCCACGGGGATGTGCGCGTGCGCGAGGGCGAGATAGACCCACTTGGCGTTCTCGAAGGCCGTGCCGTTCAGGCCGCCCGCCCGGCCCCAAATCTCCGAGGCACGCGGCGTGACGAAGGCCACCTCCGCCTCGACCAGCGGACGCGCGCCGAAGAGCCGGTCCTCCGCGTGACCGAGGAAACGCGCCGCGCCCGCCACGCGCTCGAGCAGTTCCGGCGATTGCGAGAAGCTGTCGCCCTTCGAGTAGTCCGGGCCGTAGGTATACCACTCGATGACCCGCACGCCGCGCGACACGACCGAGAGCATCCGCTGCTCAGGCGCGCCGCGGTGCGGCTTCACGAGACTGCCCATCGGCATGTTATGCCGAGCCGCGATGCCACGCCCGATGTCCGCCAGATAGGATTCCCATTGCCACGCGCGTGGATCGCGATTGGAGGTTTCCCAGACAAAGGCCGTGTTCGCGCCGAGGTCGTAGAATTCGTTCCAGTCCAGGCTCGCGCCGCTCCAGC
>CAZOCL010000887.1:0-1258 GCA_964578245.1 uncultured Klebsiella sp. | reverse complement strand
CTTGTAGGTCTTCCGAACGTCGAGGCGCGTGCTCATGTGTTGATTGCGCGGCACGCTAGCAGCCGGGTATGCTGACGACAACCGAAACCCAAACGCCGCCATGAACCTGCACGATCTCAACTACCTCGCCATCGCCGCCGCCGGAGCCGCGAAGTTCGCCCTCGGTGGCCTGTGGTATTCGCCGCTGCTGTTCAAGCAACCGTGGCTGGCGGCGATGAAGTTCAGCGAGGAGGAGCTGGCCAAGGCCAAAGGGCAGGGCGCACCGGTGCTGGCGATCACCTTCGTGGTGGGTTTCGTGCAGGCCTTTGCGCTGGCGGTGGTGCTGAAGGCGATCAAGTCGGACTGTGTCGGGTGCGCGGTGGGGACGGCGATGATGCTGAGCGTGGCGTTCGCGGCGGTGCCCATCGGGATCAATTATCTGTTTGAGCGGCGGTCGCTGCGGTTCTTCCTGGTAAACGCGGGGTATGACCTGGTGGGGATGGTGATCGCGGGGGCGATACTGGGGGCGTGGGGGAGGTGAGCGTGCGCGGAGTGATGAGGTGATGGGACGAATGGGTCGGATGGGACGGATGGGGCGAACACGCCGGGTCGGAGACCGGCGCTCCGGGGGGCACGCCGAGCGGGTGCTCGGCGCTCCGAGGGATGGTGCCGGTCATCGCCGATTTGACTTCGCAGCGCCTCAATAGCGACGAGCAGGTCTGCGCGGCGTGTAGATGGAGACTGCTTACGTCGTCACCTACGGGGGGTCAGAAGCCGGCGGCCTTGCCGTCGGTGACGCGCGGATCGTGGGCGCCGGTGAAGGCTTTGCTGTCGGGGGTGCGGCCGACCATCTGGCAGGCACCGAAGGATTCGAGTTCCTTGAGCGTATGACCACGGCGTTCCAGTTCGCGGCGCAGTTCGGCGGGGAACTTCTTCTCGATGCGCAGTTCGTCGGGACTCCACTGCTGGTGGAAGCGGGGCTGGGCGAGGGCCTCCGCCGGGTCGCGGCCGAAGTCCACGGCGTTGATGATGGCCAGCAAGGTCTGCGTGATGATGGTGGGGCCGCCGGCGGCACCGACGCTGAGGATGGGCTGGCCGTTCCGCAGCACAATGGTGGGGGACATGCTGGAGAGCGGGCGCTTGCCGGGGGCGACAGCGTTGGCCTCTGCGCCGACGAGGCCGAAGTGGTTCGGCACGCCGGGCTGGGCGGAGAAGTCGTCCATTTCGTTGTTCAGCACCACGCCGGTGCCGGGCACGACGACCTTCGAGCCGTAGGTGG
>CAZOCL010000886.1:0-1261 GCA_964578245.1 uncultured Klebsiella sp. | reverse complement strand
GACAACTGCTGGTCATCCTGCAACCAGCGCAGCAGCACGCCCTCCGTCACGAAGCAGATGCGTGTCGCGTCGCCCAGCCGGTCATCAAAGCGAATCTGGTAGCCGACCTCCTGCCCGAGCTTGCAACCGCGCTCCCATGCCACGCGGGCGGCCACGGTCCGGGCGGCCACGCGACGAGGTTGCAACACGACAATCCGTGTTGGTTGCGTGTTGCGTGTTGCGTGTTGCGTGTTATTGGCGAGGGCGGCACCCACTGAACCCGGAACCCCAAACTCCAAACTTGGAACTGCGTCCACGAGCATCTGTGGCACTTGCGTGGTCTTGCCCGAACCGGTGGGCGCAACCAGCACGAGGCGGTTGCCCGTGCGCAGCGTCGCCACGATTTGATCGCGGAGCTGCCAGATGGGGAGGGAGGAATTGGTCACGTCAAGACGGCTGCAAGCGACGGATTGACCGCTGAAGATTCTCCCGCGCCACGGCCTCATAGCGGAAGCGGAAAGTCTCTGTCTGGTAAATGGACGGACGCGTGAGGAACGTGGCGAGTATCTCCGCCCGCTTAACGCGGAACACTTCCTCCGGCACCCATGCGTATTCCTGCCGGATTTCCGTCTCGTAGCGATCAAACCGTTCCGCAGTTTGCCCGAGGATGCTCAGGTCCACATCGAGCAATACCGCCGCGTCACCATCAGCCGCAGGTTCATGTCGTTTGGTGGCGAGAATCAATTCACACACGCGTGAGGCAAACGCGGCAGACAACCCGGCCTGGCCTGCCACTTGAGCGGCCAGTTCCGCGCTCCGCTCCTCGTTGTCCGCCGCCTTGGGATCGTAAACCGCATCGTGAAACCAGAGCGCGAACTCAACGCCATCCCGGTTCGCGACGAGGTCCGCTGCATCACTCAGCTCCGCGAGGCAATGCGCCAGATGTTCGAGGTTATGATACGCCCGCTGCGGCTCGGACCAGCGGCGGATCAAGTCCGCATGGACGGGCTGGCCATCGCCGGCCGCGTCCAGGCTCCCCCAGAGGCGCTCCCAGTTACTTTGCAGCGCGGCCATGGAATCGCTCCACCAGGCTCTGGAACACTGGCTTGGGCACGTAAGGTTTGACCACGCGTTGCCAGCCCGCCGGGCCGATCAATCCCTTCACCATGCTGGAGCTGACTTCCGCGATGTCGCGCGGGGGCATCAGGAACACCGTGGTGATGTCCGCGCTCAGGTCGCCGTTGATGTTCCGCATCACGCGCTCGTATTCGTAGTCCGACTC
>CAZOCL010000885.1:0-1263 GCA_964578245.1 uncultured Klebsiella sp. | reverse complement strand
GTCTCCGATCCGGCGTTGACGCTGGCTGCAAATTCACGCCGGGTCGGAGACCGGCGCTCCTCAGGCGAGGGGCTGCTTCTTTTGCTGGCGGAGCTGTTCGCGTTCGCGGAGGAGGGCGTCGAGCTGGTCTTCGGCGAGGCCGGGGGTGTTGAGGTCGCGGTTCAGCTCGGACATGCGGCGGTCGATGAAGTCGTTGCGAAGGCGGGTGAGGACGTCGCGCAACATGCCGATGCGGGCGCGTTCGCGGTCCGACTGGATGCGGGCGGCGCGGAGGGCGTCCTCGCCTTCGCGGGGCTGCGGGGTGGCGAGCATGCGGTCGCTCTCGGCCATGGCCTGCGTGCAGAGGGAGCGTGTGGCGTCGTCCGGGAGGTCGCCGAGCAACTGCGCGGGGCCCTGCCAGCTTTCGTTTGCGTAGGCCGCGAGGCGGAGGGCGACGATCTGCCGCACGCCGAAGTGGGTGAGCCATTCGAGGCGCAGGGTGTTGGCCAGCCACTCCATTTGGTCGTCACTGTGGAAGAGGGCCTGGAGCAGCCAGAATTCCTGCTTCGAAGGCGGGGCTTCCGGCTCGGGCTCGGATGATTCCTCGGGTGACGGCGTGGGGGCGGGCTGCGAGTCGTAGTAGTCGTCGGGCGGGGAATCGGGGTCGGTGTAGCCGTTGCCGGAGGGGGCGGGTTTGGGCTTGCTAGGTGGCGGGGTCGGACTGCCGGGCGTTGCGGACGGCGGCGGGGAGCCGCCGGGGCGGGGTTCGGGGCGGGGGATGAACTTGGGCTTGGCGGCGGCGTATTTCTTAAACTGATCCACAGCGCTGATCACGTTCAGGCCGAGCCGGGCGGCGGTCATTTGCGCGCAGCGCTCGATGACGGCGGGGCTTTGCGTTTTGTAGGCGGCGTCGGACATGCCTTGCATCACGGCGGTGCGGCCTTTCTCCGTCGCAATGTCGTTCGTGGCGCAGAGGCGGTTCAGGTAATACTCGAAGAACCCCTCCGCCTTCGTGATGAGCTGCTCGAAGGCCGGGCCGCCGTTCGCCTTGATGAAGCTGTCGGGGTCGTGCGGTGCGGGCACGGTGGCGACGCGGATGGCCAGGCCGCTGCCGAGCAAAATATCGAGCGAGCGGACGGCGGCGTTCTGGCCGGCGTTGTCGGAGTCGAAGCAAAGGACGACCTCGTCCGCGTAGCGCTTGAGGATGCGGCAGTGGTCGGCGGTGAGGGCGGTGCCCTGCGGGGCGACGACGTTCTTCACGTCGGCCATGAAGCAGGCGATGAG
>CAZOCL010000884.1:0-1269 GCA_964578245.1 uncultured Klebsiella sp. | reverse complement strand
CTCACGCTGGCCATTGATTCCAAGGCCAAGGCGATGAAGGCCGAGGGCATTGACGTGGTGGGCTTCGGCGCGGGCGAGCCGGACTTCGACACGCCGCAGCACATCAAGGACGCCTGCGCCGCCGCGCTGGCCGCCGGCTTCACGAAATACACGCCGGCCGCCGGCATCCCAGAGCTGCGTCAGGCCATTGCGGACAAGCACAAGCGCGAGAACGGCCTGAGCTACAAGCCCTCCCAGGTGATCGTCTCCTGCGGTGGCAAGCACTCCTGCTACAACGTCATCCTCGCCACCTGCCAGCCCGGCGACGAGGTCATCATCCCCGCGCCGTATTGGCTGAGCTACCCGGAGATGGTCAAGCTCGCCAGCGCGACGCCGGTCATCATCGAGACGAGTGATCAGACTGAGTTCAAGGTCACGCCCGCGCAGCTTCGCGCCGCGATCACGCCGAACACGCGGCTGTTCATCCTCAACTCCCCGAGCAACCCGACCGGCAGCGTTTACACGCCGGAGGAGATCAAGGCGCTCGGCGACATCTGCGTGGAAAAGGGTGTGCTCATCATGAGCGACGAGATTTACGAGCACCTCACTTACGATGGTGCCGTGGTGAAGAGCGTCGCGGGGTTCAGCCAGGCGCACTTCGAGCACACGATCATCGTGCACGGTTTCGCGAAGGCGTGGAGCATGACCGGCTGGCGGCTGGGCTGGACCTGCGCGCCCGAGCCGATTGCGAAGGCGATTGATGCGATCCAGAGCCACAGCACGAGCAACCCGTGCTCGTTCGCGCAGAAGGGTGCGGTCGCCGCGCTGAACGGCTCGCAGGAGCATCTGCCCAAGTGGCTCGCGGAGTTCGCCAAGCGCCGCAGTTTCGCGCACGGCAAGCTCAACGCAATGCCCGGCGTCACCTGCGTGAACGCAAAGGGCGCCTTCTATCTCTTCCCGAATATCAGCGGCACCGGCCTGAAGTCCGCCGACTTCTGCGCGCGGCTGCTGGAGCAGGAGAAGGTTGCGGCCGTCCCGGGCATTGCCTTCGGAGCGGATGACTATATCCGGCTCAGCTATGCGACCGGCCTGGCGAACATCGAGAAGGGCCTGGAGCGCATGGATCGTTTTGTGCGCGGGCTGAAGGGGTGAACCTTCAGTTTGGAAAAACTGCTTATTGCAGTTGCGGGAATACCCTGGGCAAATCCTCGCGGTAGGGGGTTGAACGCGCTCTCCCTCACCCCAGCCCTCTCCCGCTGGGAGAGGGAGCCACGCAGCCCGCCTCAGTTA
>CAZOCL010000883.1:0-1275 GCA_964578245.1 uncultured Klebsiella sp. | reverse complement strand
GACGGGAAGATGTTGCCCATGAAGAACCCGCTGAAGAGGCCGAAGCCCATCGCGGCGACGCGCGTGGCGGCGAGGGTGTCGCTGTTGCCGAGGTAGTGGAGAAACGGCGCGCAGCCGATCAGGCTGGCAGTGAGGAGCCAGTGGCGCGCGGCCTTCGTGCGGCGATAGAGCACGTCGGCCAGCACGCCGCCGCTCAACATGCCAACGAGGGTCGCGCCTTGGAGGAAGACGGTGGCGTTATAGGCGGAGTCGGAGAGGTTGAGGGTGAACTTCTCGTGCAGGAAGTTCGGCAGCCAGCCATAGAGCAGCCACAGGCCGAAGACGAAGACGGGGAAGACCACGCACAGCAGCCAGTAGGTGGGCGTTTGCGCCAGGCCAAACAGCGAACTGGAACCGCCGCTCGGCTTCGTCTCGACTTGCGCCTCTTCACTGACGCCGCGCAGGAAGGCGAAGTAAGGGAGGGCGAAGACCAGACCCACCGCGCCGAGCACGAAGAACGCCGTGCGCCACTGGCCTTGCTGCGCCATCCAGCCGCCGAACCAGCCGCCACCCACGTTGCCGAGGATTTGCGCAGTGGTGAGCGCGGCGATGGCGCGCGAGCGGGTGGCGGGCGGGAAGGCGTTCGCCGTGAGCGCGATGGCCGCCGGCATGAACAGCGCCTCAGAGATGCCCATGAGCGCGCGCAACGTCAGCACCATGTCCGGCGAGTTCGCGAGGCCGGTCGCGATGGTGACCAGGCTCCACAAGGCCAGACTCCACACGATAAGCCGGCGCTTGGAGAACTTGTCACCAATCTGCCCGGCGAAGAAACTGCCGACGCCGTAGATCCAAAGGAACGAAGCGCCCACGAAGCCGAGTTGCTTGTCCGTGAAGCCGAGATCGGACTTGAGCACCGGGAACATCGAGAACACCGCCTGCCGGTCGCAGTAGTTCAGGAAGTAGGCGAACCACATGAAGGCCACCAGCAGCACGGCCTGGCGGGTGGGGGGGGAGGAGGTCGGTGGCGCCGTGCTCACAAGCGGCAACGAAGCGCCCTGCGCGGCTCCCTTGCCCTCACCGGGGGAGCGGGCCGGAGCGAGGGAGCGCCTCGTGAACCACGCCTGTAACCAGAGCGTGATGGTCGCATTAGATGCGCATGGTTAGCACCTGAACAGGCCGAAAAACCTTTGCCGGCGAGTGAGTAACTGGGTTTGTGGGAGGCGGGCGGCGTGCTAAAATTCCCGCGTGCATGACGCGGAAGTAGGCCGGAACGCCAATGGTGGCGCGACCCGATCG
>CAZOCL010000882.1:0-1277 GCA_964578245.1 uncultured Klebsiella sp. | reverse complement strand
CCGATCACGAGCGCGGATTTCCCCTGCAGGCCGGTGCGCAGCAGGATGGCGATGAGGTCGGAGTTGGCGAGCGTATCCGCGCCATTGGCCGCGAGGCGCTCGCGCGGGCGCTCGCTGGCCGGGATGTCCTTGATGCGCGGGCTGCTCATGCGGGGAAGACGTGCTGCGTGTTGCGTGTTGCGTGAAATACTTCGGTGCGCTGCGGAGAAACACGCAGCACGCAACACGCAGCACGCTCCAGGTTCATCATCTCAAAGCTCCTTCACCACAAATTCCGCAAACTCCGCATGCAGGTGCGGCGGGATGCGGGCCTTGAAGCGCGCGGTCTCGCCGCTGTAGTCACGCTCCACGATCTGCGCGACCTCGTGCAACTTCGCCATGATGCCCGAGTCGGCATGCGGGATGGCCAGCTCGACGTAGTTACGCACCGGGCGCAGCGCGGTGCCCAGCTCGCTCATCAGCGCCTCAAAGCCCTCGCCCGTGCGGGCGGAGACGGCCACCGCGCGCGGGTAAGTCATCAGCCAGCGCGCGACCACGTCCGGCGGGGCATGGTCAATCTTGTTCAGCACGAGCATCGTCGGCTTGTCGCCCGCGTGCAGCTCCTCCAGCACGGTATTGACGGCGCGGATGTGATCTTCCGCCTGCGGATGCGTGCAGTCCACGACATGCAGCAGCAGGTCCGCCTCGACGACTTCCTCCAGCGTGGCCTTGAACGCCTCGACGAGCCGCGTCGGGAGCTTGCGGATGAAACCGACCGTGTCCGAGAGCAGCACGTTCTGGTTCGTGGGCAGGCGCAGGCGACGCGTGGTGGGGTCCAGCGTGGCGAAGAGCTTGTCCTCGGCGAGCACCGACGCGCCGGTGAGCTTGTTGAACAACGTGGACTTTCCCGCGTTTGTGTAGCCGACGATGGAGGCGAGCGGCCATTGGTTCCGCTGGCGGCCCGCGCGCTGCGTGGCCCGCTGGCGACGGACGGTGTCGAGCTCCTCGTCGAGCTTCTCGATGCGCTCGGAGATTTTCCGGCGGTCGGCTTCGAGCTGGGACTCGCCTTCACCGCCGATGGCCCCCATGCCGCCGCGCTGACGCGAGAGGTGCGTCCAGTAGCGGGTCAGGCGCGGCAGCAGATACTGGAGCTGCGCCAGTTCCACCTGCAGCTTGCCCTCCCGCGTGCGGGCGCGCTGGGCGAAGATGTCCAGGATCAGCGCGGTGCGATCCATGACCGTGCCGTCGAAAACCTTCTCCAGATTGCGCGTCTGCGCGGGTGAGAGCTCGTCGTCGAA
>CAZOCL010000881.1:0-1279 GCA_964578245.1 uncultured Klebsiella sp. | reverse complement strand
AGCGCCGCGACCACCGCAAGATCGGCGCGGAGATGAACCTCTTCGCGTTCGACGCAGACTTCACCGGGCCGGGCCTCCCGCTGTGGCTGCCCAAGGGCGGGGCCATCCTGGAGGAACTGGAGAAGTTGGCGAAGGAAACGGAGTTTCAGGCTGGCTACGTGCGGGTGAAGACGCCGCATCTGGCGAAGGAAAAAATGTATTTAACCTCCGGACACCTGCCCTACTACGCGGACTCGATGTTTCCTTCCATTACGCTGGATGACGTAGCTGTCTTGCGAGACAAGCTCGGGGGGGAAATGTTGTCGCTAAGCATGCGTCGCGAGGAACTGGCTCGAAGGGAGCTCTTGAGCAACATCGACGAAAAGGAGTGGAAAGGTCTTCCTGACGGATTGGGGGAGATCAAAGTTGAAGATGCCATCGCAGAGGCGCAGAAAGAGCAACTGCTCTCCAAGGAACTTGGTCAAGTTGTTGCGGACTATCATGCGTGTTGCGTCAGTTACAACAAACTGCCGCACGCGGATTCTTATTACCTCAAGGCCATGAACTGCCCGCACCACCACCGCATTTTTGCGGCGGAACCGCACAGTTATCGCGACCTCCCTCTGCGGCTCGCCGAATACGGCACCTGCTACCGCTACGAGCAGTCCGGCGAACTCTTCGGCCTCATGCGCGTGCGCTCGATGAACATGAACGACGCGCACATCTACTGCACCCCCGAGCAGTTCGCCGACGAGTTCCGCGCCGTCAACGAGATGTATCTCAAATACTTCCAGATCTTCGGCCTGGGCAAATACCAGATGCGCTTCAGCACCTCCTCGCCCGAAGGCCTCGGCAAGAAATACGTCAACGAGCCGGAGCTGTGGAAGCAGACCGAGGACATGGTGCGCAAGGTCCTCGTCGAGAGCGGCATCAACTTCGTGGAAGTGGCGAACGAGGCCGCGTTCTACGGCCCGAAGATTGACGTGCAGGTGTGGAGCGCCATCGGCCGCGAGTTCACCATCGCGACGAACCAGGTGGACTTCGCCGTGCCCGCCAAGTTCGGCCTGACCTACCGCGACCGCGACAACACGGACAAGACGCCGCTGTGCATCCACCGCGCGCCGCTGGGCACGCACGAGCGCTTCATCGGCTTCCTCATCGAGCACTACGCCGGGAACTTCCCGCTCTGGCTCGCGCCCGACCAGGTGCGCGTCATCACCCTCGGCGACGACGCCCCGCTCCTCGCCGCCGGCAAGGCGCTCGTCCACGAGCTGCGCCAGAACTTCGTCCGCGTGACCGG
>CAZOCL010000880.1:0-1280 GCA_964578245.1 uncultured Klebsiella sp. | reverse complement strand
TTGCCCTGGCGCTCGACGATGCTGTTGATCTTCTGCGGCTTCTGCATGCGGTCGGAATACTTGTCCTCCCACTCGCCTTTGTTCGAGAGGCTGAACTTCGTCTGCTCGGCCTCGACGCGCTTGCCGCCGATGCCGGTGGACTGGTCCTTCTGCATGTCGTCGGTGGCCTTCTCCTTCAGCACGCCGGCCTGGTCAGGAGCTTCGAGCTGGCCTTCCTGCACCTTGTCGCGGCCACGCATGTTCGCCGATTCGCTGCCGGCGACCTTCCCGTAGGAACGCGCGCCTTGCCGGCCCGTGGCCGACATGCCGCCGATGTTTGCGGTGGGCGGCTTCTTGTTGCCCGTGGTAGAAGTCGCGCCGCTGGAGTTCATGCGACCGGCCAGCTTGCCAACCTCGCCGGGGTCGGCGGAAATCAAACCGGAGTTCACCGAGAGCGAATCGAACTTCTCGCTCATCTCATCCGCCTCATCAAGCAGCTTGCCGACGAGGTCTTCGATCTTATCCGGCACGAGCGGAGCGACCATTGCGTTCGGCGGCAGGTTGTCCGGCGAAAGCGCCTTGGTCGCCTCGGCCTTCGTGCCCAGCCGCAGCGTGGACAAATCCGGCCGGGCATCGCTTTCCACGGTCTTCATCTTCGCCGCGAGGTCGGCGGAGATGGGCGGCATGGCGGCCTTGTCGAGTGATTCGGTGGCCGCTTTCTTCTTCGCCGCAGCGGCCTCGCGCATCTCGACCACCTGGCTGATGTTCGCGAGGTCCTGACGGAAGGTTTCGCTGGCCACGCCCGAGCCGGGCATGAGCTTTTCCAAGGCCTTCTGCGCGGCGAGCAACGACTCCTGACGCTCGATCTCCTTCATCGCGCGGGCGATGGCCTCGGCTCCGGCCTGCTTGAGCTTGGCATGGATGTCGGCGAGGGCGGCGGCGGCCTTGGTCTGGGTGGGTGCGGCAGCGGACCACTGACCTTGCGCGACCTGCGCAGCGGCCTGCTGCATCGCGGCTTTCGCCCCGGTGGAGTCGAGCGACACGGCGGCGGTGGTGAAGGCCTGGCCGAGCAAGGAGTCCACCTGGGCGATGCGTTCGCCCACTCCGCCCAACGCCACCTGCGCCAGACCCGTGAGCATGAGAATCTTCGCCTGCCGCTGCCCGGCGGACTTCATGACGAGCGGCGCACCGGGTTTGCCGGCGTTGGCGGCGGACTCGTCGCGCAAGGCGGCCTGGCGGTCAGCCAGCATCTTAACGAACGGCGTCATGTTCGCGAGTTCCCAGTTCTGGCGGAACTGGAC
>CAZOCL010000879.1:0-1283 GCA_964578245.1 uncultured Klebsiella sp. | reverse complement strand
GGTAAGATCAAGGAACCGGTCGTGCCGCCGAACCTGATCGAAATCCAGGTCAACTCCTACGTCGAGTTCCTGCAGACGCTGGTGACGCCCTCCAAGCGCAAGAACGTCGGGCTGGAGGCGGTCTTCCGCGAGGTCTTCCCCATCGAGAGCTACGACGGCAAGACCGTGCTCGAATACACCGGTTTCGAGATCGGTGACCCCAAGCTTTCCTGGCTGGACAGCATCCGCGAGGGCCTGACCTTCGGTGCCCCCTTGCACGTCACCTTCCGCCTCCGGGACGAGGCGCGCGGTGCGAAAGAGGAAAAGGTGTTCATGGGTGAGCTCCCCCTGATGACCCCGCAGGGCACGTTTGTCATCAACGGCGCCGAGCGCGTGATCGTCAGCCAGTTGCATCGTTCGCCCGGTCTCGCGTTTGAAGAGACCACGCATCCGAACGGCAAGAAGCTGCACAGCTTCCGCATCATTCCCGACCGTGGCTCCTGGTATGAGGCCCAGTTCGACACGAGCGACATGCTCTATGTCTATCTGGACCGCAAAAAGCGCCGCCGGAAATTCCTGACCACCACCCTTTTCCGTGCCCTGGCATTCCTCGACGGTGACGAGAAGCCCAAGAAGGATGTCATCCGCGGCACCGACGAAGAGATCATCAAGCTGTTCTACGACATCGAGGAACTGCCGGTGAAGAAGGCCGAAGGCCTCGAAGACATCGCCAACAAGGTGCTCGTGGAAGACGCCATTGACGCCGACAAGAATGTCGTCGTCGCCCGCGCTTTCGAGCCGCTCTCCAAGGCGGTCGTGAAGCAGATCGCGGAACTCGGCGTGACCAAGATTCGCGTCGTGGACACCTCGGTGGACGACGGCATCGTCATCAAGTGCCTCAAGAAGGACCCGACCAAGAACGAGGAAGAAGCCCTCAAGGACATCTATCGTCGCCTCCGCCCTGGCGATCCCCCGACCGCCGCCAACGCGCGCGCGCTCATCAAGCGCCTGTTCTTCGATCCGAAGCGCTACGACCTCGGTCGCGTGGGCCGCTACAAGATCAACCAGAAGCTCAACTTCGGTGACACCGCCACCTCCCGCATTCTCACGAAGGCGGACCTGGTCTTCGCCACCAAGTATCTCCTCAAGCTCAAGAAAGGGCAGGGGAGCGTGGACGACATCGATCACCTCGGCAGCCGCCGTGTCCGCACCGTGGGCGAACTCCTCGCCAACCAATGCCGCGTGGGTCTGGCCCGCACCGAGCGCCTCGTCAAGGAGCGCATGACGCTGTTCGACCAGGAAGT
>CAZOCL010000878.1:0-1291 GCA_964578245.1 uncultured Klebsiella sp. | reverse complement strand
GGGGATGACGCGCTGCTCGTAGCCTGCCCGGCTGGTTGAAAGCATAAAGCCAGTTAGTTGCCTGCGCCGCCGTGGATCGCACCTTGACCCGCACCCGCTGCGCGCCGAGCTGATTGCTCTGCGAGCCCGCCAAAATGCGACGAAGGCGCAAGTTCCGAATGGTCCATCGGCACCGCACGGGCAGAGCTTGAGGAATAATCCGCCCGTTTGTAAGCCCGAAATTCACCAATTTAAGGGAGGGGCAACTTTCACCCGGCCGCCGGAGAAATTTGCCTAGCCCGGCACCCCGGAGCTGCGGTCCCGACGCCATTTCAACCTGAAACGCACCTTTTGGCCCGATGGCACGACCGCTGCTAAACCAGCCCACGACGAGAAAATCTATGAAGAACGCAGATTCATCCGTGGTTGAGCCAGCGCCGGTGCGCGACGGCAACGTCCTGCAGCTCCCGCTGGGGTTGCTGGGGTTCGAGCAGTTCAAGCGCTACGCGCTGCTGTCCCGGCCGGAGGAAGCCCCGTTCCTCTGGCTGCAAGTGCTCGACCAGCCCAACCTCGCCTTCGTAGTCGTGTCCCCCACCGCCGTCGCGCCGGACTATGAGCCGGAAATCAGCGATGAGGACGCCAGCTTCCTCGATCTCCGCACCCCTGAAGATGCGATCGTCTTCAACATCGTCACCCTCCGCGGCCAGAACAACGCCACCGTGAACCTCAAGGGCCCCGTCCTGGTCAATCGCCGCACCCTCGTCGGCAAGCAGATCGTCCCGCTCAACGCCGCCGACCTGCCCGTGTGCCAGCCCATCTCTGTCACCACCTGAGCCATGCTCGTCCTCACCCGCAAACTCGGCGAAAGCATCGTCATTGACGGGCGCATCACCGTAAAAATCATCCGCGTGGATGGCGACACGGTGAAAGTGGGCATCCAGGCCCCGGCTGACGTGCCCATCCATCGCGAGGAGATCTACCTGGAAATCCAGCAGAGCAATCAGGCAGCCCTCACCCATGGGCGTGCCCCCATGCCCCGGCTCGCCCCCAAAGCCGAACCCCTTTGCCCACCGGCAACTCCCCGTCTGGTGACTGTTTCACCGGTCGAAGTCTCACCCCAACCATAACCCAGTCATCAACAATATGGTCATCAACACAAACATCCAGGCGCAGTCCGCCGCCCGGAATCTCCAGGAGAGCCAGAACATGCTCGGCCAGTCGCTGGCCCGTCTTAGTTCCGGCTCTAAAATCACCAACCCCGCCGACGATGCCGCCGGCCTCGCTGTCTCGCTCAAGCTGGACGCGCAGGTCA
>CAZOCL010000877.1:0-1298 GCA_964578245.1 uncultured Klebsiella sp. | reverse complement strand
CAGCGCGCCAGTGGCGTCCTTGTCCAGCCGGCCCACGGTCGCGACGGGCGGGTTGCGCTCCAGCCAGCGTTTCGGCAGCAGATCGAACACGCGCGGGCCTTCCTTGGTGTCGTGGGAGCAGACGTAGCCCGCAGGCTTGTGGAGCAGCGCGAGAATACCCGCCGGCGAATCCACGGGTTCCCCATCCACCGTCACGTCCTCGGCGCGCGCCTTCTGGTCCGCCGCCTTCGCCCGCTGGCCGCTCACGAGCACGCGACCGCCGCGCACCCACAGGCGTGCCTCGCTGCGGCTGCAATAACCACATGCGGAGAGGAGTTGGTCGAGGCGGCGCAAGGCGCTGGGTGTCTGCACGGGAGGTTTGTATCCCGGCGAGGAATGCTTTCCAATGACCGCGTGAAAATGAAAGCCACCAGCCTGACCTTCTCTCCGCAGCGCAAGCTCCTGATCGGCGTCGTGCATCTGCGCGCGCTGCCCGGCGCACCTCGCCATGCCGACGACATGAACGCCATCGTGAAGGCCGCCGTGGCCGACGCCCGCGCCTATGCCAACGGCGGCGCGGATGCCGTGGTGGTGGAGAACTTCGGTGACATTCCGTTTACCAAGGGCGCAGTGCCGCATGAAACCATCTCCGCCATGGCCGTCGCCGGTTCCGCTGTCCGGCAGGTGGTAAAACTCCCGCTCGGCTTCAACGTGCTCCGCAACGATGCCCATGCCGCGCTCGCGCTCTGCGCCGCATGCACCGGGGCGTTCATCCGGGTGAACGTCCATTCCGGCGCCATGCTCACGGATCAGGGCGTCATCGAGGGCAAGGCCTTCGAGACGCTCCGCCTGCGCCGCCAACTCGCCCCGGACGCCCTCATTCTGGCCGACGTCCACGTCAAGCACGCCGCCCCGCTGGCGGACATCTCGATTGAACTGGCCGCCCGCGATACCTTGGAGCGAGGCCTCGCCGACGCGCTCATTGTTTCCGGCACGGGCACGGGCGTCGCAGCGGATCTGCACGATGTCGAACGCGTGCGCGCAGCGTGCCCGGAGGCGGTCATCCTGCTCGGCAGCGGCGTGACGGCGCAGAACGCTCCGGACTATCTGCGGCTGGCCAACGGCGTAATCGTCGGCACCTCGCTCAAACGGCCGGGCGGCGTGCGCCAACCGGTGGACGAGCGGCGCGTGGCTGCACTGGCCCGGGCGATGAAGCCGTAAAGGCGCGCGGCGTTCACGCCGCTTCGACGGACGTGGTCCTTTCGTATTCCGATGCCGGCTGGAGTTCGGACGTTGAAGCGGCGTGAGCGCCGCGCGCC
>CAZOCL010000876.1:0-1300 GCA_964578245.1 uncultured Klebsiella sp. | reverse complement strand
GCATGAACCTCAAGCAGCTTGCCCGGCTCGTCCGCTCCGGTTCCGTTGACACCGTTCTCGTCGCGTTCCCTGATCCGTTTGGACGCCTCGTGGGCAAGCGCTTCCGGGCGGACTTCTTCCTCGACTCGGTGGTGAAGCACGGCACGCACGGGTGCAATTACCTGCTCACGGTGAACCTGGGCATGGACCCGCTCGACGGCTTCAAGGTGGCGAGCTGGGACACGGGGTTCGGCGACTTCGGTTTCCGTCCGGACATGGGCACCATTCGCCTGCTGCCGTGGCAGGCGGGCGCGGCGATGGTGCTGTGCGACTTCGTGCGCGAGAGCGGCGAACTGGTCGCGGAGGCCCCGCGCTCGGTCCTGCGGCGGCAGTTGGACTTGCTGGCGGGGCAGGGGTTGACCTGCCTGTGCGCGAGCGAGCTGGAGTTTTACCTGTTCAACCAGACCTACCACGCGGCGCACACCAGCGGCTATCGCGACCTCCAGCCGGCGAGCGACTACCGGATTGATTACCACCTCATGCAGCCCACGCGCGAGGAGCCGCTCATGCGCGCCATCCGCAACGGCATGTGCGCCGCGCGCGTGCCCGTGGAAAGCAGCAAGGGCGAGTGGAGCCGCGGCCAGCACGAGATCAACTTCACCTGCGCCGCCCCGCTCCCGATGGCGGACATGCATGTGCTCTTCAAACAGGGCGTGCGCGAGCTGGCCGAGCAGCACGGCAAGGCCGTCACCTTCATGGCCAAGTATGCGTCGTCCGAGGCGGGCAGCTCGTGCCATATTCACATGAGCTTGTGGAAGGGGGAGAAGAACCTGTTCTGGGAGGAAAGCGGAAAGCGGAAAGCGGAAAGCGGAAAGAACCCAAAACCCGAAACTCCAAACGCGAAACTCGGAACCGGCACGCCGCTGTTTCGGCAATTCCTTGGCGGGCTGATGAAATACTCGCCGGAGCTGTGCCTGTTCTTCGGGCCGACCATCAACAGCTACAAGCGTTACCAGGCGGGGAGTTGGGCGCCGACGCGCATGGCGTGGGCGGTGGACAACCGCACCACCGGCTTCCGCGTGGTGGGCCACGGCAGTTCGTTCCGCGTCGAGAACCGCATGCCCGGCGCGGATGCGAATCCCTATCTCGCCTTCGCTGCGATGCTCGCCGCCGGCATGGCGGGCGTGCGCGAGGGGCTGGACTGCGGCACAGAATACATCGGCAACGCCTACGTGGACCCCAGGCTCACGCGTCTCCCCAGCTCCCTGCGCGACGCGACCGATCTCTTCGAGAAATCCGCGCTCGCCCGCACCGCCTTCGG
>CAZOCL010000875.1:0-1301 GCA_964578245.1 uncultured Klebsiella sp. | reverse complement strand
GCAACGTCGCCTGTCGCGACGCAGCGGAAAGCTCTCATGGCCGAAGGTTACTGCGTCAAGTGCAAGGCAAAGAAGGAAATCACCGCTGGCGTTGAAGAGGTGATGAAGAACGGGCGCAAGGCCATCAAGGGTCGCTGCCCCACCTGCGCCACGGTCATGTTCAAGATCCTGGGCGGCAAGGCCGTCGCCCCGCCGGCACCCGCCGCACCTGCTGCCCCGCCCGCCGCTCCGGAGACTCCTACGACTCCGACCGCCTAGTTTCCCCTTTCAAATAATCTCTTCATGGCTCAGCAACTCGCTTACGTAATCGTCACGCCCTATACCCTGGCCAAGTCCCGCACTGGCGGCATCCTGGCCCGGCTCATCAGCCGCACGGGACTCGAACTCGTTGCCGCCCGCATGTTCGGCGCGTGCCAGGAACTGGTCGAGGAATACTCCAAGGTTGTCATCTCTGCCGCTGACCCCCAGGACCGCAGCGTCCAGCAGCTCATCCACGATTACATCGTCCACGAGCTTGGCCCCGACCCCAAGACCCACCGCCGCCGTCGCTCCATGATGCTCCTCTTCCGGGGCGAGGACGCCGTGCGCAAGGTCCGTTCCGTCGTCGGCAACATCAGCCATTCCCGCCGCGGCGGCGAGACCATCCGCGACACCTTCGGCGATTACGTGATCGATGAGAACGACCACGTCCGCTATTTCGAACCCGCCGTGCTGGCCGCTCCGAATGCCGAAGAAGCCGGCGTGAAGCTCAAGCTCTGGGCGCGCTACTCGGACGCCGATGGCGGTATCCTCGAAGACTGCGTCGAGCACCCGCCCGGTGAGAAAGTCGAGCGCACCCTCGTCCTCATCAAGCCGGACAACTTCCGTTTCGCCACCGGCCGCCCCGGCAACGTCATTGACTTCTTCAGCCGCACCGGCCTCTACATCGTCGGCATCCGCGTGCTGCACATGAGCACCGCGCAGGCCATGGAGTTCTACGGCCCGGTGAAGGACTTCCTCCGCACCAAGCTGAAGTCCGTCATCGCCGCCAAGGCCAAGGCCGCCCTGGAAAAGGACCCGACCATCGGCTTCACCATCCCGCCCGAGGCCGAAGCCCAGCTCGGCGAAATTCTCGGCCCCGTCTTCGGCGACAACCAGTTCGACAACATCGTCCGCTTCATGTCCGGCCGTGCGGAATCCGAATGCCCCAAGGACAAGCTCACCGATCCCGGCACCGAGAAGTGCATCGCACTGGTCTATGAAGGCACCAACGCCGTCGCCAAGATCCGCGACGTCCTCGGCCCCACCGACCCCGCGAAGGC
>CAZOCL010000874.1:0-1303 GCA_964578245.1 uncultured Klebsiella sp. | reverse complement strand
GCATCGCCCACTACCTCGGCCAGTTCATCACCATGCAGGTGGAGAGCGCGTGGAAAGAGATGGGCGGGGCGGCGTTCCCGGCGAAGAAGCAGGCGGGGGTGGAGCCGGTGAGGTTGAAGGCGAAGGAACTTCTGGCTGGCACGGGCAACTGAACCGGAGCGCTTCCGTCCCGTAAGAGACGACGTGAGGAGTCTCTAACTTCCATCCCGAAACAAGTGAGACTCCTCACGTCGTCTCCTACGCGGTGCCTAAGGACCGTCGTCCACTTCGCCGCGCTCCTGCTCCTGACTTTCGATGCCCTGGCCGCTCCGCGCGTCACCTCTCCGAAGGCCTTTCTTGGCTTCAACCTGGGCGATGATTACCAACTGCCCAATTACACCCAGCTCACCACGTATTGGGAGCGGCTCGCCCGCGAGTCGGACCGGTTGAAGGTGGTGCCCATTGGCTTGACGGAGGAGGGGCGCACGATGGTCATGGGCATCGTCACGTCGCCCGCGAACCAGCGGCGGCTCTATGGCTTCAAGGACATCGTGCGCCGGCTCGCGCTCGGCGAGGCCACGGCGGCGGACGCGCGGCGGCTGGCGGAGGAGGGCCGGGCGGTGGTCTGGATTGACGGCGGGCTGCACGCGACCGAGACACTCGGCTTCACGCAGTTGATGGAGACGCTCTGGCAGTTCGTCAGCCGCGACGACGCGGAGACGCGGCGCATCCTCGATGACTGCATCATCCTCTTCGTGCCGGCGAATCCCGACGGCATGGAGCTGGTCGCCAACTGGTATATGCGCGAGGCGGAGCCGAAGAAACGTTCCTTCGCCGGGCTGCCGCGCCTCTACCAGAAATACATCGGCCACGACAACAACCGGGACTTCTTCGCCTGCGTGCAGTCGGAGTCCAAGACGCTCAACCGCATCCTCTACCGCGAGTGGTTCCCGCAGATCCTCTACAACCACCACCAGTCCGGCCCGCAGGGCGCGGTGATGTTCGCGCCGCCGTTCCGCGACCCGGCGAACTACAACGTGGACCCGCTGGTCACGAGCAGCATTGACGCGGTGGGCGCGGCGATGATGCAGCGCTTCCTGGCCGAGGGGAAACCGGGCGTGACCGTGCGCTCGGGCGCGCGCTATTCGACGTGGTGGAACGGCGGCCTGCGCACGACGGCTTATTTCCATAACCAGATCGGCCTGCTCACGGAAACCATCGGCAGCCCCACGCCGCTGGCGATTCCGTTCCTGCCGGACAAGCTGCTGCCCAAGGCCGACTACCTCGCGCCCATCGCGCCGCAGCGCTGGCATTTCCGGTCGTC
>CAZOCL010000873.1:0-1305 GCA_964578245.1 uncultured Klebsiella sp. | reverse complement strand
TATCTTGTTATTTCTTTCACTACTGACCACGGCCCAAGCCGGAACTATCCAATATTCCGACTTCCAGAAAGTAGCGGGACAGATCACTTTAAACATATTCACCAATCCCGTTACCAAAGAACAATTTATTGCCTATAAAACCAATGTAAAAATGTCATCAACGGCCAGTCCTTTTAATGTCTGCCTAGCAGCGAAAATAACCGACACCGCAGGAACCTGGCAAGACACCGCGGATGTATCGCTGGCCGCTTTTTTCTCTGATTATTGGAAACTTCCAAATGGTATCCCGGTAGATATTGGACCGGGGATTAAAGACTGGTGTACGAAATAGGGGATTTTAATACAATGACGCCTTCATTAAAGACAGGGAAAGACCATGACGGATGAAAAGAAAGTTTTAGAAGCGGTGGTTAAGGCAAGGGAAATAGATTGGTACGTTTTATTTCTTTACGGTGTCGCCGCTGTCACGGGAGCCGCTGGAGGCTGCGCACTGGCCGCCGCCTTAAAGACCAAGGGCATCGATATTACCAAATACGTGACTTTGGCTTATGCCGCCATTGGTGGTTTTTGTGGGATGGTATTTTTCGTTTGGTATGTCTCTCGCGGATGGATAGACAGTTCTCTGGATAACGCGATCATATACGGGGGAGGGTCGGGAATTGTCGTTATCCTGGCCATGATGGGAGCTAATATCACTATCCGATTCGGAAGCAAACGATTCATCGATGACATGGCCGAACGGTTTGGTGTTGATATCCAAATGAATAATCCAGAGGAGAAGAAGAAAAAGAAATGAGTAAATTAAATGGCTGACTTCCTTGTCGCTTATGCAAAACTAGGACCGAAAGAAGGGGGTTACGCCAATAACTCCTTGGACAAAGGAGGGGAGACGTGGAAGGGGATAGCACGAAACCGGCATCCTGACTGGACAGGATGGCATCTAATCGACGAAGCAAAATCCAGCCCCGGATTCCCTGAAAACTTAAAGCAATTTCCCGCTTTAGAAAACGAAGTACAGAAATTTTACCAAGAAGAATTTTGGGGACCCATTCGAGGAAACGACCTTCCCCAGGAAATTTCTAACGAATTATTTGAGTCATCCGTTAATGTCGGCCCTTATCAAGGGATTAAGTTTCTGCAAAACTCCATCAATATCTTAAATAGGAACCAGAAGTTATACCCGGACGTAGAAGCCGATGGAAAAATGGGCAACGAGACATTGGGCGCGACAATGGCCTGCATTCAACATCGCGGCATTCCATTGTTGCTTAAATTTATGAACGTATCGCAAGGATGTTTTTTTCA
>CAZOCL010000872.1:0-1308 GCA_964578245.1 uncultured Klebsiella sp. | reverse complement strand
CCCGAACCAAGCGCGCTAGCCAAACTACGCTACGCCCCGAACCAAAGGGCCGTGAAAATGCAATCCCACGACCGGAATTGCAATGACGTTTTTTGAGAATCGCATGGTTGGGCGCAGCTCAGGTTTTGAGCAGTGAATCCGCAGGGCCTAGCGGGAGGGCGCATGGCTGGACTTCGTAGCCGCTCTCCCTCACCCCAGCCCTCTCCCGCTGGGAGAGGGGGCGACGCCGTCCGCACTGGTTGGCAAAGGGACGCTTCGATTAGTCAGGATGGCGGCGAAGCTTCTCCCTCGCCCAGCGGGAGAGGGCCGGGGTGCGGGAGAGCGGCCACCCATTGCCCTGACGAGACATGACGCCGGGCGCAGTGCTCAAAAGCTGATTTGCGCCCGCATGGTTCGGTGCGAATGCGTCTCTGGAGCGAAGCGAACCGGGGCCGACTCGCGCAACTTCACCACCACTCCGAAGGCCGCCGCTTCAGGGCTGAAAGCCCGTCCGGTGACAGCCCGGGCTGGAGCCGAGCCCCACGAGGCGGAGGCCCGGGTCCGGGATCCCCTTTCGTCACCGCCCTGAAGGGGCGGGACGCCGCACAGGGCGGAAAGGAGTTCCGCCCTTTCAGGGGGCAGGCTTGGCTGGCCAGGCTACCCGTGGCTTCACCCCGGGCTGTCACCGGGCGGGCTTTCAGCCCTGATCTGCAGCCCACGCTGCCTCGCTCACGGAAATTCCCGAAAGGCATTAGGCTTAGACCCGCCTTCCCCAAACCGCTCCGCTCAATGCTCGAAATTCCGCAGCCGTGCCAGGGCCAGCTTCAAGGGCAGATACCCCAGGGCCAGCGAGAGCACCACGAACGCCACGAAACACTTCACCACCGGCGGGTCAGGCAGCTCGTTGTTCCACGGCCACGGGGAACCCCAGGCCAGCAGGAGCACGCTGGCCACGATGTAGAGAAAGCTCATCACCAGCGCGAACGTCCCGCCAAAGCCGCTCACGATCTTGCTCGGGTTGTCCTCGCGGAGGTTCGGGTAGAGCACGCCGATGCCCAGCGCGAGGGCATTGAGCGTGAGCGTCATCACCGTGATGGCCCCGGCGAAGTAGGCGATGCGCTCCCCCGGCATCTGGAGCATGTGGCACGAGAGCCCGATCATGACCAGCGTGACGACGAGCGACGCGCCGGCGGTGAGCGCGAACTTCGCCTGCACCACGCGCACCAAGCCCAGCGGCGCACGGCCCACGATCCAGAGGCGCTTGCCTTCGAGCGAGAACTGCGGGAAGACGAAGCGCGTGGTGAGCGTGGCCAGGTTCAGCGAGCAGGC
>CAZOCL010000871.1:0-1310 GCA_964578245.1 uncultured Klebsiella sp. | reverse complement strand
CCGCGCAACCGGTGCACCGGCTTGAACTGCTCGTAAGTCCACGCGCCGTGCCCGCGCCGCAACCGGCTGTTCAGGAAGTGAATGCCCCGCATCAGCGAGAGCGCCATGCCCAGCGCCGAGTCGGCGACTTCCTCAGAGCCATAGTCTGGCACGTTGCAGAGGGCGATGCCCCGCGCCCGGCAGGCTGCGCCATCCACGTTGTCGAAGCCCGCGCCACAGCGGATGATGACCTTGCACTTTCGCAGCCGGGCGATGGTGGCCTGGGTGACTTTCAGGAAGTGATAGACCATCACCGCGTCCGCGTCCTCGATGCGACCTGCCATCTCGTCCTCATGCCGGGCATCCAGGGCGGAAACATCGGCGATGTCCCCCAGCAGGCGGCGCTCGACCTCCAGCGGTTCCCCGACGAAATCCGTCACCACGACTTTGAATCGGTCACTCATGTTGGGGCGGACTTGTAGGGGAAGCCTGCGTCGTTGTCGAACCCGGAGCGCGGGTGGGCTTCGAGCCGCCTGCGGTGCGTGGGCAAGGAAGGTTTCGCCCCGTTTCGGTGGTCGCACGCGCAAAGCGGTCGAGGACGCCTGTGCTCCGCTCCGTTCCTCACCCCACTTCTGGGCTAGACGCAGGCCCGCACTTGACCTAGGTTTTGCCCAATGTCGAAAGCTGCCAAAGCCAGCGCGGCGACTCCCCTGGCGGCGGACATGCCCTTTGAGGAGGCGCTTCAGAAGCTCGAATCCATCGTGGAAGCGATGGAATCGCAAGAGCTTCCGTTGGAGACCTTGCTGGCGCGCTATGAGGAAGGCACCCGGCTCGCCGCCGCCTGCCAGTCCAAGCTGGCCGAGGCGGAACTGAAGGTGAAACAGCTCGAACAGAAGCCCGGCGGCGACTTCGATCTCCGGCCCGTGACGGTGGGGGCGGAAGACTAGGATTCACCCCGCTGCCGGGCGGCAGGACGCGCAGTCCTTGCTCCCCTGCCAAATTTTTGTCTTAACTAAGTCTGCAAACTATGAGCCGATACCTCGACATGGTGGACACCCCGGAACACGTAAAGAAACTGACCCTGGACCAACTGGCGGTGCTCGCCACGGACATCCGTGAGGAACTGATCACCAAGCTGGCCAAGGCCGGCGGCCACCTGGGCCCCAACCTCGGCGTTGTCGAGCTGACCATCGCCATGCACCGGGTCTTCAGCACCCCGAAGGACAAGTTCGTCTGGGACGTGAGCCATCAGGTTTACGTCCACAAGCTGCTCACTGGGCGCAAGGACCGCTTCCACACCATCCGCCAGACGGACGGCCTCAATGGCTTCG
>CAZOCL010000870.1:0-1325 GCA_964578245.1 uncultured Klebsiella sp. | reverse complement strand
GTGCTCATCACATGGTTGACAGTTTTGGTTGGGCGGCGGAGTGGAGGCGAGCGGAGCGAAGCCGGAACGCAGCCGCCCAACCAGCTCAGCGTTTACGCCGATACTTGGCCATCCGGATACTTCCAGGTTCCTGCTCCCATAGCTCTCCGACCAGCACCGGCCCGAAGTAAACCCGCCACACTCCCGGCCGCACCGGCTTGAGTCCCACATAGTCGCGCACAAAGGCTTCACCCACGTAATGCCTGACGCCTTTGCGACTGATCTCCCCGTTGCCCTTCACCCAGCAGCGTTCCCATCCTTGCCGATACTCCCACGGCGACAGTTTCAACGGCATGGTCCGCGGGCTTTTCCGGTAATGCTTGCGGGGCAGCTTCATCCCCAAGGACTCATGTGGCCGACCGCCGTTGTAATCCCACAGCCACCGGTTGCTCCGCCGCTGCTGTGCAGGCACCCGATACGCAGGCTTTCGCACCACTTCCTTTTTATACACCCGGTGGAACTGCTCGTGGGAACCGTTCTCACAGGGCCGTCCCGGCGTGATAAACTCCACCTCGATCCCCAGCTTCACCCACCAGGCGCTCAACCGTGTCAGCCCTGTCGGCCCACCCCCTCCGAACGGCGTGCCATTGTCACACCGGATGCGCTTGGGCAGGCCGTAACGACGGAACAGCCGCTGCATCTCCCGCTTCGTGGTCAGCAGGCACTGCCGTTTGAGCAACCGGACGCAAAAGCTGTAATGGCTGTAGAGATCCCGCACGGTCAGCGGTTCCACCCGCGTCCCGTCGCCCGTCCGATACCACCCTTTGAAATCCACCGTCCACACCTCATTGGCCGCCCGGGCTGGCCGCACCGCCATCCGTACCAGCATCGGCCCGCGTACCCGCCGGCGTTTGCCTGGCGTCAGCCCCCACCGCCGCAGCCACCGCCCAATCGTGGCGGCCGACGGCACTCCCCGCTGACCAAAGTCCTGCACCAAGCTCCACTTGAGCTTGCGCGCTCCCCACGTTGGCCGGCGTTGACGTGCACGCCGCAACCGCTGCAACCACAGCTTCACGGTTTGGCGCCCTTGACGCTGTGGCCGGCGGGACTGGTCCTGCAGCCCGGCCAGCCGTCCACGTTGAAACCGCTCCGCCCACTTATACGCGGTCGGCCGCGATATCTCATACTCCCGGCACAGCTCACTGACACTTCGTCCGCCAGCCCGCCACTGGCAGATAAACTCATACCGCTGCTCCGCTACATTCTTTGCTTTCCAAGGCATATGCCCCGAAAAGTGTCAGCTATGTGATGAGTACGTTCTGTAAACCATCTGATGAGCACGTGCC
>CAZOCL010000869.1:0-1342 GCA_964578245.1 uncultured Klebsiella sp. | reverse complement strand
ATCGTCTCGATGACCCAGCGCTGGCCTTTCTTGGCGTCGAAGCGGAAGTGGTCGGTGTCCAATACTGGGGCAGGCTTCCAGCCTGCCTCAGCGGGCATCTTGCCCGCGTTCACTTTCGCGGGCGGGACGCCCGGTGAGGCAGGCAAGATGCCTGCCCCACTAAGCCGTCCATTCACCGCGCCGGGGACTTGGATGCGCGTCGCGGTCGCCGGCGAATCATTCGGCTCTACCTCGTTGACTTCCGCCGTCGCGCTCACCAGCACCTTGAACTCCTTCCGCGCTCGAAACTTTTCCGCATCCATCGGAACGACTACTTCACCCATCGCTCCCGCTTTGACCCTCACGCTTGCGCTTGGTGGCAGGTTCTCGCCGGCGAGCTGGATTTCCGATTCCTTGTCGGCCGGGACAGCGAGCGGGAAGACGCCGGTGACCACCGGGAGTTCGCCCACGGAGACGCGGAAGAAATGCTCAGGCGAGGCCATGTATTGCGGGTCGCTCACGCGCACGGTGTAGCGTCCGGTGGCGGTGAGGCGGTGGACGAGCAGGGCATCCGAACTGCCATCGAAGCCGCGATTCACGGCCAGCACACGACCACGCTCATCGAGCAAGGTGAGCATGGCGTTGACGGCCTTGGAGCCGAGGCGTTCGGCAGCGAGGTCGCAGACGAGGTTCTGGCCCGCGAGGGCGGTGAAGGCGAATTCGCCCGGCTTGCCCGGCTGCTCCAACGCACCCCAGAAACTCACCGGCAGCGTCTCGGGCTTGGTCGGATCGGTCGCTTGCCGCAGGTCATCCACATGCAGCTTCACCCGCGCGCTCTCGCCCGCTGCGCTCTTCACGGACAACTCGTAGCTCCCGCGCGCCAAGTCCGCCGCCGCCGTGACCTTGAGCCATGCCTCGCCCGCCTTCGCGTCCGGGAGCAACGTGCCGGTGAGCTTGGGTGTGTGGAACGTGACGTTGGTAATCTCCGTGAGATTGCTGCCGACAAGCTTGAGGCGCGTCTCCACGCCGCGCTGGATGCCGCGCGGTTCGAGGCGGGTGATGGCGGGCACGCCGGCGGGAGCCATGGCTGCGGCTTTGGCCTTGGGCTTGGGGTCGGCGGCTGGGAGGTGGAGGGCGAAAGACAGAGCCAGTGCGGCCAAGAGAAAGTGCTTCGTGTGTTTCATGGCTGTTTGAAAGTGTGCAGTGTCATTGGACGCTTTGGCCCCTCACCCTAGCCCTCTCCCCCGATGGGGGCGAGGGGACTGTCGTGGGCGCAGTGGATGCGGTTACAAGACGTGCGCTCGTGTCACCACGCCCTGTCTTCTCCCTCTCCCCCACTGGGGGAGAGGGTCGGGGTGAGGGG
>CAZOCL010000868.1:0-1342 GCA_964578245.1 uncultured Klebsiella sp. | reverse complement strand
CTCGATGGCCTGCCCCGCGCTGCCCACCTGCGGCCTCGCGCTGGCCGAGTCCGAGCGCATGCTCCCCGGCCTCGTGGACCGCGTCGAAAAACTCTGCGGCGACCTCGGCCTCGGCAGCGAGGAGATCATCATCCGCTCGACCGGCTGCCCGAACGGCTGCGCGCGTCCCTACATGGCGGAGATCGCCTTTGTGGGCAAGGCCCCGGGCCGCTACCAGCTCTGGCTCGGCGGCAACGCCGCCGGCACCCGCCTCAACACGCTCTTCAAGGATGTGGTGAAGGACCCCGAGATCGAGACCGAACTCCGCCCCCTCCTCGCGCGCTTCGCGAAGGAACGCACCGCCAGCGAGCGCTTCGGGGACTGGTGTGATCGCGTGGTGTTGAAGGAGCAGCCGGCTGCTGCCAACTAATCCCATGAAAGAAATTCCCGACGCGAACAGCTTCGATGCGGAAGTGGTAAAGCAGCCCGGCCTGGTGCTGGTGGATTTCTTTACCGAAGGGTGTGGTCCTTGCCGCATGATGAATCCGGTTTTGGCCGAACTTGCCAAGGAGCGGACCGATCTGAAGATCGCCAAGGTTGACGCTGCGGCGAACTATGAGGTGGCCGGACGCTTTGGGGTTTCCGTGGTCCCCACCTTCGTGCTCTTCAACAGCGGCAAGGTCAAAGGCCAGTTTTCCGGTGCGCGATCGAAGAAGGACCTGGTTTCGTGGATTGAAGCGAATCGTTGAAAGGTCATGGCTTACAAGGATGCAACGATTCTTTCGTTTGGTGGCTGTCGGTCCCTGATGGCCTCCGACCAAGTGACTCGCGCCAACGCCGCGCCGCGCTTTCATGTCGCACTGCTGGACCGGCCAGATGGTGGAGTTAGAATGTTGAATTCCTCGCCATTTGCTGCCACATTTTCCCCATGGCTGAACGCCGCATCAAACCCATGGTTTCCTTCTCACGAGGCTTCGCGGAGGCTGATGCGAAGGAGCGCGAGTTCTGGCATTCCCGCACGCCTCAGGAACGCCTCTGGCATCTCGAATACCTGCGCGAACTGAACTATGGACCCGAGGCATCTGCCGCCCGACTTCCGCGAGTTCCTCGCGTGTCTCAACGCCGCTGGGGTTGAGTATCTGCTCATCGGCGGTCACGCAGTTTCCTTTCACGGCTACCCCCGCGTCACCTCGGACATGGATGTCTGGATCAACCGGACGCCCGAAAATGCGGATCGAGCAGTGACCGCCATCCGCAAGTTTTTCAGCGATGAGATGGCTGGTTTGACGACGGCTCAACTGCTTGACCCTGAAGTCGTCACCCACTTTGGCGCGCGTCCGCACCTGATCGAAGTGCTGAACCG
>CAZOCL010000867.1:0-1343 GCA_964578245.1 uncultured Klebsiella sp. | reverse complement strand
CGCAGTTGATGACGCACTTCACGCCCTTGCTCCGCGCGTAGTGCCAGAGCCGCCAATCGAGGTCGAAGCGCCAGGGGCTGGCGTTCAACTCCAGCCAGGTGCCCGTCTCCGCGCAGGCGTCAATCACCGCCTGCTGGTTCACGGGATAGGGGTTGCGCTCCAGCAGCAGGCGGCCGGTGAGGTGGCCGAGCATGTGGACGTGCGGATTCTCCGCCGCGCGGAGGAGTCGCTTGGTGTTGTCCGCCTCGTCGCTGCCCGCGACGTGCAGGCTGGCCACGACCACGTCCAGCTCGGCGAGCAGGTCGTCGGCGAAGTCGAGCTTCTCCTTGAGAATGTCCACCTCGGTGCCGGTGAGCAGGCGGAAGTCCGTGCCGTCGTCAGCCAGCTTCTTGTTCACTTCGGCGACGGCCTTGAGCTGTTCTCGGAGGCGCTCTGGGGCCAGGCCGTTGGCTTGGAAGCTGGCGCGCGAGTGATCGGTGATGGCCCAGTAGCTGAGGCCCAGCTCCTCGGCATATTCGGCGATCTGCTCCAGCGTCTCGTGGCCGTCGCTCCAGTTCGAGTGGTTGTGCAGCGAGCCGCGGAGGTCGGTCCATTCGAGCAGGCGCGGGAGTTTGCCGGCCTCGGCGGCGGCGAACTCGCCGTGGTCCTCGCGCAGTTCCGGCTCCACGTAGGCGAGGTCGAGTTCGCGGAAGATGTCCTCCTCCGTGTAGCACGGCAGGCGGAGCGCGGGGTCGCGGGTTTCCTCCTTGGAGCGGAAGAGGCCGTATTCGTTGAGGCGCAGGCCGCGCGCGATGGCCCGCTGGCGCATGGCGATGTTGTGCTCCTTGCTGCCGGTGAAGTAGGCGAGCGCGAAGGGATACTCCGCATCGCTCACCACGCGCAGGTCCGCCTGGATGCCGCCCTCGACCACCACGCTGGCCTTGGTGTCGCCCTTCGCGCTGACGCTGAGCACGCCTGGCTGCGTGACAAAATACTCGATGACATCGGCGGGGTGCTTCGAGGAGACGAGGAAATCAATGTCGCCAATGGTCTCCTTCCAGCGGCGCAGGCTGCCGGCGGTGCTGCAGCGCGTCACATCGGGATGCTGACGGAGGCTTTCGAGCATGGGCTGCGCGACGGCGAGGGCCTTGTGCAGATGGTGCTTGCTGGCGAACTGGCGCTTGAACGCGATGCCTTCGAGAATCTTCGTCTGCGTCTTCTCGCCGAAGCCGTCGAGCACGGCGACCTTGCCGGCCTTGCACGCGGCTTCGAGCGCCTCGATGGTGTCCACGCCCAGCTCGTCGTGGAGCTTCTTCACCTTCTTGGGTCCGAGGGTGGGGATGCCGAGCATCTCGACGAGCCCG
>CAZOCL010000866.1:0-1343 GCA_964578245.1 uncultured Klebsiella sp. | reverse complement strand
ACCTCGTCGCGCAGAACGCCGCCGCCATGGCGGAAGGCCTGTTGTCCCGCTCGGAGATCGGCGACGTCGAGCGGCTCAAGCTCGCCTGGCAACGTCTCTTCGCCCGGACCCCGACGGCGGACGAAACCAAGCGCATGCTGGGCTTCGCCGAGCGGGTGGAGCGGGAGTTCCCGGTGGACACGGCCAAACCCGAGGCCGCGCGGCAGCAGGCGTGGCGGAGCCTGTGCCGGGTCCTGATGGCCTCGAACGAATTCATCTACCTCGAATGACCCCGCTGCCAGCCGTCGTCAGCACTCTGGACCGAACATGAACGCCCACTGGCTTGCCGGAAGGCCCAGCGCCCCGCTCTCGCGCCGCGAGATGCTCTGGCGCAGCGGCGCGGGTTTCGCGGGCCTGGCGATGACCAGCCTGCTCGCCGAGGAGGCACGGGCCAATGCGCCGAAGGCTTCTTCCGCCAATCCGCTCGCACCGCGTCAGCCTCTGTTCGCCGCGCGGGCCAAGCGCGTGATCTTCCTCTTCATGCACGGCGGGCCTTCGCAGGTGGACACCTTCGACTACAAGCCGCAGCTCGAAAAGGATCACGGCAAGCCGCTGCCGTTCCCGAAGCCGCGCATCGTCTCGGGCGCGACCGGCAACCTGCTCAAGTCCCCATGGGCTTTCCGCCCTTATGGCCAGAGTGGCATCGAGGTGAGCGACCTTTTCCCCCAGGTGGGCAAGCGCGTGGACGACATCTGCTTCGTCAACTCGATGTGGGGCTCCAACTCCCGCCACGGCGCGGCGCTCCTGGAGCTGCATACTGGCAGCGACACCTTTGTGCGGCCCAGCATGGGCTCATGGATCACCTACGGCCTGGGCACGGAAAATCAGAATCTCCCGGGCTTCGTCACCATCTGCCCCACGCTCAGTCACGGTGGGGTAAACGCGTGGAGTTCGTCGTTTCTGCCGGCAATTTATCAGGGCACGCCGATCGGTTATTCCAGCGTGCCGAGCGACCAGGCGAAGATTCCCTTCGTGGCCAATGCCGAAACCCCGCGCAACGTCCAGCGCCTGGAACTCGACGCGTTGCGCGACCAGAACCTCAACCGCCTCAAGGTCACCGGCACGGACAGCGCGCTCGAAGCGCGGATCAACTCCTTCGAGCTCGCCTTCCGCATGCAGGCGAGCGTGCCGGATGTCCAGGACATCTCCGGCGAGAGCGAGGCGACGCAGAAGCTCTACGGCCTGGACCAGCCCAAGACGAAGAACTTCGGTCGCCAATGTCTCATGGCGCGGCGGTTCGCCGAGCGCGGCGTGCGCTTCATCCAGTGCACGCACAGCTACAAGTGGGACCAGCACGGCGGCCT
>CAZOCL010000865.1:0-1356 GCA_964578245.1 uncultured Klebsiella sp. | reverse complement strand
AGCTGGCTCATCATCGCGACGACCAGGCTGCTGTCCACGCCGCCACTGAGGAACGCGCCGAGCGGCACGTCCGCGATCATGCGCTTGCGCACGCCTTCTTTGAGCGCGGCGTCAATGCGCTCCAGCGCCTCGGCCTCGGTGACGTTGATCTTATCGCGGAAGTTTGGCTTCCAGTAGCGCACCGCGCGGGTGCGCACGCCGCCGGACGACGGGTCGCGCTCGAAAACCATGTAGTGCGAGGGCGGCAGCTTGCTGACCTCGTTGTAGATCGTGTGGTCGGTGGTGACGGCGAGGTGGTGCAGGTAGCAGTCAATCGCCGCGTGGTTCACCGTGAGCGCCGCACCGGGCAGCGACCAGAAGGACTTGCTGTCCGAGGCGAACCGGACGGTCGCGCCGTGGACCGAGTAGTAGAGCGGTTTCTTCCCGAAGCGGTCGGTGGCGATCAGGAGCGTGTCCTTGCGCGTGTCCCAGATGCCGATGGCGAACATGCCGTCCATGCGCGCCACGACGCCCTCGCCCCATTCCTCGAAGCCGTGGACGATGACCTCGGTGTCCGAGTGCGAGCGGAACTGGTGGCCCTTCGCCTCCAGTTCCTGCCGCAGCGCCTGGAAGTTGTAAACCTCGCCGTTGAACGTGAGCCAGACGGTGCCGTCCTCGTTGGTCATCGGCTGGTTGCCGAGCGGGGAGAGGTCAATGATGCGCAGCCGCCGGTGGCCGAGCGCCGCGTGCCCGCCGAGCCACTGGCCGCCGTGCTCCGGGCCGCGGTTGAACATCACGTCGCGCATCAAGACCAGCTCGGACTCCGCGACGGGGCGATGGTCGAAGTGGACGATGCCGGTGATGGCGCACATACGTGGCGGCGGGATTAAACCGCAAGACGGGCGGGAGTTTCAACGCAAAGGCGCGAAAAGGCGCAAAAGAGAAAAATCTGCCCGCGAAACACGCGAATGAACGCGAATCAAAACCGAGGCTTCAAGCGCCCGGCATTCGCGTCTATTCGCGTGATTCGCGGGCAATCTTCCCTGCTTCAACACACGCCCTGCGGGCACCTCATCCCACAATAATAACCTGCTCGATCATGCCTTCGCGCACGAGCAGTTCGGCCCGGCCATCGGGGGCGAGTTGGTAGATGGCGCTGCCGTTGGTGTAGAGGATCGTGCCGTCGGGGGCGAGGTCGTAGGCGAGGACGCCCTTGGCCAGCACTTCATCGGTCCCGCCCTGCTTGCGGCGGATGAATTCCCACGACTTCGGCACCAGATCCTGTGGTTCTTCCTCCGGGGTCTCCTGTCCGGCAGTGACCATGTTGCCCCAGATCATCATGCGCTTGAGGTCCATCTCGCGGGCCTTGGTGCCGCC
>CAZOCL010000864.1:0-1358 GCA_964578245.1 uncultured Klebsiella sp. | reverse complement strand
GGTGTAGCGGCGGGCGTCTCGCCTGCCGTGGAGCCGGGCGTCCCGCCCGGCGGACAAAAAGCCACGCCGCCAGAGCACGCTACAAGTTTCCCAGCCTACCTGCGCGAAGCAGCGTTCCTCCCGGGCGGCGGGACGCCGCCCTCTACAGCAGGCGGGACGCCTGCTGCTACAACTTCACGGATTCACCACATTCTGCGGCGACCCCGCCAGGAACGCCTTCACATTCGCCACGGTCATGTCCAGCAGCCGCGCCCGTGCGGCCTTCGCTGCCCACGCCTGGTGCGGCGTGATGAGGCAGTTCTTCGCGGTGAGCAATGGATTGTCCGCCTTCGGCGGCTCGCTGGAGAGCACATCCAGCCCGGCGCCCGCGATGCGCCCGGTGTTCAGCGCGTCCGCCACGGCGGCTTCGTCCAGCAGCGGCCCGCGGCTGGTGTTCAGCAGGAGCGCCGTCGGCTTCATCAAGGCGAGCCGCTCCGCGTTCACCAGCGCCTTGGTCTCCGGCGTGAGCGGGCAATGCAGGCTGAGCACATCCGAGCGACGGAACACCGTCTCCATGTCCACGAACTCCACGCCATCCTGCGGCGGCTTGGCCGAGCGGCTGGCGGCGATGATCTTCATGCCCAGCGCCCGTGCGATGCCGGCGGTCGCCTGCCCGATGCGGCCCCAGCCCACGATGCCGAGGGTCAGCCCGTCCAGTTCCAGCAAGGGATAGTGAGAGTAGCACCAGTCCGCCGACTTCACCCAGTCGCCCGCGCGCACCGAGTCCGCGTGCGCACCGACGCGATGGCACAGCTCCAGCAGCAACGCGATGGTGAATTGCGACACCGCCCGCGTGCCATAGAGCGGCACGTTGCTCACCGAGACGCCCCGCTCCCGCGCGGCACCGACGTCCACGATGTTAAAGCCCGTGGCGGTCACCGCAATGAACCAGAGCTTGGGCAGCACCCTGATCACGTCGCGCGGCAGGAGCGCCTTGTTCGTGATGATGATCTCCGCGTCCGCGCAGCGCGCCGCGACCTGCTCGGGCGGTGTGCGCTCGTAAATCTCACAGGTGCCGAGCGCCTTCAAGGCGTCCCAGCTCAAGTCACCGGGGTTCAGCGTGTAGCCATCAAGGACAACGATTTTCATGGGCAGGAGTGAAACCGACTGGAGGCGGGGGAGGAAGGCTGAAAGCACGGCGCGCGGCATTCATGCCGCTTCATGCTGCTGCGCTCCGTTGTAGCCGAATGCACCACTGCACTCGAACGTTGAAGCGGCCTGAAGGCCGCGCGCCTAACCTATCGGCTCACTTTGCCGCGTGAATCTTCACATTCCGGAACCAGCACTCGTCATTGTGGTCCGTGAGGAGAATGTGCCCG
>CAZOCL010000863.1:0-1360 GCA_964578245.1 uncultured Klebsiella sp. | reverse complement strand
CGATGTCCTTCGTCCAGCGCCTTAAAATCGAAGCGGAAGACACCCTCCGCTACAACGAAACCGTCCGCTCCGTCCTTTGCGAAGCTGAGCTGTTGAAGGACAAGACCCCGCCGGCTTCCGATCCGCAGGCCATCGCGCGTAGCATCGTCCGGCTCTGCTCGGCCGCCCGGCTCGCCGCCAGCCCGCCCCAGCTCCTCAAGGTCGAGGCCCTCATCGCCGAGCGCATCAAATTGCTCGGCAACCGTCCCGTGGACTTCACCGAGTTCGAGGCCGCCTCGATGAAGAAGACGAACATTGACTACTTCGTCCCGCTCAAGCCCTACGTCAGCGAGCGCGAGAAGGGCGTCTGCTACATCGCCTTCGAGCACCGCTGGGCGCGCTTCGTCCATCATTACCGCGACAAGCTGGAGGCCTTCGCCAGGCGCTACCTGCTCATCGTCCACCCTGTCTGGGCCACGCCGCATGGCCTCATCAATTACTACCTGCCCAGCATCTGGCCAGGGAACGACCCTGTCTTCGCCTGCGTCAGCGACCCGCACGACCTCGACACCCTCCCGCGCCAGTCGCCGCGCCACGTCGTCATCCCGCGCTACTGCTCGCACTGGGTGAACCCGGCCGTCTATCCGCAGGTGCCCTTCGAGAAGAAGGACATCGACATCGTGATGCTGGCGAACTTCGGCAAATACAAACGGCACTTCGCCCTGTTCAAGGCCCTGCGCGACATGCCCCGCACGGTGAAGGTCGTCTGCATCGGCCAGCACAACGACAAGCGCACCCGCGAGGTTCTCCTCGCCGAAGCCGCCGCCTACGGCGTGGCGGATCGCTTTGAACTGAAACAGAACGCGCCGGACGCCGAGGTCTTCGACTGCATGGCCCGCGCGAAGGTGAACCTCATCATGTCCAAGCGCGAAGGCTCCTGCATCGCCATCGTCGAGGCCATGTTCGCGAACACGCCCTCCGGCATGTTGAAGGACGCCGAGGTCGGCTCCCGCGTCTTCATCAACGAGCACACCGGCCGCTTCCTCACCGATGACAACCTGGGCGCGCAGCTCATGGACTTCATCGGCCAGGCCGGGAAGTATTCGCCGCGCAAGTGGATGCTGGAAAACAAGCACGACTGCCACGGCAGCAGCGCCGTGATGAACGAGGTGATCAAGCAGGAGATGCTCAAGCGCGGCCAGGCCTGGACCACCGACCTCTGCCCCCTCCACTGGCGTCCCGACCCGCAGGTCTTGCGCTCCGAAGACCGCGTCCTGATGCAGGCGACTTACGCGGACATCCGGGAGAATGTGGGGATCCAGATTGACGTGCCGAAGAAGTAGGAGCGACGCGTGGACCCGCAGGCACCTCCAAGCAAACG
>CAZOCL010000862.1:0-1361 GCA_964578245.1 uncultured Klebsiella sp. | reverse complement strand
CTACGAGATCACGCTCACCCAGGTCATCCGCAGCAAGGAGTTTGTCGGCCAGAAGCAGACGGATGCCTACGGCGCGCTCGCCTTGTCCGTGAAGTTCGATCACCCGGCCACACGGCGATAATGGTTAGTGGCGGGATACCCTGCCTCAACCATTCGTGTATCGCGCCAATTCCAACAGTTTCAACGTGGCGGCCAGATTCATGAAGGCATGAAGGATCACGCAGAGCGGCAATGAATCAGTCCGCATCCGCACCCAACCGAGCATCAAGCCACCTGCGAAAATGGTGGTCATGCCAAGGAGGTCAATGTCGTATCGCCAACGGATGATCGTCCAGCACGCCCCAGTCAGCAGCGTGGCCCCTAGCGGCCCGGCCTTCGACTGCTGGATGCCCGTGAACACGAAGCCGCGATAGAACAACTCATCCGTGACCGGGGCCACCACGATCACGGCCAACCAGAAGACGGGCGTGAAGCTAACGCTCTGATACGCCTCCGCCATGAGCTCAGGCACGATGGGTCGCTCCAGCGTCATCATCAGCGTGTCCGTCACCGCCATGAACAGAAGGAAATAGATGACGGCTCGGGCAGCTTCCCGTGCCCGAGGCCACTGCAACGCGAAGTAATTCTTAAGCGCTGGCCCTCGGCGCAAACGGGCAAAGAGACACGTCAGCCCTATCAGCACGGGTGCTGACAAGCAGGTCGTGACGGACCCGAGCAGACCGTCTTGTATGGGATTTGAAAATGCCCTAGCCGGCCCACCCGCCAGCAGAGGCGCATAGAAGAGGCCGGCCACAAACAAGGTAACCTGCGCCAGCGCGTAAAGCGCGAAGGCGGCAAGCGACAGTCCCATCGTCGCCCAAAAACCCCAAGGCCGCGATGGAGGTGGTGGCGGCGAAAGCACGAGTGCCGTGGGTGGATCCATGCCGGGATGTTGCCGCCGCTGCCAATTTAGTCAGCGAAAATATCATTGCCGCCCCCTCCCCTTCGTCGCAATCTTTCGCCCCCTGATTTTATGGCCAAACCGACCAAGACCTATCAATTCGTCAACCACCTCTGGACCGACGCTGAAGCCGCCCAGCTCAAGGGCGTGGACCGCCTAGTCTATCGCTCGAACAAGCTCGGCGCGGACCAGCGCATCACGAACACCGGCGGCGGCAACACATCCTCGAAGCTGAAAGAAATTGACCCGCTGACCGGGAAGGGCGTCGAAGTGCTCTGGGTCAAAGGCTCCGGCGGCGACCTCCGCACCAGCCTGCGCGAGAACTTCTCCTCGCTCTACCAGCAGAAGCTCATCGACCTCCAGAAATCCTACGCCAAGCGCAAGGACAAGGGCCTCAAGTCCGCCGCCGAGGACGACATGG
>CAZOCL010000861.1:0-1362 GCA_964578245.1 uncultured Klebsiella sp. | reverse complement strand
GACGATCTCCACCTTGAAGCTGTGCCCGTGCAGCCGCCGGCACTTGTGCGCCTCGGGGAGCAGCGGGAGGAGGTGGGCGGCTTCGAATTGAAAGCTTTTGCGTAATTCCATCTTCATGAGTTCAAAAAGTATTCAGTAACCAGTGTTCAGTATTCAGTGCCGCCGTGTCCGTGGTGCTGACTGAATACTGAAAACTGAATACTGGGGCTCGGTTCACTGCTCCCAGTCCGTCCATCGCACCAGATCGCCCAGCAGCAATCTCCCGTCATGCCGCCAGGTCAGCGGCGGGTTCTGCATCTGGCCGAGCGCACACAGGCGCGTCGCGCCCCAGCGGGCGAACTGTTTCGCCAGGTTCTCCAACTCGTGTTCCTGCGCGGCGAGGCCGACGGTGGAGGTGTGGTCGCGCACCGGGTCGGCTCCGCGCAGGGCTTCGCCCACGTCCGTGACGGGCTTCACATAGATGAAGCGGTTGAGGCAGGACAGGGCGAAGCGCGGCTCGGACTCATAGACCACCGTCCACGCGGTGGAGTCCGGGCTGCACCAGTGGCGCGTCTGTTCCGGCGCATGAGCGGCGCGGACTTCGTAGATCGCCCGGCGGGCGGCGATGTGCGCGGCGATCTCGGAGGAGACCTGGCCGCGCGGCTCGGCGGACTCGCGCCGGGCCAGTTCATCGGCGAGCTGGCCGGCGAATTGCAAGGCCGTGCCGGTCCCGTTCTCCTCCACATAGAAGACATGCGGCGAGAGGCAGCCGAGCTGATCCCACGCGATGACATCCGTGGCCGCAGCGGTGATGATCTTTTTCCCCCGCCAGCCGGCGAACGCCTCGCGCGTGACGTAGCCGAAGCTGACCTGGTGGCCGTAGCCGGCGAAGCGCACACGCGGCGGCAGCGCACGGCGGACGGCTTCCACGGCTTCGTCCGACCCAGTGGCGGTCACGCCGTCGCATTGCGTGAAGAGCGCCTGCTCCAGCTCGGTGTTGCCCCCGCGCCAGGTCGCCATCTCGATGCACGCACCGAGCTTGGGCTCGCTGCCGTAGATCGAGTGCAGGAACAAGCGCGGCAGGTAGCTGCCGCCGTGCGAGCACTTGATGAACTGCGCGGAGCGGGTGAGCAAGCCCAGCACGATGGCCATGAAGGCGGCATTCGGCACGCAACCGGCCGTGATGTGCCCGAGCAATTCGGGTCCGGTGCCGAGCGCGAGGCGGCGGGTGCGGGTGTCGCTGTTGCTGGCGCTGAAGGTGTCGAGGCGCTGGTGCGTGCCAAGTTCCTGGGCGAGCAGGGCCTCGAGACTTTCACCGGTGAGCTGGCGGAAGAACTGGTCAAGCCCGGCTGCGATGACCGGCACGGAGAAGCCTGTTTGAGC
>CAZOCL010000860.1:0-1363 GCA_964578245.1 uncultured Klebsiella sp. | reverse complement strand
CGCAAGCTCAATGGCTGCGCCGCCGAAGGCAAACCCTGGGACAAACTCTGCACCGAGTATCCCTCAGCGACTGGCACGCCCTTCGTCGCGTTCATCCATCCGGGCGGCCATGAATTCCACAAAGACGCCCCCGCGATGATCGCCAAGTTCTTCAAAGAACACCCGGCAGGCAAATAGATCGCAACTCGGCATTCCAATGCCGGAACCGAACAGGCGGCACTGCTTCGGCGCCCGACACTATTGGAGTTTGAGGCTTGGAGCTTCTTTGGAGCTTGAGACTTGGAATTTGGATTTTCCCTGGCCGCCGCCTGGTTCCATGGAAAACAGCGAAGAACCCCTACTCCTTACCCAGCACCTTCTCGAGCAACTGGTTCAGCCGGTTCAGCATCGTCCGCGGATCCTCCAGCAGCCCGGCCGCCACGCGCGCATTGTCCAGCACCTGCTCCGCCACGCTCGCCGCCAGCACCGCGTCCTTCTGCCGCATGGCATCGAGCCGCGTAATGATCGGGTGCGCCGGGTTGATCTCCAGATCGAGTTTCATCGGCTCGTCCTCCCCGGCGTCCTTCTTCATCGCCTTCATCATGCGGCGCATGTTCGCCGTCATGAACTTGTCCGCGTCCACCACCACCGCCGGACTCTCCACCAGCCGCTGTGAGGACCGCACTTCTCCGACCTTGTCGCCCAGCGACTCCTTGAGCCACTGCGCCAGCGCCTTCGCCGCCTCCTCGGACAGCGCCCCGTCCTTCTTCGGCTCGTTCACATTGAGATCCGCCTTCTCGGCGAGCTTCAACGACTTGCCCTCGAACGTGTGCAGATGGTCCGTGACGAACTCATCCCACGCGTCATACAGGAACAGCACCTCAAACTTCCGGTCGCGGAATACCTCGTAATACGGGCTGGCCTCCGCCGCCGCGCGGTTCGGCGCGAGCAGGCAGTAAATCTCCTTCTGCTCCGACGGCATCCGCTTCACATACTCGGTGAGCGAAGTGACCTTCCCCTTCTCCGTCGTCGAGGACTCGAAGCGCAGCAGCTTGCCCAGCGCCTCCTTGTGCGTGAAATCCGTCACCACGCCCTCCTTCAGGAAACGCTGATACTCGTGGTAAAACTTGTCGTAGCTCTCCGGGTCCTTGGCCGATTGCTCGTCGAGGAACTTGAGGAAGCGCCCCGTCAGCACCTTGTTGAGCTTTTGCATCAGCGAGGTGTCCTGCATTGTCTCGCGCGAGATGTTCAGCGGCAGATCCTCGCTGTCCACCACGCCCTTGAGGAAGCGCAGCCACTCCGGGAACAGCCCCTTCGCCTTCGCCTGGATCAGCACCTTGCGGCAATACAGGTTCACCTCGGAATCAATCCGCCCCATGCCCAG
>CAZOCL010000859.1:0-1364 GCA_964578245.1 uncultured Klebsiella sp. | reverse complement strand
CTGACGAAGAGCGAGTTGCTGCGCGGGTCCACGCTCACGGCGAGCTTGTCCGCCGCCGTGGTCTTCGGCGCGCCCGGAAGCTGGCCGGGCCGGTAAAGCCCCTGCTGCACGAGCGAGGTCAGCATCGCCCCGACGCGCGCGGCATCGGCGAACTCCAGTGTGAACACCTCGAGGAGGCCGCCGGTGATGGCCGGCTGGGCGTCGAGCTTCTTCAGCAGGTCCTGGATCAGCTCCAGGTTTTCCTTGCTCGCGGAGACGACGAGCGAGTTGTTCACGGCATCCGGCTCCAGTTTGATCTGCGTGCTGGGCAGGGGCGGCTGGCCGGGGAGGGACTGCGCGGTGCGGCGCGCGGTGAAGATGCTTTCGATCATCTGCCCGACGCGGGTGGCGTCGTTGTGCTTGAGCTGGAGCACCGTGAGCTGGAGCGAGGGATTGTCCGTGCGCGTGTCGAGCTTGAGCAGCAGCTCGTCAATTGTCCGGTTGTCCTCCTGGTTCGCGGTGATCAGCAGGCTGTTGCTGCGCGGGTCGGGCAGGATCACGGGCTTGTTGCGCTGCACATCCGTGGTGCGCGCAGCGGCATAACGCTGGTCAAAGAGCGTGGTCAAGGTCGCACCGAGCAGGCGCGCGTCGGCAAACTGCAACGGAATCAGCCGGATGCGTCCGCTCAAGGCGGGGCCGGCATTGTCGAGCTGCTTCGCGAGCGCCTCGACCATCTCGAAGCTGTCGCGCCCGCCGCCGATGAGCAGCGAATTGCTCCGTGTGTCCGCGAGGATCACGATCTTCAGGGCGTCGGCCTGGCCCTTGTTCAAGGTCACCCGCTGCGTGAGCCGGGCGTCCATGAGCTTCTGCAAGGTGCCGGCCACGCCGGTCGCGTCCGCGTGCTCCAGCGGGAGGATGCGGATGTCACGCAGGTCAAACGGCAGCTTCTGGTCGAGCTGCATCAGCAGGCCTTCGATGATGGCGAAGCTCTTCGCATTGCCCGCCACGATGAGCGCCCCGGTGCGGTCGTCGATCGTGATGACGGGCTTGTCTTCATTGCGCACGTTGCCCGCGCGCTGGCCGACGTAGAGATCGGCGAGAATCTTCTGCACCACCGCCGGCTCCGCGTGGGCGAGTGGAAAGATACGCACGGTGTCGAGACCAGACGCCGACGGAATGTCGAGCTGGTCAATCACGTCCGCGATGAGCGGCAGGACGTCACTCCGGGCGGCAACGATAAGGATGTTCGAGAGGTCATCAGCCTGGATGGTGAGCGCGGTGCGCACCTTCGCGCCGATGCTCGTGCGCATGGTGCCGCCTTCCTTCAGCGTGCGCAGCCGGGTCACCTGCATGCTCAGGCCCTCGGTGCCGGGCACCGCCGCGCC
>CAZOCL010000858.1:0-1366 GCA_964578245.1 uncultured Klebsiella sp. | reverse complement strand
CTCAGGTCTTCACCCGGAACAGCGCCTCGATGATGCCCATCTGGTCGAAGGTGCGCATCATGAAGCCAGGCATCACGTCTTCGCCCAGCCCGAGGATCTTGAAGGCGGCGGCGCTGGGCTCCATGGCGTAGGCCGCGTTGCCGTAGCCCTGACCCAAGGAGTAGGCCAGGATGTTGCCGACGTGAGCGTAGGCCGCGAGCCGCTTGTGCTCACCGGCCAGATCCGGCTGGTGATGATGCTCGACGGCAGCCACGAGGCTAACCGGGAAATTCCACTTGGCCAGCAGGCGCCCGCCGAGCTGAGCATGGTCAAACCCCAGGACGCGCCGCTCCACTTCGATCAGCGGATACTTGTTCTGCGACGTCTCGTGGACGATCACGGAATAGGCGGACTCCAAGGTGTCCGACAGGATGATCTTGCCGATGTCGTGCAGCAGGGTGGCAGTAAACACCAGGTCCACGTCATCCCCCAGTTCCTTGGCAATGAGCTGGGCCGCCACGGCGCTCGTGGCCGAATGCCGCCAGAGGTCGCCGGAAGCCATTCCGTAGCCCTTTTGCGCCGGGGAAAGGTTACGCGCGCCGCTGACCGCCGCCACCAGGATGTAAACCTGCTGGAAGCCCAGCCGTGTCACGGCCTCGCTCAGATCATCGGCCGGCCGGGCAGAGCCAAAGAAGGCGCTGTTCGCCAGTTGCAGCACCCCGGCCGTGAGGGCGGGATCGTAGCGGATGAGGTTGACGACCTTGTCGGCATCCACATCCGAGCGGCGCAGGAGCTGGAGCAGTTCCGGCAGAATCCGCGGGGCGGGCGGCAGTTGTTTGACCCGGCTCAGGTAGTCGTCAATGGGGGTCATAGCGTGATTTCGTTGAGTTGCCCGGAGAGCATGACGCCTGCTTCCCCTGTCTCGATGGAGAGATAGAAGGAACGGCAGGCATAACCACCCAGATGTGACCCCTTGAATTTGATCCCCCGTGCGGTGAGCAGGCGCTGCAACGTGTCCGTGTTGCGCAGCCCGACGTTCAGGCTGCCGCTGGTGCCCATCACCTGCGCCCCCCCGGCGGCGAAATACTGCAGCCGGGACAGCACCGCGCCGCTGCCTTTCAGCGTGAATTCCAGGGCCTCCAGGCCCGCGTCCACGAACATGCCCGGTTTCTCCTTCGCCCGCGCCGGGTTGGCCGTAGCCTCCGGCAGCAGCGCGTGGAACAGGCCACCGATGTGCGTCCCCGGATCGTAGGCCGCAAACACCACGCCCATCCCGATGGAATGGGAGCAGAGGACGACCTTGGGATTGTCGCAGACGAGCAGCCCGCTAATGGGGATGACGCGCTGCTCGTAGCCTGCCCGGCTGGTTGAAAGCATAAAGCCAGTT
>CAZOCL010000857.1:0-1367 GCA_964578245.1 uncultured Klebsiella sp. | reverse complement strand
CGAAGTACCTGGAGGAGCGCGGATTCTCCCAAGAGGAGTTGACGAAGCTCGCGAGTGGTGAAGATCGCCTGTCGATCTACGACCATCGCATTCAGTCGCTCATCCTCGACGGGATGAAATACCGCGATGCGCAGAAGGCGAAGGCAGCCGTCGTCGCCAAGCCCGTTCCGCCCGTCGTGAAGCCTGGTGCGCCGAAGTCCGCAGCCAACAGCAACGCTTCGAAAATCCAAGCCCTCGAAAAGCAACTTCAATCAGCACCGGGACACGCTCAGGCGAAGCTCATGGCGGAAATCCGCATGCTTCGCAAAGCCTCCCGATAGGAGACTTAAATGACCCTCGCTACCTCTGCGTTCACCACCTACTCTGCGGTCGGCAACCGCGAAGACCTGACGGACGACATCTATCGCGTTGAGCCGACCAAGACCCCATTCTGGTCCGGCATCGAGCGCGCGACTGCCAAGGCAGTCAACCACGAATGGCAGACCCAGGCGCTCGCCGCGGCTGCTGCAAACGCCCAGCTTGAAGGTGACGACAACATCACCGCGAACGCGGCTACGGCGACTGCACGTCTTGGCAACATTTGCCAGATCGCCCGCAAGTCGCCGCGCGTCACGGGCACCCAGCGCGCCGTCGATCACGCCGGCCGCGACGACGAAATGGCCTATCAGGAGATGCTGAAGGGCCTCGAACTGAAGCGCGACATCGAGTTCAACATGGTCGGCCTTTCGACCGCCAAGGTCACCGGCGACTCCAGCACGGCCCGCAAGCTCGCGTCCGTGATGGCCTGGATCAAGACCAACACGGACAAGGGCGGCGGCACTGCGGCCGACCCGACCGCGGCGGACGGCACCTCGGCCCGCGTGGACAGCGCGACGCTGACGGCCTTCACCGAGGCGCAGGTCAAGTCGGTCATCAAGAAGTGCTACGATGCCGGCGGCACGCCTGACACGATCATGCTGAACTCGTTCAACAAGCAGCAGTTCAGCACGTTCACCGGCCGCGGCACGCCGACCCAGGATCAGGCGTCCAAGAAGATCACTGCCGCCGTTTCGACCTACGAGTCGGACTTCGGCACCTTCAAGGTCGTCCCGAACCAGTTCATGCGTCAGCGCGACTGCTTCGTCCTCGACATGGGCATGTGGGCTTACGCTCCGCTGCCTGGCCGCTCGTTCTCGTCGTTCGATATGGCGAAGACCGGCGACACCGAGGCGAAGGTGATCCTGACCGAATGGACTTTGGAGTCAAGAAACGAGAAGTCTTCGGGCGGCATCTTCGATCTCACGACCGCGTGAGCGGCCATTTGAACCCCTAACAACGGCGGTCCTTCGGGGCCGCCTTTTTCTTTGGAGAAAGCAAATGGCACTTAC
>CAZOCL010000856.1:0-1376 GCA_964578245.1 uncultured Klebsiella sp. | reverse complement strand
GCCATGTGCGGCATCGCGGCGGTGGCGATGGTCAGGCCGTTGGGCAGGCGGGTGAGTTGATGCATGGGGCGGACAGTTCCGAGTTCTGAGTTCCAAGTTCACCGACTCACCCTCACGAGCGGCAGCCAACTCGAAACGCAAAACTCCAAACTCGGAACTTTCAGGCGAAGGCCTGCGGCACGCTCTCCGGCGGGCCGATGCGGCGCTTGTAGTCGAGGACGAGCTTGACCACTTCCTCCGGGTCGTCGGTGAGCGTGAGCAGGTCCAGATCGCCGGGACTGATGTAGCCCTCCTTGTCGAGCGAGGCGCGCATCCACTTGAAGAGGCCGCCCCAGTAAGACTTGCCGAAGCAGATGAGCGGGAACCGTGAGATGCGCTCGGTCTGCACCAGGGTCACGACCTCGAAGAACTCGTCCAGCGTGCCGAAGCCGCCGGGCATGAAGACGAAGCCCATGCTGTATTTCACGAAGCAGACCTTCCGCGAGAAGAAGTAGTGGAAGTTGATGGGCACGTTGGTGTAGCGGTTGCCCTTCTGCTCGAAGGGCAGCTCGATGTTGAGGCCCACGGATTTGCCCTTGGCCTCCGCCGCGCCGCGGTTCGCCGCCTCCATGATGCCCGGACCGCCGCCGGTGATCACCGCAAGGTGATGCTTGGCCAGACCGCGCGAGATCTCGGTCGCGGCCTTGTAGTAGCGGTCGGAAGGCTTGGTGCGTGCGGAACCGAACACGGTGACGGCCGGTCCGAGATGGGAGAGGTTTTCAAACGAGTCCACGAACTCGGCCATGATGCGGAAGATGCGCCAGGGGTCTTCCCGGACAAAGCCGTTGTGGTGCTGCGGTTGGTGCATGGCGCGAAGGGTAGGGGAGGGGGTGGAGCGAAGTCGAGCATGAGCGGGGGCGGAAAATTCCAAGCGCCAAATCCCAAATTCCAAAGAAGCTCCAAACTCCAATCCTGCTGCATGCGCAGGCCAGTTCGCAACATCCACAGGCATCGCTTGGAATTTGGAACTTGGAGCTTCCTTGGAGTTTGGGATTTGGGATTTGGGATTTTACACCGCCACCCACGTCACCCGGATGCCTCCCGGCACGAACTGCAAACTTGACTCCCGGCCCGCTTCCCAAACACTCCCCCCATGGAAACCCAAACGCGACCTGCGTTGCGCGTCCAGTTCTGGGGCACGCGCGGCTCCCTCGCCAAGCCCGGTCGTGCCACCGTCCGCTACGGCGGCAACACCTCCTGTGTGCAAGTCACCTCTGCCGCCGGCACGCTGGTGGTCATCGACTGTGGCACTGGCATCCACGATCTGGGCCGGATGCTCATGGCCAGCGGCCCGAAGCCGGTGCGGGGTAGCATCCTCATCGGCCACACCCACTGGG
>CAZOCL010000855.1:0-1381 GCA_964578245.1 uncultured Klebsiella sp. | reverse complement strand
CCGCCGACGTGGAGACCAACGCCGCGTGGCTGGCCGAGCACTACACCAAATACGAGCATCGCATTCCCATGCGCGACGGGGTGCATCTCTTCACGCGCGTCTATGTGCCCAAGGACGACTCGCGCCCGTGGCCCATCATGCTCACGCGCACGCCCTACGCGCTGAAGCCCTACGGCGCGGACAATTACAACGACCCCGCCGGCTCGTTCCAGACGCTCGCCAAGGACCGCTTCATCCTCGTGATGCAGGATGTGCGCGGGCGCTATGGCTCCGAGGGCACCTATGTCCATGTGCGCCCGTTCAACCCGAACAAAGGCCCCAAGGACATCGACGAAAACTCCGACACCTGGGACACCATCGAGTGGCTGGTGATGCACGTGCCGAACAACAACGCGCACGTCGGCATGTTCGGCATCTCCTACCCGGGCTTCTACACTTCGATGGGCATGATCAACAGCCACCCGGCGCTCAAGGCCGCGTCGCCGCAGGCTCCGATCTCGGACTGGTTCATGGGCGATGACCTGCATCACAACGGCGCGTTCTTCCTCGCGCAGAACTTCGACTTCTTCTTCCGGTTCGCGCAGAAGGTGGAGGACCCGCTGCATGACGAGTTCCGCAGCTTCAACTTCAAGACGCCGGACGGCTACGACTTCTTCCTGCGCATGGGGCCGCTCGCGAATTCGGACAAAGTCCTGCTCAAGGGCCGCGCGCCGGAGTGGACCGAGTTCCTCACGCACCCGACCTACGACGACTACTGGAAGGCGCGCAACATCCGGCCGCACTTGAAGAACGTCCGCTGCGCCGTGATGACCGTAGGCGGGTGGTTCGATGCGGAGGATCTGTTCGGTCCGTTGGAGACCTACCGTTCGACCGAGCGGCTCAATCCCGGCATCACGAACACGCTCGTGATGGGCCCGTGGGCGCACGGCGGGTGGGGGCGCGGCACGGGCGACACGCTCGGCCAGTTCAGCTTCCACGCGAAGACCTCCGAGTATTACCGCGAGAAGATCGAGCTGCCGTTCTTCCGCCATTTCCTCAAGGGCGACACGAACCACACGCCCACGGAGGCACACATCTTCGAGACCGGCACGCACGTCTGGCGGAAGTTCGACGCCTGGCCGCCGAAGCAGGCGGTCGCACGCACGCTCTGGTTCCGGGCCGGCGGCGCGCTGTCCTTCTCCCCGCCCACCGAGGGCGCGGCCTTTGACGAGTATGTGAGCGACCCCGCGAAGCCGGTGCCCTTCAGCGCCGAACCGTCCACCACCTACCCGCGCGCCTATCCCATCGAGGACCAGCGCTTCGCGGCGTCGCGGACGGACGTGCTGGTGTATGAGACCGAGCCGCTGGAGGAGGACCTGACCTTCGCCGGCCCGCTGCGCGC
>CAZOCL010000854.1:0-1388 GCA_964578245.1 uncultured Klebsiella sp. | reverse complement strand
CGCCTCGCCCGCGCGCTCAAGGGGCAGAAGCGCGAGGAGGAGAATCAAGACCTGCGGCAGCGGCTCGAACGCAAGTTCGGCGTGGAACATCTGATCGGTGAATCCTCGGTGATGCAGGAGATTCAGGAGACGATTCAGACCGTGGCCCCGAGCCGGGCGACGGTGCTCATCACGGGCGAGAGCGGCACGGGCAAGGAGATCGTGGCCAAGACGATTCACCAGCTCAGTCCGCGGGCGAAGGCGCCGCTCATTACGGTGCATGCGGCGGGATTGCCCGCGACGCTGCTGGAGAGCGAGCTGTTCGGCCACGAGAAGGGGGCGTTCACGGGGGCGCATGAGCGACGGCTGGGCCGCATCGAGCAGGCGCAGGGCGGGTCGCTGTTCTTTGATGAGATCGGGGAGATTGACGCGACGGTGCAGGTGAAGCTGCTGCGCTTTCTCGGTGAGCGGACGTTTGAGCGGGTCGGATCCAGCAAGACCATGACGTCCGACGTGCGGCTCATCGCGGCGACGAACAAGAACCTGGTGACGCTGGTGCAGAACGGGACTTTCCGCGAAGACCTCTTCTTCCGCCTGAAAGTCGTCGAGATTCACCTGCCGCCTTTGCGCGAGCGCGCGAGTGACGTGCCGTTGCTCGCGCAGCATTTCCTGCGCGAATCGGCCGCCGAGAACGCCAAAGAAGTGAACGCGTTTGCTCCTGAGGCGCTGGAACTGCTCATGGCCTACAAGTGGCCGGGCAACGTCCGCGAGCTGCGCACGGCCATCGAGCACGCGGTGGTCTTCGCGCGCAACCCAACGGTGGCGGCCCGCGACCTCCCGCAGAACATCCGTATCGGTCAGAGCAGCCTGCCCACGCCACCCTCACAGATGCCGGCGGGCGATCTGAACGTGCACGAGGTGGAGAAGGAACTGGTGGTGCGGGCGCTCAAGGAAGCCAACGGCAACCGCACGACGGCGGCGAAGAAGCTGGGCATGAGCCGGCGCACTTTGCACCGGAAGCTGCACGAATTTCATCTGGAGGGATTTTGAGAAGAAGTGACAGGTGGCAGGTGGCGGGTGACGAGGGGCAACGAGCGTGCGGGCGCGTCCGAAGTGGCTCGTTTTCTCGGAACCGGAGAGAGGTCAGAAAGATGGGGTCAGAAAGATGGGGGAAGCGGATTTTTCGGGACTGCGGTAATGCGATCCGCCAGACCTTAGCCGTTCCGATGGGCACCCAAAGATTTGGGACGGACAAAGATGGGGCTGCGGTTGCGGGTCGGCGCGCGGGCTTGCGGAGGCGGCTTTACTCCGTGGCGTGCCGCCCCCCCCCCCCCCCCCCCCCCCCCCGGGGGGGGGGGGGGGGGGGGTGGGGGGGGGCGGCCTGGGGCGGGGCTTGGGCCTTTTCTCTT
>CAZOCL010000853.1:0-1397 GCA_964578245.1 uncultured Klebsiella sp. | reverse complement strand
GTGCCGATGTTGTGGCCGGACACGATGAGGATGTCGTCCACGCGGCCGGTGATCCAGTAATAGCCGTCGGGGTCACGCCACGCACCGTCACCGGTGAAATACTTGCCGGGGAAACGCTTGAAGTAAGTGTCCACGAAGCGCTGATGGTCGCCGAAGACGGTGCGCATCTGGCCGGGCCAGCCGGGCTTGAGGCAGAGGTTGCCGCGCACGTCGTTGCCAAGGAGTTCGTTGCCCTGGTCGTCCACGATGGCGGGCTGCACGCCGGGCAAGGGCAGGGTGGCGGAGCCGGGCTTGGTGGGCGTCGCGCCGGGGAGCGGCGAGATGAGGATGCCGCCGGTCTCGGTCTGCCACCAGGTGTCCACGACGGGGGAGCGCTCCTTGCCGATGGTCTTGAAATACCAGTTCCACTCCGGCTCCTTGATGGGCTCGCCCACGGTGCCGAGCACGCGGAGTGAGCTGAGGTCGTGCTGGCCGGGCCACTTGTCACCTTCCTTCATCAGCGAGCGCAATGCGGTCGGCGCGGTGTAGAAGAGATTGACCTTGTGCTTGGCGATGACCTGCCAGAAGCGGCCATAGTCCGGGTAGTTGGGCACGCCCTCGAACATCACGACGGTGGCGCGGTTCGCGAGCGGGCCGTAGATGAGATACGAATGGCCGGTGATCCAGCCGACGTCCGCCGTGCACCAGTAAACGTCGCCGGGCTGGTAATCAAAGACGTAGTGGTGCGTGTAGGCGACGTAGGTCAGGTAGCCGCCGGTGGTGTGGAGGACGCCCTTGGGCTTCCCGGTGGAGCCGCTGGTGTAGAGGATGAAGAGCGGGTCTTCCGCGTCCATGACCTCGGGCTTGCACTCCGGGGCGGCGGCGGCCAGGGCATCGTGCCACCAGACATCGCGGCCGGCCTCCATGCTCACCGGTGTGCCGGTGCGGCGGACAACGAGGATCTTCTCCACGGAGGGGATGCGGGGCGCGGCCTTGTCGGCATTTGCCTTCATCGGGATGTCGTGCTTGTTGCCGCGCACACCGGTGTCCTGGGTGATGATGACCTTGCAGATGGAGTCGTTGATGCGCGTCACGAGCGAATCCGCCGAGAACGCACCGAAGACCACCGAGTGCACCGCGCCGATGCGCGCGCAGGCGAGCACGGCCACGGCCAGCTCGGGAATCATCTGCATGTAGATGCACACGCGGTCGCCGCGGTGGACGCCGAGCGCCTTGAGCGCATTCGCGGCGCGCTGGACCTGGTCGTAAAGTTCACAGTAGCTGACGCGGCGCGAGACGGCGGGGTCGTTGGCCTCCCAGATGAAGGCGGTCTGGTCGCCGTGGCCGGCCTCGACGTGGCGGTCCACGCAGTTGTAGCAGGCGTTGAGCTTGCCGCCGATGAACCACTCGATGCTGAC
>CAZOCL010000852.1:0-1397 GCA_964578245.1 uncultured Klebsiella sp. | reverse complement strand
GTCTTGGTCAGCACCACGGGGACGAACTGCTCGTTGATTTCCTTGCTCGGGTTGATGATCTGGTCGAGGAAGTCGCGCGCGTTGTAGCGGGCGCCCGCAGTCGTGAGATCAGGGCCGGTCATGCCACCCTCATTGCCGAAGCGATGGCAGGCGAAGCACGCGGACGCGCCGAACATCTTGCGGCCGTTCTCGTAGCTCCGGCCCTGCAGCCCCTTCTCGGCGGCGGCGGCCAGTTCGTCGAGCTTCCACTCCTTCACCTGGGTGCGTCCGGCGAACGCCTCGGCCAGCGCTTCGAGGGGAGATTTCTTCACCGGCTTTTTAGCGAGCAGTTCGGCAAGGGTGGTCTTCTCCGAATCGGTCAGCGTGGCCTCGGCACCGGTGCGGATGAACTCGATGAACTTCTCGAAGCTCGCGCCGCCCCGATAATTCGCGGCGCGCAGGAACCAGTTGAACTGGTCGGTGCGCAACGCGGTGGTCCAGCCGGTCTTCAGCATGCGCAGTGAACGCGCGTATTCCATCTGCTCCTCCTGGCCGGGCGCGTTCTTCAACGCGGCGATGCCCTTGGCGGCGATGTGCGGCGACTGGAGCGCGACGAGCGTCTCGCACAATACCCAGTTGAGCTGGAAGTCCTCCGCCGGGAACAGCGGATCGAGCTTGGCGATGAGTCGCTGCGCCAGCGCCTCATCGGGCCGGCCGAAGCGGACCAGGCAAATCTCGCAGGTGCGGACCAGCGTGAGGCGTTGATCGTGGTTGAGCTGCTTCCAGTCCAGTTTCTCCAGCGCAGTGAAAATCTTCGCCCCCATCGCTGTGTCCAAGGGCGGGTCGGTGGGCTTGCGGTGCTGCGGATCAATGCCCGTGGCGCGAGCGAGGCCGAGGAGCGCCTCGACCTGTTTCGCCGGGTCCTTCTCCGTGAGCGCCTTGTCGGCCCAGGTCGCGGCCAGCTGCCATTCAAGCGCGATGCGGGCGGCCCAGCGCAGGTAGCGGTCACTGCTGTTCAAGTGCGGCCAGGCGGCGGCCACGGCCTGCGGGTCGGCCTTGCCGTGGAAGGCTTCAATCGAGTGCCGGAGCGCACGGGCCTTCGCGGCGACCGGGTCGGTCGCAGGCTTGGCTGGCGCGGTGGATTCCTTGCCGGTGTAGGTCACGCGGTAGAGGCCGGACTGCACCTTGCGCCCGCCAATGGCGAAATACATCGCGCCGTCCTGCGGGTGGATGATGGCGTCGGTCAGGGGCATCGGCGCGCCGGAGAGGAATTCCTCCTTGGTCGCAGTGTAGCCGGAGCCCTCGGGCTTGAGATGCACGGCGTAGAGCTTGCCCCAGCTCCAGTCGAGGCAGAACAAGGCTTCCTGATACTTCGCCGGGAACTTCGCGCCGTAGCCGAAGGTCATGCCGGTGGGCGA
>CAZOCL010000851.1:0-1398 GCA_964578245.1 uncultured Klebsiella sp. | reverse complement strand
TGGCGGCGGCGATGGCCGTCTCGCAGCCGAAGGACTGGAAGCTGGCGCGGTCAATCACCTTGCGCCCGCCCTCCTCCTTGAACTTCACCCAGACGCGCAGCATGTCCCCGCAGTCGGCATTGCCCACCGTGCCGATGGCATCGGCGTTGGGCAGTTCGCCCATGTTCTGTGGGTTGGCCATCGCGGCGGTGACCCGCTGTTGAAACTCGTCGGTCATATCGGGAGGAACGTAGCGCAAATCCATACAGACGCGAAGCCAAACCCGCTGGCTAGGAAGGCCGCCCCTTCCCAATCAGATAATGGAAAACGATGAAGGAGCCGGCCAACGCCCACACTCGGAAGAAACTAGCAGGTGACGGAAACCAAATTGAAGCACCGGGACCACCACCGCCTCCTCCGAGAGAGCCTGCCATCCCCAAACCACCGAAGAAGATCAAGCAGATCGCAACCACAACCCCGCATCCAGAAACCAGGAAGAAGCTGGTCCAGAGCACGGAATGGAGCTTCGGCTGTGACACCCGCAGGCGCTCCATCAGCCAACGCACCAAAAGGCCGACGATGATCGGAACCACGAAGTAACCCAGCAGCACCGCCAAAAGCAGAATCATTGGTTCTCCGGCCAAGGGTAGGAAACCCGTGATTGAAACTCATCGGTCATAGTTGGAGGATAGTAGTGGTAGTCAGCCACGTAACCAGGTAGTTCAGCCAATCAAGAACGCGAAAATCACGCCGAGCACAAAAAACAGGCCAGCCAGTATGCGCAACCCGCTTTTCGACATTGAGGGTGTCGCCTTCAACTTGCTACTGAGCACGAAAGCAACCGCGCTGAAGACGATGAAATAGGCACCACCGAATCCGAGCGTTTCACCGGAAATAACAGAGATAGTGAGGCCCAGTAGGAGACAGAGGAAGGCAGCCGAGTAAACCACCACGTTCAGCCGGGTCACTCCGACAACGAGGCATACGATGGCGAGCCAGAACGGGATAGACGTGGCAATGGCTTGCATTTGATTTCAATAGTTGGCCACACATCCTGCGCCCTCTCGTGAAGGAACTCGTGGTGCCAAGGCATCATGGCACTAGCACTCGACCGTCCTCCAGCTTGGATCTGGGCATCGTCGCATTGCGGGCAGAGTTTAGCCCAACCTTGGGCAGAGGCGAACCGAAACTACCCGCCCCTCCTTGTGGGGGACGCTTTCGGACACTGTTCCATGGCTGGATACGACGGGCAAGCGAGGACGCTTGCGGCATGGCCGGCCGGAGGCCGGCGCTACGTAGCGCCCGCGTCCCGCGGGCCGTATCGCCGGCGTCCTCGCCGGCTCGGCTTCGGGAGCAGACCCACACTCCGCCCCGATTTCCGCCCGCCCGGCAAAAATGCGCTGGAATACGCGGCGGAGT
>CAZOCL010000850.1:0-1407 GCA_964578245.1 uncultured Klebsiella sp. | reverse complement strand
CTCAAGCCCAAGGCCGGCGACGCCGTCACCGTCGGTGGCAAGGCCCTCACCTGGCGCAAGGTGACGGCCAAGGACTACTTCTTCGACGTCAACGTGATCCTCGGCGGCATGAACGAGAACGTCACGGCCTACGCGGTTGCCTACGTGGTCGCCCCGAAGGAAATCACCGGCGCGCAGTTGCTCATGGGCAGCAACGACCAGGGCAAGGTCTATCTCAATGGCAAGGAAGTCGTGAAGTTCGCCGAGACGCGCACGCTGGACCCCGACACGGACAAGGCCGCAAATCTCACGCTCAAGGCCGGTGCGAACGTCGTGGTCTTCAAGGTCATCAACGAGAACAATAGCTGGCAGGGCTGCCTGCGTTTCACCGACGCCGCCGGCAAACCCCTCCCCGGCCTGACGATCAAGCTCGCGCCGTAAGCCGGGCTGACAAGCCAAGCTGGCCGCCGCACGCGCATGACTGACCTGACGTCCGCCGCCTCGCGCGCGCAGCTCCTCGCGCTCTACCGGGACACGCTGCTGAAGGACGTGATGCCCTTCTGGCTGCGGCACGGCCTGGACCGCGAGCACGGCGGCATCCTCACCTGCCTGGACCATGACGGCAGCGTAGTGGACACGGACAAGAGCGTGTGGTTCCAAGGCCGCGCCGCCTGGATGTTCGCAACGCTGGCGAACACGATGGAAGCTCCGGTAGGGCGAGACTCCGTCGAGCCCCATCTCGAGCGGAGCGAGGCGAGCGCAGCGAGCATTTCCGGGACGACGCACGGTTCAGGAGATGCTCGCTCCGCTCGCGCCGGCTCCGCCGGCAAACAGGGCTCGACAGAGTCTCGCCCTACCGGCCACGCCCCGACACACGCCGACTTGCTCGCGGCAGCGCAGAGCTGCATCGAGTTCCTCCGCGCGCATGGCTACGCGCCCGACGGTAAAATGTATTTCACCGTCACACGCGATGGGCAGCCCTTGCGGATGCGGCGCTACGTTTACAGCGAGAGCTTCTCCGCCATCGCCAATGCCGCTTTCGCCAGGGCGACCGGCGACTCACGCGCCGCAGACGCCGCCGCAAAGAACTTCGCCACCTACCTCCACCACAGCTTCACCCCCGGCGTCATGCCGCCGAAGTTCGAGCCCACCCGCCCCGCCAAGGGCATCGGCCCGCACATGATTGCCATCGTCACCGCCCAGGAGCTGCGCGCGAACCTCGGCGACATCTCCGTGAGCGGGCACACCTGCACCGAGTGGATTGACCGCAGCCTCGGTGAGATCGAGCGCGACTTCCTCAAGCCCGAGCATCGCGCGCTGCTGGAAGTGGTCGCGCCGGATGGCAGTGTGATCGACCACCACGACGGCCGCATGCTGAACCCCGGCCACGCCATCGAATGCGCCTGGTTCATCATGCACGAGGGAGCG
>CAZOCL010000849.1:0-1408 GCA_964578245.1 uncultured Klebsiella sp. | reverse complement strand
GAGACGCCGTTGCCCATGAGCGTGCCGAGCGTGCGCGCGAACTGGCCGAAGAGATAGAGCCGCATCACCTTGCCGAAGAGCGGGATGTTCAGCTTCCAGCGGTCCAGCGTCCGGCGGCCCACGCCGCTGGCGCGGAAGCGGATGTAAATGATGGAGGCCGCGACGCCCATCAACGCCATGATGAGCAGATACGCCGGGTTGCGGATGAAGTTGCTGATGCCGATGAGCAGTCGCGTGGAGGCGGGCAGTTCCACCTTCATGCCCTGGAACAGGGTGAGGAAGGTCGGCAGGATGAAGACGATGAAGACGATCACCATGCCGAAGCCGACCATCACCACAATCAGCGGGTAGATCAGCGCCGCTTGGACCTTCGACCGCACCTCGGCGAAGCGCTCGTAGTGCTCCGCCAGCCGACGCAGCACTTCTTGCAGCGACCCGCTCTGTTCGCCCGCGCGGACCATGTTAACATACATGTCTGCGAAGATCACCGGCTGCTTGGCCATGGCATCGGAGAGGCTGCGGCCCTCGGTCACGTCCTGCCGGAGCGCCTTGCTCACTTCGGGCGGGATGCCTTTGGAGCCGAGGTAGCTCATGCTGTTGAGCGCGGCGGTGAGCGGCATGCCGGCCTTGAGCAGGTTGGCGAACTGCAGGGTGAAGGTCGCCAGTTCCTGCATGTTCGGGTTGCGCGGGCGCTCCGCGACCTCGCGCAGGGCGGGGGGGAGGAACTTGGTAAAGGAGATGGCTGCGGCCGCCTTGCCGGGGGTCGCCGCCGCGCCGCCCTTGGCCGCCTCGACCGCGACGGGGAACAAGCCCATGCGATCAATCTGCGCGAGGGCTGCGCCGCGATCGTTGACTTCGAGGATGCCGCTGACGGTCTCGCCGGAGCGCTTGCGGGCCTTGTAACTGAATTGAGCCATGTGTCCGGGCAATACTTAACCAGCAGACGGGGAAAGTTGCGAGGACGGAAGCGGGGGGAAAGTTCCAAGTCTCAAAATCCAAGCTCCAAAGAAGGTTCAAATTCCAAGTTCCAATGCAGAACCGTCCAAGGGAAACCCAGGCATTTGGGCTTGGAGCTTGGAGTTTGTTTGGAATTTGGCGCTTGGGATTTGGAATTTCTCCAGCCGCTTGGCACTTGGTATTTCACCGCTCCCCCGTTACCGTGTCTCCATGAGCAGTGTCGCCACCACGACTGTCCCCGACGCCCAGGGCCACTTCGGCCCGTTTGGCGGGCGCTATGTCCCCGAGACGCTTGTGCATCCGTTGCAGGAACTGGAGGACGAGTATTTCCGCGCCCAGAAGGACCCGGAGTTTCAGCGCGAGCTGAGCTACTACCTGCGCGAGTTCATCGGGCGGCCCTCGCCGCTCTACTTTGCCGAGCGGCTCACGCGCGAACTGGGCGGCGCGAAGA
>CAZOCL010000848.1:0-1414 GCA_964578245.1 uncultured Klebsiella sp. | reverse complement strand
GATGCGGAAGCCCGCCGCCTGCGCGTCGTTGTAAAACATCTTCACCGTGTCGAGCGAGTATTCGTCCAGGTTCTTCCCCACCAGGCTCAGCTTGGCGAGGATGTCGTGGGTCACCGTGATGACGTGGCAGCCGATGCTGTCCGCGTGGAAGATGTTGAGCAGCTCGCGCGGGCTGGCCCAGATGAGCTCGGCCTTGGGATTCGGCGCGAGCAGGCGCACCGCCTCGGCCATCAGCGGCACGGGATCGCAGCCCGTGTCCGCCACGCGGCCGGCGAACACCGAGACATAGCTGGCCACGTTCGGCGAGAGGCACGCCACCACGTCGCGCACCTGGTCATTGGTCATCAACGCGGTCACGTTGAGCTGCACGCCGGCCTGTGCCAGGCGCTGGATCAGCGGCCCGGCGAACTCGCGCTTCGTGTTCGTCACCGGGATCTTCACATAGACGTTCGTGCCCCACGACGCGATCTCGCGCGCCTGCTTCTCCATCTCGGCGAAGTCATCGGAGAACACTTCAAAGGACACCGGCGCGTGGCCGATGATCTTGAGCACCTCATGCGAAAAGGCCTTGTAGTCCGTCACGCCGGCCTTGCGCATCAGCGTCGGGTTGGTGGTGAAGCCCTTGATCAGCGGGTTCGCCGCCAGGGTGGCAATGCCTTTGAGGTCCGCGCCGTCGGCGAAGACTTTTACTTTGAGGTCGCTGGTTTGCTTCATAGGAGTTTGGTGGGCGGAAGATAGCTCAACTCATTGGCCAAGGATAATCCTCACTGCCTCGGGTAAAGACCTGACGGTGAAATCCGGCGCGTCGCGCAGCGCCTCGGCATAGCCGTAATCAATGAAGAAGGTGCGGCACCCCGCCGCCTTGCCCGCCGAGACGTCCCGCCAGCGGTCGCCGACCATGAACGACTCGGCCAGTGACAGGTCCAGCTCGCGCGCGGCGTCCAGCAGCAGGCCCGGCTTGGGCTTGCGACACGCGCAGGCATCGGCATCCACATGAGTGCAGACCTTGATGGCATCGAGCGGCAGTTCACGGCGCAGGTAGTCGTGCATGGCCTCGAGCACGGCGGGGGCGAGCTTGCCGGTGGCGATGTCCGGCTGATTGGTCACGACCACCAGCCGCCAGCCGGCGGCCTTGAGTTCGCGCGTCGCCTCAACCACGCCCGGAAGCAGCTCCAAATCCTCCAGCCGCCGCGGTGCATAAGGCTTGCCCTCACGCGTCTCCGACCGCGTCAGCACGCCGTCACGGTCGAGAAACACGGCACGCATCACTCAGCAGGGGAAAGAGCGGAAACCACGAATGGACACGAATAAACACGAATGCCGAGAACCCCGGAGCGCGGCCCTCCGGGCCGCAGCGGCTGGGAGCAGGGAATGACTTGCGAAGACCTGAAGCCCGCTCTGCAAAGTTGCCGCT
>CAZOCL010000847.1:0-1423 GCA_964578245.1 uncultured Klebsiella sp. | reverse complement strand
TGCTGTGGAAATACGGCCGGTCCGATCTGGTGCAGCAGATGGACATCGAGAAGGACGTTGATCCTGAACAGATCAAGGCCGCCGCTGCCAGCCAGGCGACCCCGGATCAACTCGCCGATGACTTGGAGGCGATGGGACCTACCTACGTCAAGCTGGGCCAGGTGCTCTCCGGCCGGCCGGACTTGCTGCCGGAGCCTTACTTGAAGGCCCTCGCCCGCCTGCAGGACAAGGTCAAACCGTTTCCTTTCGTCGAGGTGGAGCACATCGTGGCGACGGAGCTTGGGGTGCGGATTTCCAAGGCTTTCTCGCGCTTCGATCCCGAGCCGATCGCCGCCGCCTCGCTGGGGCAGGTGCACTCGGCGGCGTTGCGTGATGGCCGCCTCGTGGTGGTCAAAGTCCAGCGGCCCAACATCCGCAAGCAGATCGCGGACGATTTTGAAGTGCTGGAGGAGATCGCCACCTTCTTCGAAGCGCACACGGACATTGGCCGGCGGCATCGCTTTCTCAAAATCCTGGAGGAGTTCCGCGTGTCCATCCAGCAGGAGCTGAATTACGAACGCGAGGCGCAGAATTTGATCGCGGTGGGCGCGAACTTGAAGGAGTTCGCCCTGATCCAAATCCCGCAGCCGGTGCCGGACTACAGCACCCGCGCGGTGCTCACCATGGAGTATGTGCAGGGCCGGAAGATCACGGCCATCGGTCCCCTGGGCCGGCTGGAGATGCATGGCGGGCCGCTGGCCGAGGAGCTGTTCCAAGCCTATTTGAAGCAGGTGCTGGTGGACGGCATCTTCCATGCCGATCCACACCCGGGCAACGTCTTCCTCACCGATGACGGGCACATCGCCCTGCTCGACCTGGGCATGGTCGGCCACACGACGCCGGCCATGCAGGAGAGCCTGCTCAAGCTGCTGGTGGCTATCAGCGAGGGCAACAGCGACGAGGCCGTGGACCTCGTGATCCGCATCAGCCAGACCACGGAGGAGTTCGACCGCGTCGAGTTCCGCCGCCGCATCGGCCAGCTCATGGCGGCGAACCAGGATCAAGGCCTGCAGCAGATGAACGTGGGCCGGTCCTTGCTGGAGGTGAGCAAGAACGCCGCAGACAACGGCCTCTTCGTCCCGAGCGAGCTGACGCTGCTTGGCAAGACCCTGCTGCAACTGGATGAAGTCGGGAAGATCCTTGATCCCGTGTTTGAACCCAATGCATCCATCCGCCGCAACGTCGGCAAGCTGATGTCCCAGCGCATGCGCAAGCACGCCACGCAGGGCAGCCTGCTCAATTCGCTGCTGGACATGAAGGACTTCGTCGGTGGCCTGCCCAGCCGGCTGAACCAGATCATGGATGCGATCACGAACCGCGAGTTCGAGATCAAGGTCAAGGCCGTGGACGCGAAGATGATCATGGAAGGGTTCCAGAAAATCGC
>CAZOCL010000846.1:0-1423 GCA_964578245.1 uncultured Klebsiella sp. | reverse complement strand
GGCTGGAACGTGGTGCTCAAATACACCGTCGGCACGGCCGACGTGCTGGAGATGCCGGGCCTGGAAACGGTGGGCGAGGCCAAGATCGTCACCCGGACCATCGAGCTGGACAGCAAGACCGCGCAGACCTTGCTGATCTGCGACGGCATGTCGGGCGGCGGGGCAGGGGCCAAGCTGACCATGGACTTGCCGGCGGCTGGCAATGAAGCCCCGCAATCCCTCACCATTGCCGTGCAGGGCGGCCAGGGTGTCACGCTGGAGAACGCCAAGGGCCGCGTCACGGCGAAGATCCCCGCCGGCAAGCAGTCCTTCCGTATCGCGCTCTGGAAGGGTGCCAAAGCGGACTTCGCCCCGGTGGAAGCCGCGTTGAGCAGTGCGGCCAAACTCCCAAGCCTCGCCGCCCTGACCAAGGGCGCGGCGGGCCGCTGGGCGCAGCCCGTCCAGACCGAGGCCGTGGCGGGCACGGGTGACGGTCCCTACGTGGTGGATGATCTCACGCCGCCCGTCCCGAACCCGTGGAACTCCAAGACCTTCTTCAGCGGCTTTGACTTCCTGCCGGATGGTCGCGCCGCCGTCTCGTGCTTCCACGGTGATGTGTGGATCGTCAGCGGCCTGGACAGCAAGGACGGCAAACTGTCCTGGAAGCGTTTTGCCACCGGCATGTTCCAGCCGCTGGGCTTGAAGGTGGTGAACGGCCAGATCTTCGTCACTTGCCGCGACCAACTCACCCGGCTGCATGACTTGAACGGCGACGGCGAGGCGGACTTCTACGAGTGCTTCAACAACGACACGGTCGTGACGCCGAACTACCACGAGTTCTGCCTCGATCTCCAGACCGACAACGCGGGGAACTTCTACTACGGCAAGGGTGCGCCCTGGCCGCCGACGGTCCAGTCCCCGCATCAGGGCACCATGATCAAGATCAGCAAGGATGGCTCCAAGCTGGAGGTCATCGCCACCGGCTTGCGCGCTCCCAATGGCAGCGGCATGGGGCCCAACGGATGGCTCACTGTGAGTGACAACGAGGGCCACTACATGCCCGCCAGCAAGCTCAACCTCATCCGCACCGGCGGCTTCTACGGCATGCGCCAGACCGCGCACGGTAAGGCTCCGCCCGAGGACAAGCTCAACGAGTATGACCAGCCGATCTGCTGGCTGCCCAAGTCCCAGGACAACTCCAGCGGCGGGCAGGCGTGGGTGACGAGCAAGCAGTGGGGCCCGTTCGAGAACCAGCTCCTCTTCACCAGCTACGGCATGGGCACGCTCTTCCATGTGATGACCGAGGAAGTGCACGGCCAGGTGCAGGCGGGGATGACGCCCTTCCCGCTGAAGTTCCCCAGCGGCACGATGCGCGGCCGCTTCAGCCCCAAGGACGGCCAGCTCTACCTCACCGGCCTGCGCGGCTGGCAGACCCGCGGCACCC
>CAZOCL010000845.1:0-1424 GCA_964578245.1 uncultured Klebsiella sp. | reverse complement strand
TCGTTGAAGGCGTCGCCGTGCAGCGAGTGGCCGGCGGGCTGGTCGTGGTCCGCGCGGGCGGGGAGAACGGACCAGCCGCACGCGAGGAGGACCAGGGAGAGCGAGAGAAGGCGGTTCATGTGCTGTAGTCGCGGACGGCCCGACGCAGCAGGCCATTCAGCGAGTGATGCACAATGCACCCGATAGGGAGGCTGCGGCAAGTCCGGTTGGTCGGCTTTGTGCGGGGGAAGGGGGCATCTCAGTTTCTTGCAATCGCTTTGGCACCGGGCGTTAACCGCAACGGCCTGGTGGCCTGATGCCGCACGAAACCGTGGCCCCGCGCACGCCGGCGGCGGACGTGATGGCTGCCGTCTCCGGCGGCGCGGAGCGTTTGGAGTGCGGCGTGTTTCACCGCCGCTTTCGGTGGGGCGCACGGTGAGGGCTACGAGTTTGCTCACGCCCCTGGCACGGGGAAGAGCGGTGCTGAAAGACACCGCACTCCAGACGCTGGCGCGACCGCCAACGTCCCGGGTTTCCGCGAAGACGGAACGCTCCGGGGTGGCTGGTGGCCGCGACACCGCCGCGCGCCGAGAGTGTGGCTAGCGGTGGCGGGCGTTGGTTGTCTCGCTCGCGTAGCGAGCATTTGACGGAGCCGTGGGTTTCAACCCACGGGCAGTGCTGGGAGATTGCGGCGTCGCGTAGCGACTGTCCAATTCGAATTTCGAAGCAGCGAGCGACGGGAACGTGCTTGCACCGGTTGCATCGCGTTCGGCAGCCATGAACGCGCTCGGTGAACCGGTCTTTTCCCGCTCCCTTCATCGGAGAGGGGAGAGGGGAGGCGGGGCGCGAAGATGCAGTCATCGCGGGGGTGGGGAACATCGCGCCAGACGGCCTCGATATCGCGGATGGCCTCCGGGACGAGCTTCGATTCTAGGGGAGCTTCAAAACTTGGACCAAGGAGAGCAGAGCCAATGCAAGCAACAGGCAAACCCCGCTGGCGATGAACCACCTCCGCGCGTTGCGGCGGTCATTGGCCGTGGACATTCCGGCTCCAATCAGCAGGCAGAGGCCGACACTGATACCACCACAAACCAGGATAGCGACCGCACTGAGGAGGCCAGCTCCGTGAGCGAATAGAAACGAGTTGCTCATGACCGACGACAATTGCCGCCGCCTGCGTTTGATCTGTCTGCGAGACAGATCGTAGTGTTCGAGGATCTGGCTGCGTGATGCGCCTGGCCGCTGCTTACGCCGCCTGCGGCTTCATCGGCGCGGCTCCAGTCTGGCCAGGGCCACCCGCAGCCGGAGGCTGCCCGCTCTTCCAAAACCGTGCGGGGAGGCAGCCCAGGCCGATCAGCACGAGCTGGCTGACGACGAAGAGCATCAGCCACTTGAAAGCCGCGTCCATGAAGCCGTAGCTGTGCAGGCCCACGCCGAGCATGTTC
>CAZOCL010000844.1:0-1427 GCA_964578245.1 uncultured Klebsiella sp. | reverse complement strand
GCTCCAGCACCGTGGTGATGAAGCTCAAGGCGACGAACAGCACCACCAGCCCCGTCACCACGGGTGCGCCCCGCGTGCCGCGGATGAAATTCGCGGCGTAATAGATTCCCACCGCCAGGATGAGAATCTCCAGCGCGGGCCGCCAGATGATGTTGATGATTTCGAGCGCCACTGTTTCGCAGGTCAATTTGACCCAAACCGGACGTGGAGAGAAGCAGTAATCAGTATTCGGTGATCAGTATTCCGCCGGGCGGCTCCACCCATGCCGTGACGAGGCCGCCTCACTGAATACTGAACACTGGTAACTGAACACTTCAACCCGCTCATGGTTTCGGTCGGTTCCCCTCAATCGCCTCCGCCATCCGCACCGCCGCCACCGTCTCCCGCACATCGTGGACGCGGAGCAGTTGCACGCCGTCGCGCACGGCGAGCGCGGCGCAGGCCAGCGCGGCGGGCAGGCGCTCCCCCGGACTGCTGGCCCCCGTCAGCTTCCCCAGCAGGGACTTGCGTGAAACCCCCAGCAGCACCGGCCGGTAATGCCGTGCGAAGCTCCCCAGCGCACCGAGCAACCTCAGGTTGTGGTCCAGCGTCTTGCCAAACCCAATTCCGGGATCCAGCACCACCTGCTCTGGCCGGACTCCAGCCTGCTCCAGCCGCAGCAGCCGGTCGGCAAAGAACGCGTCCACCTCGCGCACCACGTCCGCATAGCTGGGGTCCTGCTGCATCGTCACGGGCGTGCCCTGCATGTGCATCGCCACATAGCCAGCCCGGAACTCCGCCACCACCCGCCACAGGGTGTCCTCCGTGCGGTTGGCCGCGATGTCATTTACGAGGCTCGCGCCCGCCAGCAAGGCAGCGCGGGCGACCTCCGGCTTCTGGGTGTCCACCGAGATGGGCGTGGGCACCAGCGCCGCCAGTTGCCGGATCACCGGGACCACCCGGCGGATTTCCTCCTCCGCCGACACCGGCACCGCCCCCGGCCGGCTGGACTCCCCGCCCACATCAATCAAATCAGCCCCCTCACGGATCATCTGCCCCGCGCGCTCGACGGCCGCCTCCACCGAGCAGAACTCGCCGCCGTCCGAGAACGAATCCGGCGTGACGTTCAGCACGCCCATCACAAGCGTGGGGCGGGGAAAGTGAAACTCGTGCCGACCGGCGCGCCAGAGCATGGACAGAGTGGAGCACAGGCTGTGGAAAGCTCCAAATTCCAAGTTCTAAATTCCAAACCAGCTCCAAGCTCCAAATGCCTCTGCTGCCCTCATTTGGATTTCGGAACCTGGAGTTTCATTGGAGCTTGGAGCTTGGGATTTGGAATTCTCCGCCCTCCGCTTTCTTGCTGCAAACCCTCGTTGCCCCGGCCTATGCTCGCCCCAACATGAGCGCAACGCCTGACCAGCTTTGGCAACGATTTCAGCAGCATTACA
>CAZOCL010000843.1:0-1432 GCA_964578245.1 uncultured Klebsiella sp. | reverse complement strand
TCGAGACGCCGCTCTCCGCCTACAAAAAAATTCGCGGGCAGGGCGAATCGTTTCTCTTCGAGTCGGTCGAAGGCGGCGAGCACCTCGGGCGCTACTCGTTTGTGGGGTGCAACCCGCGCGCGATCATCAAGCAGACCGGCAGCCGCATCGAGGTGATCTCCGAAGGCAAGGTGACCGAGAAGTTCGGCATCCCCGCACCCGGCCGCGAGCCGTGCGAGAAGTGCGTGCGCGACGGCCTCGAAGTGGTGGAGCAGGTGCTGGCGCGCTTCCGGCCCGTGAACGTCCCCGGACTCCCGCGCTTCACCGGCGGGGCGGTGGGCTTCATCGGCTACGAGTTCATCCACGACGTGGAACCCATCGTGCCGCGACCCGCCAAGGACGAGCTGGGCACGCCAACGCTTTACTTCCTCATCGCCGACGAGTTGCTCATCTTCGACCGCGCGCAGCAGACCATCTCGATCTTGGTGAACGCGGTGCTGGATGACGCGGCCTCGCCCACCGAGGCGTATGAGAATGCGGTCGCAGAAATTGACCGGCTCATCACGCTGCTGGAGCAGCCGCTGGAAAACCTGCCGGCCACGCTGCCGAGCGAACTTGCGCCGGCGCCCTTCGAGTCAAACACGCCGAAGGACAAGTTCATCGCCAACGTGCTGGAGGCGAAGACGCACATCACCGCCGGCGACATCATCCAGGTGGTCGGCTCGCAACGCTTCAGCGCGCCGGTGAAGGCCAGCCCGCTCGATCTCTACCGCGCGGCGCGCACGATCAATCCCTCGCCCTATATGTTTCTGCTGGAGCTGGACGGCTTCGCGCTCGTGGGGGTGTCCCCGGAGATTCATGTGCGCTGCGAGGACCGGCTGATCGAGATCCGTCCCATCGCCGGCACGCGGCCACGCGGGGCGACTCATGACGAGGACCTCGCGATGGAAAAGGAATTGCTCGCCGACCCGAAGGAACGCGCCGAGCACGTCATGCTCGTGGACCTCGCGCGCAACGACATCGGGCGCGTGTGCGACTACGGCTCGGTGCAGGTGAAAGAGCTGATGGTCATCGAGCGCTACAGCCATGTAATGCACATCGTCTCGCAGGTGGAGGGTCATCTCGCGGCGGACAAGAACGCGTTCGATCTCATGCGCGCGACCTTCCCCGCCGGCACGGTCAGCGGTGCGCCAAAGATCCGTGCGATGCAGCTCATTTCGGAGATGGAGGGCACCACGCGCGGACCGTATGCCGGCTGCGTCGGCTACTTCAGCTTCAATGGGAACTGCGACACGGCCATCACCATCCGCACCGCGCTGGTGAAGGACGGCACGGTCTTCGTGCAGGCTGGTGGCGGCTGGGTGACGGACAGCGATCCGGAGTCGGAATTTCAGGAGACGGTGAACAAGTCCAAGGCGATGCGGAAGGCCGTGGCGCTGGCGGAGAGTTTTGT
>CAZOCL010000842.1:0-1433 GCA_964578245.1 uncultured Klebsiella sp. | reverse complement strand
GTGGCGTTGTGGCCGCCGAAGCCGAAGGAGTTGTTCGCGATGGCCTCGATCTTCATCTCGCGCGCCGTGTGGGGCACGTAGTCGAGGTCGCACTCGGGGTCCGGGCTGTCCAGGTTCAGCGTGGGTGGGGCGATCTGGGTCTGGATGGCCTTGGCGCAGAGGGCCATCTCGGCCGCGCCGGCCGCGCCAAGCATGTGGCCGGTGGCACCCTTGGTGGAGCTGACGGCCAGCTTCTTCGCGTGGTCGCCGAAGACGGTCTTGATGGCCTGGGTTTCGCAGACGTCGCCCTGCGGGGTGCTGGTGCCGTGGGCGTTGATGTAGGAGATGTCCTCGGGGCGGAGGCCGGCACTGCGGAGGGCCATCTTCATGCAGCGGGCCGCGCCTTCCCCGCCGGGGGCGGGGGCGGTGAGGTGGTTGGCGTCGGCGGTGTTGCCGTAGCCGACGAGTTCGCAATAGATCTTCGCACCGCGCGCCTTGGCGTGCTCCAGTTCCTCGACGACGATCACGGCCGCGCCTTCGCCCATCACGAAGCCGTCGCGGTCCTTGTCGAAGGGGCGGGAGGCGCGCTTCGGCTCATCGTTGCGGGTGGAGAGGGCGCGCATGGCCGCGAAACCGCCGATGCCCATCTCGCAGACCGTGGCCTCGGTGCCGCCGGCGAAGATGGCGTTGGCATCGCCCATCTTGATGGTGCGCCAGGCCTCGCCGAGGGCGTGTGTGCTGGTGGCGCAGGCGGAGCAGGTGGCCAGATTCGGCCCGCGGAGCTTGTAATACATGCTGAACACGCCGGAGGCCATGTTCAGGATCATCATGGGGATGAGGAAGGGGGAGATACGGCCCGGCCCCTTGTTCATGAGCACGGTGTGCTGCTCGTCGTGGGTCTTGAGGCCGCCGATGCCGGACCCGATGTAGGCGCCGATCTGGTCGCGATCCAGCTTTTCCAGGTCCATGCCGGAGTCCTGCAACGCGCGCCAGCCGGCGTAGATGCCGAACTGGGCGAAGCGGTCGCTGCGGCGGATTTCCCTCGGCGAGGGGAAGGCGGGGGTGGGGTCGAAGTTCTTCACCTCGGCCGCGATTTGGCAATCGTAGGCCGCGGGGTCAAACGCGGTGATGCGGTCGATGCCGCACTGGCCGGCGATGATGTTCGACCAAAACGTGTCAATGTCATGCCCCAGCGCGGTAACCGTGCCGAGGCCCGTGATGACGACCCTGCGTTCAAACCCGTGGCTTGCCATAAAAGAAAAGGGGCAGCGCGCTGGTATCAGCCCGGCTGCCCCGGCGAAGGCGTTGCCGCCTACTTCTTGGTGTCTTCGATGTAGCGCACCACGTCACCGACGCTGATGAGCTTCTCCGCTTCCTCGTCCGGGACTTCGATGCCAAATTCCTCTTCCAAGGCCATGATCAGCTCGACGGTGTCGAGGGAGTCCGCGCCGAGG
>CAZOCL010000841.1:0-1441 GCA_964578245.1 uncultured Klebsiella sp. | reverse complement strand
CCCGTTGCCTCATGGAAAAAAGACGCCGAAGGATTCTGAGTCGGCAGGCATGGATGACTCACACTTCAGTGTTCGGTGGGCAGTGTAGTTTCGCTGTCAATCCCCCTCCGGGGGAGTGCCCCTGCGGGCGGTGGAGCGCAGCGGTGAGGGCGCCAGCCCTCACCGCGGAGCGGAACCGCCCGCAGGGCGGCAGGGCGCTGCCGCCGCCAGGATCGGCTTTAGCCGCTGCTCCAACGCATCCCGCAGCCCAAACGGGTTGAGGGCCTGATACCGCTCCCGCAGCTCCCGCCGCGCCTTGCGCCCCAGCCCCCCCGCGTCCATCAGCCGCGCATACGCCGTGCGCGCCGGCTCGTAGCGCTTCTTCCACGCGCTCTTCTCCCGCCACTTCGCCTTGAGCTTGAGGCTGGGCAGAAAGCAGTTCATCAGCGGCCCCCACACCTCCTCGTAGAGCGCGCAGATCAGCGGCACCAGCGCCGCCTGCTCCAGCCGCCCGTAGCCCAGGAGCTGCCGCGGCCACATCCAGTTCTTCTGCTCCACATATGCCTGGTCATCCTTGTGATAGGGCCGCGCGCGCGTGAAGGCCACGGGCCGGGGACGCTCCCCCAGATAGCGCAGCAGATGATGGTTGAGGAACTCGCTCCCGTTGTCGCAGTCAAAGCCCAGCAGCGGGAAGGGCAGCCGGGCCTCGACGTGCGCCGTGGCCGCCAGCACGCCCGCCGCACCCTTGTTCCACACGGCCCGCCCCTCGGTCCAGCCCGTGGCGATGTCCGTGTAGGTCAGGCTCCAGATGAAGTCCCCCGCCAGGCTGTGGCCGCAGTGCGCCACGCTGTCGGCCTCCAGATAGCCGGGCTGCGTCACGTCCCAGTTGTCGGTGCGGATCGGGATGGCGGTCTTGAGCAGCGTGCCGGGCTGGGTGCCGCAGCGGCCCCGCAGGGGGGCCGTGGCGCGCGCCCCGGCCAGCAGGCGGTCCAGCGTGGCCGGGCTCACCGCCAGCAGCAGCTCGCGGGCGCGGCGGCTGAGCTTGCCGTGGCGCGTCTCGTAGTGGGGCAGCCAGAGCGGCAGGGCCGGGGCCAGGCGCTTGCCGCAGGGCTGTTCCGCGGCCAGCCAGATGGTGCGCACGACCGGTTCAATGAGCGTGTAGCGCGGTTCCGGCCCGGGATGGGGGCGGCCGCTAGGGGCGGGCGTGGCGGCCCGCAGCAGCCGGCTGGCATACTTGCGTTCGTAGCCGTGGTCTTCGCAGAGCTCATCGAGCAGGCGCTGCTTGCCCGCGCGATCCCGGCGGGCATAACGGGCCTGGAGTTTGGGCAGCAGTTCGGTTTTCAGGGTCTGACTCATGTTCATCGGGCCGGTTTTGTCCGGCGTCTTTTATCCGTGAGTCAACGATGCCTTCTGCCCCAACCCAGCGCGTCCCCTTCGTCGTCTTTTAATTTGAGTCAACTCG
>CAZOCL010000840.1:0-1444 GCA_964578245.1 uncultured Klebsiella sp. | reverse complement strand
CCTGCGGGTCGAAGTTGATCTGGATGGGCTTGGCGAGGTGCGGGTTCTCGGCCCAAAGCGTGACCTCGAAGCCGTCGGCCACGGTGAACTCGGGGTGCGGCTGCGGCGTGTGCTTGGCGGCGGCGGCCTGGCCGAGGAGCTTGGCGGGCTGGAGTTCGGGGCCGGGCTTGAAGCTGGCGTCGTTCAGGTGCTTGCACAGCTCGCGAATCTTCTTCTCCTCGGCGGCGATGAGGGGATCGAACTGCGGCATCTCGACGGCGTTCTTGCCCTGCTCGCGTTTCCGGAAGCCGAAGATGTAAGCCATGTTCGCCGGGCGCGAGCGGTGGAAGTAGAACTCGTTTTTGCGGAGGATGACTTGGCGAATCGGGCCGACCCGATTTTGATTGGAGACACCAAACCACCCTTTATTGGGGGCGTCCAAGTTTATCGAATTGAACAACTCATCTTCAATGTTAAGTGCCGCGATCTGATAGCCGTATTCGTTTAGGTGAATGCCGTTATCATCTTCGGTATAGGGGCCACCACGTTCGATTTTGGACGAACCGCCTTCTTCAAAGAGCCTAAACAGGTCTACAAACCTCAATTTGCGTATCGCAGCAATGTTGCGAATTGCGTCATTGAACATTTCCAACCGCTTGAACAGCCCCCATTGATCTGCCCGATCCGGAAGCGACTCAAACTCACGGCGAATCGGTCCCATCAGCACAAACCGGCACCCCGGCGAGAGCTTCTCAATCGTGTCCAGCAGGCGGTTGTAGTCCTCCTTGAACTTGGGCAGGCCCGCCTCGCCGTCGAAGGACGCGGCCATGCCGTAGCCGAGGAAGGCCACGGTGGGCTTCGTCTCCTCGATCTGCTTTTGGAGCAGCTTCCACGCTTCGCCCGCCGGCTCGTTGCCCGCCTGCGTGAGCGAGAGGCCCAGGCGCGACTCGCCGTTCGGCAGGTCCGCGCTCCAGCCGAGGTTGCGGAAGGTGATGCTGCGGTCCGGGAAGCGCGTGGTGAGCATCAGCTCGATCCACCCGTAGTGCTGCTCACGCTCGATGAGCGTGTCGCCCAGGAAGATCACGCGGTCGCCGTCCTTCATCTCGAAGGGCGCGGCAGCGGAAACGGAAGTGACAGCGGCGCACGCAAGCGCCAGCACGGACAAGAACCATCGGGTCATAGTCCGGAGAGCGTGCCAAAGGAGGGCGGGAAGGGAAGCGGGAAGTTGCGGGAGTGTGCGGGCGCAGCTTGAGATTGCCCTTAAGCCGACGGAGCGCGGGTCTGTGACCCGCAGCAACGTCCAATTCTCCGTTCGGCTGTCAGCACGAATGGCAACGTCCGAAAGTGGCTGCTGCGGGTCACAGACCCGCGCTCCGGGGCCGGCGAGGACGCCGGCGGCACGGCCCGCGAGACGCGGGCGCTACGTAGCGCCGGCCTCCGGCCGGCCGTGCCGCAAGCGTCCGCG
>CAZOCL010000839.1:0-1444 GCA_964578245.1 uncultured Klebsiella sp. | reverse complement strand
TGTAGTGGAACAGCGGCATGAGTTTCTTCTGCACCTCCGGAGACAGGTAGATGAGCAGATTGCGGCAGCTCAGCAGGTCCAGCTTGGTGAAGGGCGGGTCCATGATGAGATTCTGCGGCGCGAAGATGACCATCTCGCGGATCTCCTTGCGCACCCGGTAGCCGCGGTCTTCCTTGGCGAAGAACCGCTTCAGCCGCTCCGGCGACACATCGGCGGCGATGTTCTCCGGGAAGAAGCCCTGGCGGGCCTTGTCAATCGCGTCGCGGTCCAGGTCGGTGGCGAAGATCTGCAGGGCAAAATTCCCCCGGGGCTTGAGCTGCTCGACGGCTTCCTTGAAGACCATGGCCAGGGAGTAGGCCTCCTCGCCGGTGGAGCAGCCGGGCACCCACGCCCGGAGCGCGTGGCCGGGCGAGCGGCTCGCCAGCAGGCCCGGGAGGGCCTCGGTGCGCAACTGCTCCCAGACGGCAGGGTCGCGGAAAAAGTTCGTCACGCCGATCAGCAGTTCCTTGAAAAGCAGGTCCAGCTCCTGCGAGTTCTCCTGCAGGTAGCGGACGTAGCTGGCCATCTTGCTGATCTGGTGGATGCCCATGCGGCGCTCGATCCGCCGGTAGAGCGTGTTCCGTTTGTAGAGGGAGAAGTCGTGGCCGGTGTGGGCGCGCAGCAGGATGACCGCCTTTTCCAGTGCGCTCTGCACCTTGTCCCCGAGGATCACCTCGGTCCGGGGCAGGAGGGGCGTGCGGTGGAGATACGCCATGATCTTGGCCGGCAGCTCTTCCACCGGGGCCACGATGTCCGCCAGCCCGGCGTCGATCGCGCTGCGCGGCATGCCGTCGAACTTCGCCGTCGTCGGCTCCTGCACCAGCACGACGCCGGCCTTCTCCTTGATGGCGCGCAGGCCCAGCGTGCCGTCCGAGCCCATGCCGGAAAGAATCACGCCGATGCTGCGCTCCTGCTGGTCCTGCGCCAGCGCGCGGAGGAAGAAATCAATCGGCAGGCGCAGCCCGCGCGGGGCCGCCGGATCGAGCAGGTGCAGCACCCCGTGCAGGATGGACATGTCCTTGTTCGGCGGGATGACATAGACGCAATTGGGCTGGACCTTGGTGCGGTCCTTGACCTGGATGACGTTCATGCCGGTGCCCCGTTGCAACAGCTCGGGCATGATCCCCTTGTGCGTCGGATCGAGGTGCTGGACGATGACAAACGCCATCCCGCTGCCCGCCGGCACATGACTCAGAAATTGCTCCAAGGCTTCCAGTCCGCCGGCGGAAGCGCCGATGCCGACGATGGGAAACGACAGGCTGGCGGGCGCGGTGGGCGTGGTCACGCGCACGGCGCTGGCGGGCCGCTTGGTTCGGGAGGCGGGGGCGGATGGCTTTTTCATGCGCTTAGTTCGAGCGCTTGACCATGGCAGCTTTGGTTCCGGCTGGATAGGGCGGTGTGGCCG
>CAZOCL010000838.1:0-1452 GCA_964578245.1 uncultured Klebsiella sp. | reverse complement strand
TAAAGCACCGGCGAAGGACGCGGCAAGTGTTTTGTGATTTTTTTCACAAGCTTGCTTGGCGCAATTGACAAACCAGCGGCTTGCGCTGCCCGGTGGTAGTCTGGTTTCCTTGCGCGCATGAACCGCCTCCGCTTCGTCAAACTCGCGTCCGCGTCCTCCATTGCCCTCGGTCTGGGCCTCAAATCCGCCGCTGCGGCTGAGAAGTCCGCCGGCGCCACCCAGTTCCGCGCCTATGTCGGCACCTACACCGGCAAGAAGAGCCAGGGCATCTACATGTTCAACTTCAACGCCGCCACCGGCGAGGTGGGCAAGCCTGAACTCGCTGGCGAAGCGGTGAACCCCTCTTTCCTGGCCTTTCATCCCGACGGCAAACACCTCTACGCCGTCGGCGAGGTGAATGACGTGGGCGGCAAAAAGGGCGGTGGGGTGAGCGCCTTCGCCATCCAGCCGGACGGCAAGCTCAAGCTCCTCAGCCAGGCCTCCACCGTCGGCACCGGCCCGTGCTTTGTCTCCGTGGACAAGAGCGGCAAGGTGGCACTGGCGGCAAACTACGGTGGCGGCAGCGTCGTGGCCCTGCCCATCAAGGCGGATGGCTCGGTGGGCGAACACACCGGCTTCGTGCAGCATGAGGGCAAAGGCACCACCAAGCGCCAGGGCCAGCCGAACGCCCACTCGGTGAACGTCTCGCCCGACAACCGCTTCGCCTTCGTCGCCGACCTCGGCCTCGACAAGATCCTGATCTACAAGCTGGACCCGGCGAAAGGCACGCTGACGCCGAACGATCCTCCGTTCACCGCCGTCGCTCCCGGCAGCGGCCCGCGCCACTTCACGTTCCATCCCAGCGGGAAGTTTGCCTACCTCATCTGCGAGATCAACCTGACCATGATCGCGTTCAACTACGACGCCGCGAAGGGCACGTTGAAGGAGATGCAGACCGTCTCGACCCTGCCTGCCGCCGACGGCCCTGGCCCGAAGCCCGGCTGGAGCACGGCGGAAGTCGTCGCCCATCCGAGCGGCAAGTTCCTCTACGGCTCGAACCGCGGCCACGACACCATCGCCGTCTTTTCCATCGCGGCGGACGGCAAGCTCACCCTCGTCGAGAATGCGCCCGCCGAAGTGAAGACCCCGCGCAACTTCAACCTCGACCCCACCGGCAAGTGGCTCTTCACCGAAGGCCAGGGCTCCGATTCCATCGCCCTCTTCAAAGTGGATCAAGCCACCGGCAAGCTCACCCCCACATCCACGAAGCTCGAAATCGGCACCCCCGTCTGCATGAAGTTCCTGGCGGTGAAGTGAGGGGAAATCAGTGGTTAGTAATTAGTGCTAAGTCTCAAAGCGTGCGGCGCCCGCCACACTCTTCTGACTTGATTACTAATCACTAATTACTTTCCGGCCCTACGCGATCCGCATCGTCAGCCCGCCGTCAATCGTCACCGTATCCCCGGTGATGTA
>CAZOCL010000837.1:0-1457 GCA_964578245.1 uncultured Klebsiella sp. | reverse complement strand
TGAGGCCAAAGCGCGGGCGGATCTCATCGCGGAACTTCACGCTGACCTGGTAGAAGTTGACGGGCAACTGGCGGTAAGAGTTGATTTCGCCGGCGGCGAGGGTGGTGATGACTTCCTCGGCGGTGGGGCTAAGGATCCATTCCTTGTTGGAACGGTCCTTAGCCTTGTAGAGGACATCGCGGGCGGTCTCGTAGCGGCCGGATTGCTGCCAGATCTCCGGGGGCTGAAGGGCGGGCATGAGGACCTCGAGGGCCCCGGCGCGATTCATCTCCTCGCGAATGATGTCCTCGATCTTGTGCAGGACGCGAAGGCCGATGGGCAGAAAGGTGTAGAGGCCACCGGTGAGCTTGCGCACGAGGCCGGCACGCAGGAGGAGCTTATGGGAGAGGATTTCCGCCTCGGCGGGAGTTTCCTTGAGGGTCGGGATGAAAGACTGGGTCCAGCGCATGGGAATTAGGGGAGTTAGCAACAGAGCCGCCGAGAAGTGATTCCCGACGGCTCAGCAGGAAGAGGGGGAGGTTATTTAACTGTGTTGACGAGCGGGGCGAGGCCCTGGATGCGGACTTCAAGGCGGTCGCCGGATTCGATGGGACCAACGCCGCTCGGCGTGCCGGTAACGATCACGTCACCGGGAAGCAGCGTCATATTGGTGGAAATGAAGCTGACCAGCGCGAAGCAGTTGAAGATCAACTGGCTGGTGTTGGAGTTCTGACGGAGCTGGCCGTTTTGGAAAAGCTGGATGGTGAGATCGTGGGGGTCGATCTTCGTCTCCACGTAGGGGCCCAGAGGCGTGAAGGTATCGAAGGATTTGCAGCGCGCCCACTGGCTTTCGGCGTTTTGAATGGTGCGGTCGCTGATGTCCTGGGCAGCGGTATAGCCGAAAATGTAGCGGGCAGCGGCAGCCGGAGTGACGTTGCGGACCTTGCGACCGATGATGATGGCCAGTTCGGCCTCGAAATCGGTGCGGTGGCTGGGGAACGGGACTTCGACTTTGGCACCGTCGGGGATGAGGGAAGTAGGAGCTTTAAGCCAGAAGAGGGGCTCCTTGGGCAGGGGCTTGCCGGATTCCCGAGCGTGATCGGCGTAGTTCAATCCAACGGCAATGACCTTGGATGGCTGAACGGGAGTGAGCGTTTTGATGCCCTTTACCGACAACGGTTTCTTGTCGAAAGAAGGCGAGCCAAAAACGTCCCCATGAAGGCGGAACAGTTCTCCGTCCACAACCTTTGCGAAAAAGATTTCGTCGCCCTTCTGGAAACGGCCAATGGCTGCCATAAATGTTCGTCCGTTCTAACAGATTGGGAGGAGGCGTCGCAAGTTGTTTTTTGCCTTCGTGGCAAGCGGGAAGAAATGCTGAGGCCAAAAAAAAGAGCCGGACAAAGTCCGGCTCTTAATTAAAGAATTGGCGGCAACCTACTCTCGCGGAGGCTATACAACCACTACCATCGGCAATGCTG
>CAZOCL010000836.1:0-1462 GCA_964578245.1 uncultured Klebsiella sp. | reverse complement strand
CAGATCGCCTGGGACGAGAAGGGCCGCCTCTATGTGGCCTGCTCGCCCACCTATCCGCAGACGCAGGCCAGTGCCAAGCGCGCCGACTACATCCTCGTGCTCGAAGACACGAACGGCGACGGCAAGGCCGACAAGTCATGGCGCTTCGCCGAGGGGCTCACCATGGTGCAGGGCCTGGAGCCCGGCGACGGCGGTCTCTACGTCTGCGACTTCGACCAGCTCGTCCACCTGCGCGACACCAACGGCGACGGCAAGGCGGATACGCGCCGTGTGCTCTTCAGCGGCTTCGGCATCGGCGACACCCACCAGCTCATCAACAGCATCTGCCACGGGCCGGACGGCAGCCTGTGGTTCTCGCAGGGCCTGCACGCCTTCTCGCGCGTCGAGTCCGCGTGGGGCATCGCGCGGCTGGACCGCGCAGCCATCTGGCGGTTGAACCCGCGCACGATGCGGCTCGAAGGCTTCTTCGGCGGTGGCATGGCCGGCGCGAACTGCTGGGGCGTGGCCTTCGATGATTACAACCAGGTCTTCCACAAGTCCGGCGACCGCCCGCACGGCTACTGGAGCGTGCCCGGGATGGTGCGCGGCGCAAGCCCCTCGGGCAGCAGCTCGTCCACCTCGGCGGACACGGCGTATCGCAATTCCCCCGAGCAATACCACTCCGTCGGCCCGCTCTTCGACACCTCGCCCAAGACCACTTCGATTGACATCATCGGCACGCGCGCGCTGCCGGACGACATCCAGGGCTGCGCGCTCATTGGCGGTTACTTCGGCGCGGTGGCGGAGCTGCACAAGTTCGAGGACGCCGGCTCCGGCTTCAAGACCACGCAGTTGCCCAAGCTGCTCAAGTCGTCGAACGCCGCGTTCCGTCCCGTGGATGTAAGCGTCGGCCCGGACGGCGCGATGTATCTCGCGGACTGGTTCAACCCCATCATCGGCCACTACCAGGCCAGCTATGCCGACCCGCGCCGCGACAAGGCCCACGGCCGCATCTGGCGCATCACTGCAAAAGGCCGCACCAGCGTGAAGCAACCGAACCTCGCCGCGATGAAGCCCGCCGAGCTGCTCGAACAACTCCGCTCCCCCGAGCGCTGGACCCGCTACCAGGCCAAGCGACTCCTCTTTGGCATGCCCACCGCCGACGTGTTGAAGGCCGCCGATGACTGGGTGGCCAAGCTCACGCCCACCGCCCCCGACTACGAGCACTTGCTCCTCGAAGTCATCGGCGTCTATGAGTCGCACGAGGTCACGCGCCCCGCTTTGCTCGCCAAGCTGCTCGCCGCGAAAGACCCGCGCGTCCGCGCCTACGGCGCGCGCGTCGCTGGCATGTGGGCGGACAAATTGCCCGACGCCGCGAAACTCCTGACCGAGCGCGCGAAGGATGAGAACGCCCGCGTGCGCCTGGAGGCCGTCGTCGCCGCCAGTTACCTCGGCAAGCCCGTCGCGGCGGAAGTCATGACCA
>CAZOCL010000835.1:0-1463 GCA_964578245.1 uncultured Klebsiella sp. | reverse complement strand
AGGACGCGGCGGGCAAGTTCATCCACGAGGATGTGTGGCGGTATCTCTTCACGCAACCGGTCGAGCAGACCGGCAGTCCCGTCCCGAAAGACCCGAACTGCGGGAAGCAGTTGGGCACCAAATCACCCCCGAAGAAAAAATGAAACCCCTGCTCTCAGCCCTGCTCATCGCCTCGCTCGGCCTGCTGGCCACCCACGCTCCGGCCGCGCAACCGGCGAAGCCCAATATCCTGATCGTCATCGCGGACCAGTGGCGCGCGCAGGCGTTTGGCTATGCGGGCGACCCCAACGCGAAGACGCCGAACTTCGACCGTCTGGAGCGGGAGAGTGTGAGCTTCACTCAAGCCGTCTCCGGCATGCCCGTGTGCTCGCCCACTCGCGCCTCGCTCCTTACCGGCCAGCGTCCACTGACCCACGGCATTTTTCTGAACGACGTCCAGTTGGCCACCAATGCGGTGACCATCGCCAAGGTGCTCAAGGGTGAAGGCTACGACACCGGCTGCATCGGCAAGTGGCATGTGGACGGGCACGGCCGCTCCAGCTTCATTCCGCGCGAGCGGCGGCAGGGGTTCGATTACTGGAAGGTCCTCGAATGCACCCACACCTACAACAACTCGCCCTACTACGCGGATGGCCCGGAGAAACTGACCTGGGAGGGCTACGACGCCATCGCGCAGACGCGCGACGCCCAGAAGTATCTGGAGAGCAAGGCCCGGTCGGAAAAGCCCTTCCTGCTCTGGATGGCGTGGGGTCCGCCACACAACCCTTACGAGACCGCCCCGGCCAAATGCAAGGCCATGTTCCCGCCGGAGCAGGTGCAATTGCGAGGCAATGTCCCCGAGGCCTTCCAGGAGAACGCCCGCAAGGAACTGGCGGGGTATTACGCGCACTGCGTGGCGCTGGACGATTGCATGGGCGACCTGCTGGCCACCTTGAAATCCACGGGACTTGCGGACAACACGATCATCGTCTTCACCTCCGATCACGGTGACATGCTGCGCTCGCTGGGCCAGCAGCGGAAGCAGCGGCCCTACGAGGAGTCCGCGCGCGTGCCGATGCTGTTCCGCGTGCCCAAGGCGCTGGGCATCGCGCCCCGACGGGTGGAGGGGACCATCAACACCGAGGATGTGATGCCCACATTGCTCTCGCTTTGCGGCGTGCCGATCCCGAAGACGGTCGAGGGCTTTGACTTCACCGGCTATCTGCGTGGCGGGGCCGACCCTTCCGGTGGCGGCGCAATGATCCAGTGCGCGTCGCCCTTCGGCGAATTCGTTCGTGCGCAGGGCGGGAAGGAGTATCGCGCCCTCCGCACGGCCCGCTACACCTTTGCGCGCGATCTCAGCGGGCCGTGGCTGCTCTTCGACAACCAGACTGATCCCTTTCAGATGACCAATCTCGTCGGTGTGGCGGAGCATGCCGCGTTGCAGGCCCGGCTGGATGCACAGCTCAAGGCGAAGCTCGCCG
>CAZOCL010000834.1:0-1469 GCA_964578245.1 uncultured Klebsiella sp. | reverse complement strand
GGTGAACTTGTCGTAGAGCTTGAAGTGCTTCCAGTCGCTGGGCAGCACGCGCCAGTGCGTCTTGGGGTCGTTCTCCAGATCCTTCAACCGCCGCCGCTGCGCCTTCTTGGACAGGTGGAACCACAGCTTCACGATCACCGCACCGTCGTCCGCCAGCATCTTCTCGAAGAAGGCGATGCGGTCCAACTCGGTGTCGAGCTTGCTGGTCTTGATCTCGCCATACACGCGCCGGATAATCGGCTCGGAATACCAGGAGCCGAACAGAATCCCCACGCGCCCGCGCGCCGGGAGCGAACGCCAGAAACGCCAGTAACGCGGGCGCTCCCGGTCCTCGTCCGAAGTCTGCCAGAAGGCATGGGTGTCCACCCCGCGCGGATCCAGCCACTCGTTCAGGCGATGCACCACCTCGCCCTTCCCTGCCCCATCGGCACCGGAGACGATGACGATGACAGGCGCCTTCGTGTCCTTGAGCGCGAAGTGCGCCTCCAGCAGCGCCGAGCGCAGCTTGGGCAGTTCGGCGTCGTATTCGGCCTTGGGGATGGTTTGTCCCAGTTCAGCGGCTTCAAACATAAATGGCTTTTCCTTCAGGTGATGGCGTTTTGCAGGGCGCGCGCGGCGGCGAGCGCGTGAGCTGTGACATTGGCCACTTCTCCCTGCCCGTCCACCATGGTCAGCACACCCGCGCCCCGATAAAACTGGATCAACGGCTCCGTCTGCACGTGGAAGGTCTTCAGCCGCGCGCGAACCGTAGCCGGGTTGTCGTCGTCCCGCTGATACAACACGCCGCTGCAATGGTCGCACACGCCCTCCTGCCGTGGGCGCTTGTAAGTGCGGTGATACGGGGTCTGGCAGTGTCGGCAGATCAGCCGGCCCGCGAGGCGATCCACGATGGCCTCGTCCGCAACCGCGATGCACAGCACACCCGCAAGCCGGCGCTGGAGATCCGCCAACATCTCGTTCAATGCCACCGCCTGCGGGAGCGTGCGCGGAAAGCCGTCCAGAATGAACCCGCGCACCGTGTCGGACCGCGCAAGCCGCTCGCGCACCATCGCCTCGGTGATTTCGTCCGGCACCAGCTCGCCCCGGTCCATGTAACCCTTCGCGTGCCGGCCCAGCTCCGTGGCTTGCCGGAGGTTCTCGCGGAAGAGGTCGCCCGTGGCGATATGGGGAAGCTGTAGTTCCTTGCTGAGGTGCTCGGCCTGCGTGCCTTTGCCTGAGCCAGGACCGCCCAGCAACACCAGCCCCAGGCACGCGTGACGCTCGGGGGCCGGGAGCATCAGCACCTGCCGATGCCACGCCGGCAGCGTGACGGTGGCCCCGGTGGGCTTGAACGCGCCACTGCGCGTGCGCAAGGACTCCAGTGCGTTCAGGATGGCCCACTGCACTTGCTCCACCGGCCCGTCAGCCTCAATGACCCGCAGCCGGCCGGAGGGCTGGTAGTATTCCAGCACCGGGCCGGTGGTGCGTTG
>CAZOCL010000833.1:0-1472 GCA_964578245.1 uncultured Klebsiella sp. | reverse complement strand
TGGGCTGGAAGCTCCAGTGCTGCTTCGGGTCGGTGAGGGCCGCGCCGTATTTGTTCGGTGCGTCGCCGCGCGGATCGGGTGCGCCCATGCGGACCCAGGTCTCGAAGTCCGCGATCTGGGCGGGCGGGAGCTTTTTGTCCTCGGGCGGCATCTGAAGGTTGCGGTCGCGATAGCGGATGGCGCGGATGAGGACGCTGGAGTCGGGGTTGCCGGGGACGATGGCGGGCCCGGAGTCGCCGCCCTTGAGCAGGCCATCGCGCGTGTCGAGGCGGAGGCCGCCCTTGATGCGCCCGCCCTCGGCGGAGTGGCATTTGTAGCAGTCCTTCACCAGCACGGGCCGGATCTTCTTCTCGAAGAACTCGGTCTGCTGGGGGGTGAGCTTGGGGGCCGGGGCGGCGGCCTGCGCGGCGGCGCAGAGCAGCAAGAACCCGGTCACGCACGCCGGCGGGAGCAGGCGTCGGCTGGACTGGCGGGTCATCGGCATGACGGCACTGGGACGGTTGTTGGCGGAAGCATGCCCCGGTGCGGCGGGAAACGCAACGGGGTGAAATCCTGTAGGGGCGCATGAGCGCGCGGCTTGACCCACGCACCACCGGAGATGAGGGGGAAAGGGGTGTTTCACGGTAACGCGCCTCCTCTCCCCGGCCCTCCTCAATCCCTTGGAGGAGAGGGAGACCGGAGCGCGTCGGATTGGGATGGTGCGAGGCAGGTTGCGCTCAATCCTACAGGAGCGCCGCCGCCGGGCCACTTGGCGGGTGCGAGGGCCAGGCGCGGTTCGCACCCTTGTGGCGGTCGCACGCGCAAAGCGGGCGAGGACGCCCGCGCTCCACCAGCACCCTATTGCGATTGCTTTTACGGCCAAAATAAGCACTATCCGGCAGCCAATCCAAAACCAGCCACCATGAACGACGGAGAAGAGAGCCACACGCTATTCATGCTCCGCGGCGGTGGCACGGTCCCCACAGACAAGGCCCTGCAGGCCGCCCAGGCGCTGGTCCAGGGCCCCGCGCAGTCCGCTTCCGTGCTGATCGTGGACGACAGCCGCACGCTGCGCCGGCTGCTTATCCGCGCGCTGGCGGAGATTGGCATCAGCGATGTCACCGAGGCGGCGGACGGCCGCGAGGCGCTGGAGCTGGTCACCTCGAAGGAATTCGATCTCGTGCTGCTGGACATGGAGATGCCGGAGCTGGACGGCCTCCAGGTGCTTTACGCGATCAAGACCGATCCGCTCATCCGCTCGCTGCCGGTCATCGTGATCTCCGGCGCCGAGCAGTTCGACAACGCGGTGAAGTGCATCGAGATGGGTGCGGAGGACTACCTGCCCAAGCCATTCAACCCCGTGCTGCTGCGCGCGCGGGTGATGTCCTCGCTGGAGAAGAAGCGCCTGCGCGACCTCGACCGGGTGCGCCTCGTGGAGCTGCAATACGAGAAGGAGCTGCTGCAACTGGAGAAGGAAAAGTCCGAGCACCTGC
>CAZOCL010000832.1:0-1472 GCA_964578245.1 uncultured Klebsiella sp. | reverse complement strand
GCCGAGGGACGCTACCCGCGCATCCACACCCGCTTCCCGCCCGAGCCCAACGGCTACCTGCACATCGGCCATGCCAAGAGCATCTGCCTCAACTTCGGCATCGCCCGCGAGTTCGGCGGTGTCTGCAACCTCCGCATGGACGACACCAACCCGACCAAAGAAGAGGTCGAGTATGTCGAGAGCATCCAGACGGATGTGAACTGGCTCATCGCCGGCTGGGCTGATGACAAGCTCGGCCTCAAGCCCGCCGGCCAGACTCCCGAAACGCAGACCGTGAACGGCCAGCCCGACTTCCACCTCGGCCCCTCAACTCTCAACTCTCAACTCTCAACCTCCGTCGAGCCTTTCTACGCCTCGGACTACTTCGACCAGATCTACGCCTACGCCGTCGCGCTCATCGAGAAGGGCAAGGCCTTCGTCTGCCATCTCTCGCCCGACGACACCGACGAATACCGCCGCACGGCGAAGGAATCCCCCTTCCGCAACCGCTCCGTGGCCGAGAATCTCGACCTCTTCACCCGCATGAAGAACGGCGAGTTCCCGGACGGCACCTGCTCGCTTCGCGCCAAGATCGACGTGGCCGCGCCGAATGTCTGGTTGCGCGACCCGCTGCTCTACCGCATCCGCCACGCGGAGCACCACCACACCGGCGGGAAGTGGTGCATCTACCCGATGTATGACTTCGCGCACTGCCTGAGCGACTACATCGAGGGCATCACGCACAGCATCTGCACGCTGGAGTTCGAGGTGCACCGGCCGCTCTACGACTGGATTCTGGAGTCGCTCGGCCTCCCGCGCCCGCTGCCGCACCAATACGAATTCGCCAAGCTCATCCCCACGCACATGATCGTCTCGAAGCGCAAGCTCATCGCGCTCGTGAACGACCAGGTCGTGACTGGCTGGGACGATCCCCGCCTGCCCACCATCAGCGGCATCCGGCGGCGCGGTGTGCCGGCGGAGGCCCTGCGCGCCTTCGCCATCGGCGTGGGTGTGACGAAGTTTGTCAGCACCACGGACATCGCGGTGTATGAGCACGCCATCCGCGAGGACTTGAACAAGCGCTCCCTGCGCCGCCTCGCCGTGCTGCGCCCGATCAAGGTGGTCATCACGAACTATCCCGCCGGCCAGACCGAGGAACTTGACGCCGTCAACAACCCCGAGGACGAGACCGCCGGCAAACGCAAAATCCCCTTCAGCCGCGAGTTGTTCATCGAGCGCGACGACTTCGCGGAAGTCCCGCCACCCAAGTTCTTCCGCCTCAAACCCGGCGGCGAGGTGCGCCTCAAATATGCCTACATCATCAAGTGCGACGAGGTGGTGAAGGACGCCGCCGGCAACCTCGTGGAACTGCGCTGCACCGCCGATCTCGACAGCAAGACCGGCGGCCCGACCGCCGGCCGCAAGGTCAAAGGCACCCTCCACTGGGTCAGCGCCGCGCACGCCGTGGACGCCGAAGTGCGCCTCTACGACCG
>CAZOCL010000831.1:0-1477 GCA_964578245.1 uncultured Klebsiella sp. | reverse complement strand
CCGGACCGCCCGCGAGGCCGCGAAAGGCAAACAATCGGGCCGCACACAGGAAATTCAGCGTTTAATCGGCCGCAGCTTGCGCGCGGTCGTCGACCGCAAAAAACTCGGTGAAATCCAGATCAAGATCGATTGCGATGTGTTGCAGGCCGACGGTGGCACACGCACCGCCGCCATCACCGGTGCGATTGTTGCGCTGCGGCTCGCGCTGAAGAAGCTCATCGCCGAGGGCAAGCTCGCTGGTGATCCCATCGCCAACACCGTTGCCGCCGTCAGCGTGGGCATCGTGAATGGCATCCCGTTGCTCGACCTCTGCTACACCGAGGACGCCGCCGCGCAGGTGGACATGAACCTGGTGATGACCGGCTCCGGCGAGTTCATCGAACTGCAAGGCACCGGCGAGGAAAGCACGTTCTCCGATGCGCAACTGGCCGCCATGCTGACGCTCGGGCGCGTGGGCATCCGCGAGTTGCTGGCGCTGCAAGAGGCGGCCGTCAAGTGATGAAGTATGAGGTATGGATCATGAAAGCGGAGTCACGGGCCGCTCCATCCTACCTCATCCTTCATAATTCATACCTTCCCCATGAGTTCCACCCCCACGCGGCTCTTCCTCCTTCGCCACGGCGAAGTGGAGACGCGTTACCATCGTATCTTTGGCGGGCGCATTGACATGGAGTTGTCGCCGCGCGGGCATGAGCAGGCGAAGGCGCTGGCGGATTATCTCGCGGGCACGCACTTCAACGCGATCTACGTCAGCCCGATGAAGCGTGCGCAGCAGACGCTCGCGCCGCTGGCCGCGCAAAAGGGCATGACCGCCACCACGCTCGCGGGCCTGCGCGAAGTGGACTTCGGCGACTGGACGGGCCTGAGCTGGCAGCAGGTGCAGGAGCGCTTCGGCGTCAGTGCGTTTGACTGGCTGGAGAAGCTCGAGAAGGGCCTGGTGCCGGGGGCGGAGACCGGCGCGCAGTTCCATGCGCGGGTCGAGCCGTGCCTGCGGCAAATCCTGCGGGACTGTCCGGGCCAGACGGTGGCGGTCGTGTGTCACGGTGGGGTGATCCGCATGTTGCTGTCTGCGCTGGTGGAGCTGCCCCTGCCGCGCTTCGCGCACTTCGAGATCGAGTATGCCAGCGTGACCATCGTGGAGGAGCGCCCGCATCGCAGCGAGGTGCAGCTTCTGAACTTCACCCCATGGCGGGATCTGCGGTGAGCACGTAGCGCAAGCCTCCGGCTTGCCGTAGCGCCGGCGTCCGCGCCGGCCCGCGCGTGCGAATGGCTGCGGTGCTGCGTTCGCCCAACGGGCCGGCGAGGACGCCGGCGGCACGGCAGGCCGGAGGCCTGCCGCTACGGCGGAGGCCGGTGCTACGCTTTTCGCGCTGGCTACGGGAGGGCGAAGGCTGATTTGCTCCCCGCGTGCGCGTCGCGCTCCTGCAACTCTACCGCCTCGGCGTCCTGCTGGCCGTGGCCTGGCTCATCCGCGCGC
>CAZOCL010000830.1:0-1480 GCA_964578245.1 uncultured Klebsiella sp. | reverse complement strand
AGCCCGTGCGTGAGAAAATCGGCCAGCCCGCGAACTTCACCGTGCTGCGCGAACTCGCCGCCCTCACCGGCGGCGCGGTGGGCCCGACCGCTGAACTGGCCAAGGTCATGGAACAGATCAACCTGCTCCCCGAACCAAAGCCATTGGAGCAGCGCATCCGCCTCTGGGCCGACCCGTGGTGGGCCGGGAGTATCTTGTTCCTGCTGACGGTCTATTGGGTGAGCCGCAAGCTGGCGGGGATGATTTGAACTGGCTGTTCAATTGCGCCAGCGCCGGCGAATGGCTGGTGCGGATGAACTGAGCGGGGCTCAATGCGCGTGTTCCACCCCGGTCGCGTGCTGCCAGGAGTGGAGGATGTGGTCAATGATCGCGGGCACTCCCACGCCGTTCTTCACCTGCGCAAAGACGAAGGGGCCGTTGCCACGCATCTTCTTTGAGTCACGTTCCATCACGCTCAGGTCCGCGCCGATGAGCGAGGCAAGGTCGGTCTTGTTGATGACCAGCAAATCGCTCTGGGTGATACCAGGCCCGCCCTTGCGCGGGATCTTGTCGCCGCCCGCCACGTCAATGACCTGGATGGTGTAGTCGGCCAGCTCGCGGCTGTAGCACGCGGCGAGGTTGTCGCCACCCGACTCGATCAGCAGCAGTTGCGGGTGGAACTTCCGGTGCAGGTCTTCGAGTGCGAGCAGGTTCGCCGTGATGTCCTCGCGGATCGCGGCGTGCGGGCAGCCGCCAGTCTCGACGGCCTTGATGCGGTCGGCGGAGAGGGCGTCGTTGCGCACGAGGAACTCGCCGTCTTCCTTGGTAAAGATGTCATTGGTCACGGCGGCGATGTTCATGGTCTCGCGGAGCTTGCGGCAGAGCTGGAGCATCAGCGCCGTCTTCCCGCTGCCCACCGGCCCGCCCACGCCGACGGTAAAGGCCCGACGGGTGTAATCACGATGCAACGGCTTGTCCCGCTCATGGAAATGCCCCGGGTGTTCCATGGGCTCGTGGGTGTGACCGCCGGGTCCGTGGCTGTGGGAGTGGGGATGGAGGAGAATGTTCTTCATGCGGTGAATTCGGTGTCAGTCGCGCAACCGGTGGAGAGGCTAGCGCGGCCCGACCGGTTTGACAACGCGATCGAACCAGCGAGCGGAGCCGGGAGACAGCGGAGTGAAATGAGGGACTTCGCAACCCATCTTGACAGGTGAAAATCGAAGTGGTATGACCTCCTACCAATGACCCTTTCGACCATCGACCGCCCGGCCTCGCTGGTGGCAGATGTCTGCGAGCGGCTGGCCACGGAGATCCGTGCGGAGCGCCATGGCGACGACGGCTGGCTCCCGCCGGAACGTCAGCTCGCGGAGCAGCTTGGCGTAAGCCGCACGGTCGTGCGCGAGGCCACCAAGCGGCTGGAATTGCAGGGCCTCCTTGAAGTCCAGCACGGCATCGGCATCAAGGTGGTGGACAAGCTCCACAAGCCGCTCAACGGCTCGCT
>CAZOCL010000829.1:0-1482 GCA_964578245.1 uncultured Klebsiella sp. | reverse complement strand
AAATGTTTTCATTACAGTTTCCCCGTGAAGGGAGCGCAGAAAGTAGCAAACGACCGCTTGACGTCAATAGCTCATTTCACCAACCGCTGCGCCGGGGTCTAAATAAGGTTTGGCGTGACAGGGCGGGTTGGAGCATTGCTGCACGTCGCAGCCGCTCTCCCTCACCCCGCCCTCTCCCGCTGGGAGAGGGGGGCACGCAGTCTGTGCTGGTTGGCACAGGAACGCAACGATCAGGCAGGACGCGGCAGAGATTCTCCCTCTCCCAGCGGGAGAGGGCAGGGGTGAGGGAGAGCGGCCACCCGCTGCAACAGAGTGGCCAAGCGCCAAGGAGCATGGCTCAAAGGACAAATCGCGCCGGCTCCACCGGGGTTTTCCTTGCGACGTCGCGGGCCTTCGCGAAAACTGCGTCCATGACCGTGCTGCTGCTCTTCTTCTGCTCCGGGGCGACCGCGCTGGTCTATGAAGTCCTCTGGTCCAAATACCTCGCGCTCATGCTCGGCAGCACGGTGCAGGCGCAGACGGTGGTGCTCGCGGTCTTCATGGGCGGCCTGGCGCTGGGCAACCGGATCTTCGGCCGGCGCGCGGACACGGCGGTGAACCCGCTCGCGCTCTATGGCAAACTGGAAGTCGCGATCGGCATCTACGCGTTTGTCTTCCACCTGCTGCATCACGCGGCGGACAAGCTCTTCATCAGTGCCGGCGCGCCGCTGCTCGAAAAGCCTGCTGCGCTGCTCGCGCTGAAGGCCGCGCTGAGCGTCGGCCTGCTGCTCGGGCCAACGATCTTGATGGGCGGCACACTCCCGGTGATCGCCGCTTGGCTGAACCGGCGCGGCACCGATGCCGGTCGCCTCTCAGCGCGTTTTTACTCAGTGAACAGCCTCGGCGCGGTCTGCGGCTCGTGGCTCGCGGGCTTCGTCCTCGTGCAGGCCATGGGCATGACCGCATCGCTGCAACTGACTGCGATGGTGAACGTCGCCATCGGCCTCACCGCGCTGGGCCTCGCCCGCAAAGTTGAAGTTACGCCCGTGCCCGCGTCTGCCCCCGTCGAGCCCGCAGTCACCGCCGCCCCACTAATCACTAATGACTCCTCCCTCTCCATCACCATCGTCGCACTCACCGGCGCGATCTCCATGGGCCTCGAAGTTCTCGCCGCGCGTTCGCTCGTGCTGATCTTCGGCGCGTCCCTGCAGGCGTTTGCCATCGTGCTGATGTCGTTCATCCTCGGCATCGGGCTGGGGGGTGCGGTGATGGCCTCGCCGCGCACGCGGGCCTGGGTGCGCGAGACGGCCACGACAGTGTTGCTGCTCGGGGCGGCCGCGTGGATCGGGCTGCTGGTCGCGGGCGTCGAGCAGTGGGTGGATTTTTATCGGTGGGTGAAGACCGGCCTGGCGCGGACCGAGACCGGCTACACGTTTCATCAAGTTTTTTCCGCCGCGATGTCGCTGGTCGTGCTGGGCATTCCGGCGGGCCTGCTCGGCGCGG
>CAZOCL010000828.1:0-1486 GCA_964578245.1 uncultured Klebsiella sp. | reverse complement strand
GTGGCGAGCAGTTCCGCCGGGTGGACGGGGTCTTCCGCCGGGGCGGAGCCGGTCTTGTCCGACTGTCCGTGGACGTAGCCGCGCTTGATGCCCGCACCGCCGATGACGCTGGTGTAGCAATACGGCCAGTGATCGCGGCCGTCGGCGCTGTTGCCGTTGCCGCTGGTGCTCACGCCCTTCTGCGGGCTGCGACCGAACTCGCCGATGGCGACCACGAGCGTCTCGGAGAGCAGGCCGCGTGAATCCAAGTCCTCGAAGAGCGCGGAGAGGCCGGTGTCGAGCAGCGGGGCGCTGTCCTTCTTCATGCGGTCATTGAGGCCCACATGCACGTCCCACGAGTGACGGTCGGAGTTGGCGACCTTCGGCCAGATGAGTTCCACCACGCGGGTGCCGGCCTCGACGAGGCGGCGGGCCAGCAGGCAGCTTTGACCAAAGGTGTTGCGGCCGTAACGGTCGCGGAGCTTGTCCGGCTCCTGATTGAGGTCGAAGGCCTCGCGGGCGCGGCCCGAGACGATAAGGTTCATCGCCTTCTTGTAGTAGTCATCCAGGTTGTAGCTCTCGACGGCCTTCTCGATTTCCGGCATCGCGCTGCTGAGCTCGTCGCGGAGATTCGCGCGGCGCTGGAGGCGCACGGCGAACATGTCCGGGCGGAGATTGAGGTCGTCCACCTTGATCTTGTCCATCTTCGCCATGTCCAAATCGTCACCATCGGGATAGAGGGTGTAGGGATCGAAGGCCTTGCCGAGGAAGCCGGCGCTGCCGCCCTTGCCCACGACGTTCGACTCCTGCAACGGGCGCGGGAACATGACGAACGGGAGCATCGGCTCGGATGGCGGCTTGAGGCGGATGATGTTCGAGCCGAAGTTCGGGAAGTCCTTCGGGCTGGGCGGCTCGAGCTGGCCGGACGGGCTGACCTTGTCCGTCGTGTAGCCGGTCATGATCTGGTAGATCGCCGCCGTGTGGTTGAAGAGGCCGTTCGGCGTGTAGCTCATCGAGCGGATCATGGTGAACTTGTCGTTCACCTTCGCGAGCTTGGGCAGCAGTTCGGTGTATTTGACGCCGGTGAGCTTGGTGGCGATGGGCGCGAAGACGGACTTCACGTTGTCCGGCACGTTCTCCTTCGGGTCCCACAGGTCCAGATGCGACGGGCCGCCCTGGAGATAGATCATGATGACGCTCTTGGCCTTGCCCCAGCCGCGTCCGCCGGTGGCGGGATTGGCGAGCGCCTGGAGCTTCATCGCGCCGCCGAGCGAGAGGCCCATCAGGCCCGAGCCGCCGATGCGCAGGATGTCGCGGCGCGTGATGCCGAGGTGTTTGTCGCAGAGGTCTTTGCCGGCTTCGCCTGGGATTCGGATCATAGGGCTATGGGTTTTGCAGCGTTCTAATCCTGAGTGGACGCTCTGGCAAGGTCGGAAATTGAAAGAAGTTTTGCCGATTTGACTCAAAAAGAAAGTTACCAGGGCTGGGCGAAATGGTTGGCGTAAAC
>CAZOCL010000827.1:0-1490 GCA_964578245.1 uncultured Klebsiella sp. | reverse complement strand
GCGATCTTCTCATCGCCGCGATGCAGATAACCCACGTCCGGGGTGGCCTTGGTGACGATCTCGCCGTCCAGCTCCAGAATGATGCGCAGCACCCCGTGCGTGGAGGGATGCGACGGCCCCATGTTCAGGATCATCTTCTCCCCCACCAGCTCGCCGGAATCAACCCCGGCCAAGGGCGTCGGCGTCGGTGCCGGCATGAGCGACTTGGCTCCAGCCGCCACGCGGGAGGCGGGCTCGCGAAATTCGATGGTTTGGGCGGTGGCCATGCTACAAGTTAAAAATCAATTCTCCGGGTTCCGCACCCGCGGTTCCCGCGCAATGCTGTCCTTGCCCCCCGGCAAGGTCACAAACGGCCCACCCTCCAGCGGTGCCGGCTTGGTGAACGCCACATCCGGCAAATCCGTCGGCTTGCCCGCCAGCGGAAAGTCCTTGCGCAGAGGGAAATACGGATAACCATCCCACATCAGGATGCGGCGGAGGTCCGGGTGCCCGCTGAAGCGAATCCCCATCATGTCATAGGCCTCGCGCTCGTGCCAGTCAGCCCCGCGCCAGACGCCCGTAACCGTCGGCAGTTCGGATTTCTCCTCGCTGACATCCGTTTTGAGGCGCAGCAAGCACCCGTGGCCGGTCCCATACAGCTCATAAACCACCGTCCAACGGGGGTCTTCGCCGTAGTTATCGATACCGGTGATGTCCAGGAGCATGTCGAAGCTCAAGGACTTCTTCGCAAATTCGCACACCTCGGCGATGCGCTCCGCATCCGTCAGCTTCAAGGTGACTTCGCCCCGAAACTCAATCGGTCCGGACAGCAAAGCGCCGAACTTGGCTAGCAACTGGTGGGCGAGTTCGGCGGTGGCCACGAGGGAGGTTGAGAGTAGAGGAGTTGAGGGTTGAGAGGTGGCTCAGGCGGCCATCACCGGCTCTTTTTGAATCTTGTTTTGCAGCTTGATGAGGGCGTCCAGCAGGGCTTCGGGACGCGGCGGGCAGCCGGCCACATAGACGTCCACCGGGATGATGTTGTCCACCCCCTGGAGCACGGCGTAGCTCCGATACATGCCGCCGGTCGAGGCGCAGGCACCCATGGCAATGACCCACTTCGGCTCCGGCATCTGGTCGTAGATGCGCCGGACCGCCAGGGCCATTTTGTAAGTCACCGTGCCCGCGACAATCATCACATCCGACTGCCGGGGCGAAAAACGCATGACCTCCGAGCCGAAGCGCGAGATGTCAAACTTGCTCGCGCCCGCCGCCATCAGCTCGATGGCGCAGCACGCCAAGCCCATGGGCATCGGCCAGAGCGATTGCTTGCGGCACCAGTTGATCGCCGCGTCCACGCGGGTGACCACCACGTCACCTTCGATCTTCGAGTTGTAGCCAAATTCAGCGTTGGTCGTCATGGCGGTGCCGGGCGGAAATTGTCCGCCGACCCGCCAAGTAAAGCACCGGCGAAGGACGCGGCAAGTGTTTTGTGATTTTTTTCACAAGCTTGC
>CAZOCL010000826.1:0-1495 GCA_964578245.1 uncultured Klebsiella sp. | reverse complement strand
AGCGCACGCGCAACATCGGCATCGCCGCGCACATCGACGCCGGCAAGACGACCACCACCGAGCGCATCCTGTTTTACACCGGCCTGATCCACAAGATCGGTGACGTGGATGACGGCAACACCGTGACGGACTGGATGGAGCAGGAACGCGAACGCGGCATCACGATCACCTCCGCCGCCGTCACCTGTTTCTGGACGCAGAAGTGCGCGAAGGCGGGCGAGGACAAGGTTTACAAGTCCTTCAACAACATCCCGCACCGCATCAACATCATTGACACCCCCGGCCACGTGGACTTCACCGCCGAGGTGGAGCGCTCCATGCGCGTGCTGGACGGCGCGGTCGCCGTGTTCTGCGGTGTCGCCGGCGTGCAGCCGCAGTCCGAGACCGTGTGGCGTCAGGCGACCAAGTATAAGGTCCCGCGCATCGCGTTCGTGAACAAGATGGACCGCATCGGCGCGAACTTTGAGAACGCGCTGAACGACATGCGCACCAAGCTGCGCGCGTATGCCTTCCCGATCTTCCTCCCCCTCGGTGCCGGTCCGACCGAAGCCGAAGGCAAGACCGTTGTTGGTGGTTTCGAAGGCGTAATTGACGTGGTCAATCAGAAGGCCATCAACTGGGGTCCGACCGAGGCCAACGAAGGCCTGAACTACGACGTCACCGACATTCCCGCCGAGCATCTGGACCGCGCGCAGGCCGCGCTCGCGGAGCTGATTGATGCCGTCTCCAACAAGGATGACGAGATCGCGAACCTCGTGCTCGAGGAGAAGCCGATCGCCCCCGAGGTCCTCAAGGCCGCCATCCGCCGCTTGACCTGCAAGATCGAGATCATCCCCGTCCTCTGCGGTTCCGCCTTCAAGAAAAAGGGCGTGCAGGTTCTCGTGGACGCCGTCGTAGATTACCTCCCGTCGCCGCTGGACATTCCTCCCGCCCAAGGCCACGAGCCGGGCACGGACAACCAGGTGGCCGTCCCGACGGACGACAACCAGAAGTTCTGCTCGCTCGCGTTCAAGCTTTGGACCGACCCCTACGCCGGCAAGCTGGTGTTCTTCCGTGTCTATTCCGGCCACCTCAAGAAGGGTGACAACATTTACAACCCGCGCACCCGCCGGCGCGAGCGCGTCAGCCGCCTGATGGTCATTCAAGGCAGCGAGCGCAAGGACATTGACGAGGTCTATGCCGGCGACATCGCCGCGCTCGTCGGCCTGCGCAACATCACCACCGGTGATACGATCTGCAACGAGGACTTCGACGTGGCCCTGGAGCCGCCGACCTTCCCCGAGCCGGTCATCAGCATGGCCGTCGAGCCGAAGACCAAGCAGGACCGCGACAAGATGTCCGAGGGCCTCCAGCGCCTCGCGGAGGAGGATCCGACCTTCCACTGCTTCACCAACGAGGAGACCGGCCAGCGCATCATCGCGGGCATGGGTGAACTCCACCTGGAAATCATCATTGATCGCCTCAAGCGCGAATTCAAAGTCGAGGCCAACTCCGG
>CAZOCL010000825.1:0-1496 GCA_964578245.1 uncultured Klebsiella sp. | reverse complement strand
TCTGCACGGTCTTGCCCTGGGGGTCGAGGACGGCCTTCTTCGGAGTGATGATGATTTTGGCTTTCATTCAAGTGCGGGCGGCTCCCGCGAAATCGAGGCGGATGTTGGGCAACGTCCCCCGGCGAGGCGAGTGTTTTCTGTGGGGTTGAATCAACTCAGCCTGAACACCGAAATTGAACCACGGATGCACACGGATGGGAACGGGAGAGGCAGCGGGGCGGCGACCAGGGCTGAAAGCCCGTGCGGTGACAGCCCGGGGTGGAGCCCCGGGTAGCCTTGGCCAGCAAAGCACGCGCGCCCTGAAAGGGCGGAACGCTTGCCGGCCCCGTGGTGAGTCCCGCCCTTTCCGGGCGGTGATTAACCCGAATTCCGAAAGGGAAACCGCGGATTGCGCGGATGACGCGGATAAAGAACCGCCTGCGCAAGCTCGTTACCGGCTGGATTGGTTCCGCAACGCAGCGCTGGAAGGCCCTCCCCATCCGTGTCATCCGCGCAATCCGCGGTTTCAACTTCGGAGTTTAGGATTAACTGGACCGCGAACCCGGGCCTCCTCCTCGCGTTGCTCGGCTCCAACCCGGGCTGTCACCGGACGGGCTTTCAGCCCTGGAGCCGGCGGCGTTCGTTGCGGTGCTTCACTTTGGTGCGCCTTGCTTCGCCCTCAACTCCGCCGTGAAGTCCGCCCACAACTCATCCACCGTCTTGCCGGTCGCTTCCTTGAACAGCTCCGGCGAATACTTCCGCTGGCGCAAGGCGGCGTTGAGCTTCACCACTAGCTTCGCATCGTGGTGCTTCTCCACCCAGGCGAGGAAGATGGCGGTGGTCTTGTAGGCGTCGCGATAGCTGGCCTTGTCGGGGTTGATGCGTGGCTTCGGCGCATTCGGCTCGAAGTGCGAGAGGCGGATGTAGTCCGCGATGCCTTCCACCAGCCAGCCCGGTCCGCCGGGCGGATACGATTGCACTACGTGGGTCAATTCATGGACGACCATGCCCCAGTCGTTCGTGTGCCCGCGCACATAGCCAGCCGAGAAATTGATGACGTTCCCGCTGGCGGCAGCGACACCCTTCATGTCCGCTTTGAACCGCAGGATGACTTTGGCCGGCGGGGTAAAGCCTTCGCTCGGCAGCAGCACGAAAATCTTGGGATACCACTCGGCACACAATTGGCCAGCGCGCTTGGCCCAGGCTTCCAAGTCTGGCGTCTCGTGCGCCTCCACCACCACCTCGGCGAGCACCGCGCCCTGGGCGTTGGTGGCCGTGCCGGTCCAGACCGGCGCAGGCTTCTCCGGAGCATCCGCCGCCAGGGACGACATGGTCAACCAACCCGTCAGTAACCCAAAGCAAAGCAGGGCAGGGGATCTCAAAGTGCAGTAGAACATGGTGGTGAAACGAATTGCGGCGCAACTTAGTCCGCGAAAGTGTTGTGTCGAGTGCAAAGCCGCGACTTGCCCGGAGCGCGGGCGTCCTCGCCCGCTTTGCGCGTGCTGCCGACGCACTGC
>CAZOCL010000824.1:0-1500 GCA_964578245.1 uncultured Klebsiella sp. | reverse complement strand
GGATTGCGCCCGAGACCCAGGCCCGCCTCGACCTCCGCGCCGGCGCGGACAAAGGGCGAATCTGGCGCGTCGTGCCCGTGGGCCAGCCGCGCCGCCAAATCCCGAGCCTCGCGAAGCTGACGACTATGGATTTGGTCACAGCTCTCGACTCACCTAACGGGTGGCAACGCGACACGGCGCAACGCCTGCTGGTTGAACGGCAGGACAAGGGGGCGGTTGAAGGGTTGAAGCGTTTAACGGTTGAAGCGAAGGAGCCGAAGGTGCGGATGCAGGCACTCTGCACGCTGGAAGGAATTCTGCCTGTGGCCAAGATGGGTTCAACTCCGGCTTTGGCGAGCTCAAGAAGCGATCTTGAGAATGCGATTGTGACTCTGCTCAAAGACCCCGATCCACTCGTCAGAGAACATGCAGTCAGGGTGAGTGAACGCCTGGCGCGCGGCCCTACCGGCACAACGAATTCTGTGACCGCGCACCTCCTCGCTGCCCTGTCCGGAGCAGACGCCCGAATGAAGTTCCAGACAGCACTGTCGGCCGGCGAATTTCAGGATTTCAAAGCCCGTCAAGCGCTGCTAGCCGTGGCAGAGAACACTGTCGGCAACTCCCAACTAAGCACGGCGGTGGAAACTTCCTACCCAGCGCACGCCGCCGGCATGTTGGCGGACATGTTCATTTCAGATGCGACTCTGTTTGCACCGGCGGACCAAGAACTTGCAGCCAAGCTAGTAGGCTACATCGCATCGGCAAGCCGAGTCGAAGACTTGCAAGCAGCCTTCAACAAGGCATTCAGCCCGCGAGGCGGGCAATATCAGAGCTGGCAGTTCACCGCGCTCAATCGGACGCTCGATGCCCTTGACGTTCGTCTTGTCGGCGGTTCGGAGGCCGAGGCCGCAAAAGTTCGCCAGGGTTTGCTATCGGTGGAGCCGATCTTTGCCCTCGCACGCTCGAACGCCATTGCCATCACCGTCCTCGACTTCCGCGCGCGCAATACCATTGGGTTGCTCGGTCGCGGGCCTGCCGGACGCGAGCAGGACATCGCTCTCCTCGTCCAGATGATGAAGCCTCAACGGCCAAGTGAAATCCAGACTAGCGCTGTGGCCCAACTGGCGAAGCTCGGTGGCTCGGATTCCGCCAAGGGATTGCTGACCGATTGGAAAGCGCATAGCCCCGCGCTTCGCGAAACGGTCCTTGCGGCGCTTCTGAGCCGCCCGCTGTGGGTCGCGACGGTTCTTGATTTGCTGGAGCAAGGTCAGATTCCCAAGAGCCAAATCAGCCCGGCACAACGTCAGAAGCTTGCGACCTACCCGCTAGACGGATTGCGAACTCGCGCCACGAAGCTCTTCGCCGCCACCAGCGCCGACCGCGCGAAGGTCATCAAGGACTACGCCATCATCGCCACGCTCGCCGGCAGCGAGACGCGCGGACGCGAGCTGTTCACCAAGAACTGTGGCGTCTGCCACAAGCTCAAGGGCGAGGGCCGCGAGATTGGCCCCGACCTCGGCC
>CAZOCL010000823.1:0-1501 GCA_964578245.1 uncultured Klebsiella sp. | reverse complement strand
CGCCCCAGAACTCCGCCAGCGAGGTCGCGGCGAGCGGGTTGCGCATGATGGGTTCCGCGTTGAAGCCGATGCGTTGCCACGCGAGTGCCAGCAAGTGGAACGCGCCGAAGTGCAGCGTGAAGACCGTGCCCACCATGCCGAGCCAGACGACTCCCAGCGGGCTGGCTTCCGTGCCCACCAGAAGGGCTGCGCCAGTGAGGCACGCGAGGCCGAAGACAAGTTTTGCAAAGCCGAAGGCAACCGCCGTCGCCAAGCCGGTTGTCGGCTCAGGGGGTGGCTTGAGGAACGTGCGCGCATCCAGCCCGACCCAGCCGAACAGATACCCTGCATCCCGCCAGCCCAGCCCCCTGCCCTGCGCCCGCCGCCAGGTGAGCCACTTGAAGCCAGCGAATAATCCCAATGCCACCGCCCACATCAGCAGCCACCCTGGTCCGTCCCAGCAGGCGAGCACGGCAGCCCCGGGCAGTGTGAAAGCTGGCAACCAATCCCACCCGGTGCCTGGTGGATTCCTCCGCACCCCACAGACTCCACCGACACAGTGGCGGTTAGCGGCCAGGGTGCGGTAAGCCCATTGCAATGCAGTTCTGCCTCCGGGCAGCCTTGCCCCCCACACCAGCGGCCTGGCCCACCAGTAGTGACCGGCCAGCAAGACGACGGCCTCGGTCCCGCCGCGCACGTCGCCATCGGCCGTGCGCACCCGCATCTCGCGGAGCAATTCTCCCGGGGCCACTTTCAGCGCCTCCGCCGCCTCCGACTGGAGCGGGCGCAGGTCGAAACCACGGGCGGCCAGTCCCTGCTCGGCGCGCAGCGCCCAGCCGGTGCATAGGGGACAAGCCCCGTCATAAAAAACCCTTCCGGCCCGTCCAGTTCCGGCATCTTTGTCTGTTATTTCAGCATTCACAGAAATTCAGGTTCAAAAAAAGGGGCCGACTCACCCCTCGGCGAGTCCCAACAGCTTCCGCACCTTGTCGCCGAGCTTGATGAATTTCACCACGGCGGTGGCGGGCCAGTTGCGGACCTGGGCATACCAGGCGTTCGTCGTCTCGAAGAAGCCAGCCAGCTCGCGAAGCTTTTGTTCCGTATAGGCATCCGTCTGCTTGTCCTTCTCCGCCTCGATGATGCAGTCGCGCAACACCGAAAGGGTCGGGTCGATCTCGCGCTTCTTCCGCTCGTCCAGCACCACGCGGAACATCTCCCAGACCTCTTTCATGCTCTCGAAGTGGTCGCGCGAATCCCCGAGCACATGGACGCGCCGGACGATCCCCCAGGCCTGCAGTTCCTTGAGGCTGGTGCTGACGTTCGAGCGGGCGACCTGGAGGGTGTCCGAGAGTTCCTCGGCATGGAGCGGCTTGGGCGAGATGAAGAGCAGCGCGTGAATCTGGGCCACCGTGCGGTTGATGCCCCAGCGCGTGCCCATCTCGCCCCAATGGAGGACGAACTTCTGCTGGACTGGGCTGAGGGTTGGCATACGGGGCGTCGGTTATTTCTGTCTGGACAGAAA
>CAZOCL010000822.1:0-1503 GCA_964578245.1 uncultured Klebsiella sp. | reverse complement strand
TCTTTTTGCTGGGCGCGGTCTTGGGCTGCTTGGCTGGGCTGGGGGTTTTCATAAGCATCTGGTTCCGCCACTGGCTGGACGGTCTATTTTGGGAGCGCCTGCTGATTCAAGCATGACCGGTGATCGCTTGCGGAACAGCCGGCTCAGAACGAGGACAAAGAGCGCTCCCCCGATGCCGCCACCGCGCTGGAGATACAGCAGGGAGCTGCCTCCGGCGGCAAACAGGGACTGGCAAATCAGGGCAATCATGGACGTTGAAAGAATGTGCTTCGCTGGTGTGCGCGAGCGGTTGAACGGCGACCAAAACTACGGCGACCGCACCTGGGCCTGGTCGCCAATCATGAGCGGCTTTGCTCACGCCGCCCGCACCGTAGCCGGGGTAGGCTCGCCGGGGCCATGGGGTGTTACCCGGTCTGCTGGCTACCGCTCCGTGACGATCTGGGGACGGGTGCTCTCGATGATCGAGAGGAGTTCCTTCTGCTCCTTGTTCGGAATCTGCAGCCGGTCGAGCGAAGCCTTCAGATCGCCGAGGACGGCGTCAAATTCCGGATTGGAGATCTTCATTCCCGCGTGGGCGGATTTCATGTCCCTGCCGTCGTAGTGAACGGGGCCGCCAGTGGCCAGGACCAGGAACTGGACCAGATGCTTTTTGAGGTTCGCGAGGTTCACCGTGGTCGCGCTCCACGGAGGTGGCGCATCGCTTTTGCGGAACAGGAAGAAGCCGCGCTTCACGTCCTTGCGCTCCCAGTTGACGCGGGGGTCCTGCAACACCCGGGGTGTGAAATCTTCCACGATGGCGCTGATGCCTTTTTCGCCACCCAGACGGTCAAAGAGCGCGAGCTTCCCTTCCACTTGCGCGGCCTGGCCCTCGGTCGCGCTGCGGGCGGCCACGGCTTTCTTCGCACCTTTTTCCCCGGCTCCTTCGCCGGAGCCGGAGAGCTGCTCGTCCCTGGCCATGCGTTGACTGGCGCGCTGGTCCGCCTCGCGGCTGCCGGAGGTGAAGAAATCATCCTTCTTCCTGGTCTTCTCTGAACTGCCGCAGCCGGCGGCACTGACGAGCGCGGCCGAGAGCAGGCAGAGGTGGAGCGAGCGCATGGTCCAGACCAGACGTGGAGCAGGGGTGATGATTGACGATGCCATGTTCATAAAGTCCTGGGAGTTGAGCGCGGCCAGTTAGGGGGAGTCACCAGCGGAGGAGTCGCTGATCTGAGGCGCTTGAAATGTAAGATTGCCCACCGATGGCCCGCCTTCCAGCCGCGGCATATATGCGCGGACGAAGGCATTGCGCAGGATGTTCCCCAAAGTGGCGACGATGTCCGCCGTGGTCTGGCCCGTCGCGTCTCCGCTGAACGGGATGAGCGTGCCGAACTGGTCGCGGGACTGGTTCTTGAGCACGGTGGTGGCACCGCCGACCAGCGCCTGCCAGAAGAACTGGGACACGTTGTCCTCCTCCAGGTCCTTGCGGAAACTGAAGACCAGCAGATTGCGGAAGAGCGGCTTGGC
>CAZOCL010000821.1:0-1510 GCA_964578245.1 uncultured Klebsiella sp. | reverse complement strand
CCAGTTTGAGTTCTTCCGGAAGCAGATCGAGCCCGTGCTGGCCGCCCAGTGCTACGAGTGCCATTCCGCCCAGGCCAAGAAGCTCAAGGCCGGCCTCCAGCTCGATACGCGCGGCGGCCTGCTCACGGGCGGCGACAGCGGACCGGCGGTGCGGGCCAGCGACCCTGACCGCAGCCTCCTGCTGCGCGCCCTGCGCAACGACCATCAGGAACTGATGCCGCCGAAGCGCAAGCTGCCCGACGCGGTCATCGCCGACTTCCGCCGCTGGATCGAGATGGGCGCACCGGACCCGCGCGTGGAGCCGGCGACGCGGCCGAGCCGCGAACGGTAATCCGCCTCCGCGCCGGCTCGGCTCCGGCCGGATCACACTTGCAGTCCCGCGCCAAAGCATCATCCTAGGGCGTCCAAAGGAACCCTTTCATGAAAACGCCTGCCCTTTCTTCACTCATCGTTCTGGCCACCGTGATCTTCCTCGTCGCCTGCGGCACGGTCTCGAACAAGAGCACCGTGTCCGCGGCCCCGCCTCCCGACCAGGGCACGCTGCTCACCTCGCGGGCCGGCACGAAATTCGTGGGCGACCAGTTGGAGGCGTTCACCGTGTCCGGCGACACCATCACCGCGAAGAAGCCCAGCTTCATCATTCTCTACTACACCGAGGAAAAGCCCTTCCGGCTCACCGGCGAAGTCTGGCTCGGCGGCCCTTCGGATGCCGTCCCCTACTCAGCCGATCTGCCGGACGGGTTCACCATCTGGCTCCGCGAGTGGGGCAGCCTGAATCGCTACTCGATGAACAGCCGTTCGGTGGCCATCAAGCGCCGGTCGCATGACGGAATCAACGAGAAGAACATCGTCCCGGTCGCCTCGTTTCCCCAGGCCGAACTGGGCGGCTGGGTTCCGTTCTCGGTCGAGGCGACCGCCAAGCAGATCGCGTTCAAGTTCGACGCGTAGTCCGCCGTGATCCGTGGCCCCATCGCCATGGACGGAGCCAACAAAGTCGCCCTAGCACCCGGCTCCAAGCTCCGCAACCTCCGGCTGACGCTGCTTTGAGCGAGCGGAGGGAGGGACGGAAACGCGCCGACAGCGAGCGGAGCGCGGCGTGCACTGCAAAGCAGGGCTGAAAGCCCGTCCGGTGACAGCCCGGGGTGAAGCTCCCTGGCCAGTGAAACCCTCCCGCCGCCCTGAAACGGCGGGACTCGTTCGCGCATCGTGCGCTGCCCCTACCCTATCCCGCCCGGCGCGCCCAGCGGAGCTTGGCCGGGGACGAGCGTGAGTTGCTGTGCCGTTCCTCCGGCGTGGGCCGGATGACTTCCCGCGCGATCGCGGCGTAAACGCCGTCACGCTCACCCGCCTCAAAAGCCTTCTTCACCCGCCGGTCCTCGCCGGAGTGGAACGTGAGGATCGCCACGCGTCCGCCGGGATTCAGGCACGCGGGCAGGTGGCGCAGCAAGGTGTCCAGCGCGGAGAACTCGTCGTTCACCGCGATGCGCAACGCCTGGAACACGCGCCGCAC
>CAZOCL010000820.1:0-1522 GCA_964578245.1 uncultured Klebsiella sp. | reverse complement strand
GTGGACGAGGCGCAGTTCCTCACCAAGGCCCAGGTCGAGCAGCTCACCGACCTCGCCGACCGCCTGCGCATCCCGGTCCTCTGCTACGGCCTGCGCACGGATTTTCAGGGCAACCTCTTCGAGGGCAGCCAGTGGCTCCTCGCGTGGGCGGACAACTTGATCGAGCTGAAGACCATCTGCCACTGCGGCCGCAAGGCCATCATGGTCCTGCGCCTCGATGCCGGTGGCGCACCGGTGAAGACCGGTGCGCAGATCGAAATCGGTGGCAACGACCGCTACGTCTCCGTCTGCCGGCGGCACTACAAGGAGAGCCAGAACGCGTGGCTGTTTTAGCAGCGGCTCCCGGTCCTCAACCGAAGCATGGAGCCGAACATTTTGTTCGCAAATCCAGGCTCTCAACGTAGATTTGGAACCATGAGTGTGGAACAAATCGAAACCACCCTGCTGCAGCTCCCCCACGAGGAACGCCGCCGCTTCGCTGATTGGTTCTACGCCCACGAGGCGGAAATTCTCACCCCGCTGAACGAAGACATTCACCCCGAGATCAAGGCGGAGATTCTGCGTCGGCGGGACGAGTTGGATGCTCATCCAGAACGACTCGAACCCTGGGAAGGCACCACTGAGCGCGTCCGCGCCCGTTTGCATGAGCTTCGTCATCAGAAGGCCCAGGCTCGTTGAGGAGGATCTGCTGGCCGCCGCACTCTGGTATGACGAACAGCAACCGGGGCTCGGTGATGCTTTTCTCGATGAGGCAGACGCCATCATTTCCACGCTGGCCGAAAAGGCTCTCCTTTACTCAGTCCGGTTTGCCGATGTCCGCTGCCTCCGGCTGCACCGTTTCCACAAATGCGGCGTTTACTACTTGATCCGTGGTGACGAAGTGCGGTTGGTGGCTATCCACCATGGCTCACGGGATCAGCGAAGGCTTCTTGACCGGAAGCGGCTGCTTGACTGACCGGCGCTTGGCGAACTGAGCCCCAGAAAAGCCGCAAGCGCGACAGCCCTGGCCATCGCGCTTGCGCGGAGAGCGAAACTGGCCTCGCACCTACTTCGCGTTGTCCTTCACGAACTTGATCGCGCCGGCCACGAACTCGGTCGGCTCCTTCGCGAAGGTGCCGTTGTCCGTCTCGATGGCCATCACACCGGGCCAGTTGGCCTTCTTCAGTTCGGCGAGCAGGCCTTTGTAATTCGCATCACCGGTGCCGACCATCACGTCGAGGATGACGGACTTCCCGTCGGCGGTCTTCTCGGTCTTCTTGTCCTTGAGGTGGATGTCATAGACCCGGCCCTTGTAGGCCACGAATTCCTTGCCGGCATCGAAGCCCGCGCCGGTGAGGTGGCCCACATCCATGCACACGCCGATGCGCGCATCACGGTCCTTCAGCACCGACCAGACCTTCTCCGGCGTGCCATAAACCGAGTCCTTGCCATGGTTGTGGATGGCCAGCTTGATGTCGTATTCCTTCACCAGTTCTTCGAGGCCGTCCCACAATGCCTTGTCGTTCTTCGGCTCGACGATGAT
>CAZOCL010000819.1:0-1526 GCA_964578245.1 uncultured Klebsiella sp. | reverse complement strand
ATCATGCCTTGGTTCCAGGGCGGGTCCCAGACCAGTTCCACGTTTACGTCGTCAATGCCCTCAAGGCAGAGGAGCTTGTTCTGCACGTCCTGCACTAGGACTGGGCCCATGCCACAGCCCGGCGCGGTGAGCGTCATCTTGACGTCGGCCTTGTAGCTGTTGGTCCCCAGCTCCGAGAGGTCGCAGTTATAGATAAGGCCGAGGTCGGCGATATTGACCGGGATCTCGGGGTCATAGCAGGTGCGCAGCGCCGACCAGACCTGCCCGTTAAGCGTGTCCTTGGTGACCGGGCCGGTCGGCGCGGGCGTGGCGCTGGGCACTGGCTTGGCCTCGGGCACCTTGCCGAGCGCATCGGCATCCTTGCCCTCGATTCGCGCGAGGCCGCCGATGAACTGCACGGTGTAGGCCCCGCCCAGCACCTGCGTGATGGTGACCTCGGTGTCCTTGGGGATGAAGCCCTTGTCGCCGGACGGAATGCGCGTGGCATCCACATCGCGGGTGAGAGTGACGGTTTCGTAGGAGTGCATGATGGGAATGGGAAAACGTTCAACGTCCAACGCTCAACATCCAACTTTGAACTGGCGTCGTCGAACGCCATCCGCTTTGGACGTTGAGCGTTGAAAGTTGAGCGTTGGACGTTTGCATTTGGATCAGGTTGTTGCGGGCTTCGGCTCCTCGCCTTCCGTGCTTACCGTTCCCCCGCCTTCCACCGCCGCCTTGGCTGCGTGCCAGGAGAGGATGGCGCACTTCACGCGCGCCGGGAACTTGTGCACGCCCGCGAATGCCGCGAGCTTGCCCATGCTCTCGTCCGCGTGGCCGGTGGTGACCATGTCATGCACCTTGCCGAAGAGCGCCTCCACCTCCGCGCGCGTCTTGCCCTTGATGGTGCTGGTGAGCAGCGACGCCGACGCCTTCGAGATGGCGCAGCCGGAGCCTTGGAAGCTTGCGTCCTTCACCACATCGCCGTCCATGACGAGATAGACCGTGTAGTTGTCGCCGCACAGCGGATTGGTGCCGTTGGCCACACGGTTCGCGTCGGGCAGCACCTTGAAGTTCCGCGGGCTTTTCGCGTGCTCCAGGATCACCTCCTGGTAAAGGTCGTTAAGGTCGTCAAACATGTGGGGAGAATGTCCAATGCTCAGGGCTCAATGTCCAATCAATGCCCAAACTCGAACGAACGATGTAGGCATGAAGCGGTGACGCCCCCGCCCACCGCCGCTGGCCAGCGGGCCAAAACGTCCGGCCACGACGCTCAGTTCCCTCTCCCCCATCGGGGGAGAGGGCCAGGGTGAGGGGGCGCCGCCCCCCCCCCCCGCCGCGGGCCGGGGGGCAAAACCGCCCGGCCCGGCCCCTCTTTCCCCCCCCCCCGGGGGGGGGGGGGGGCGGGGGGGGGGGGGCGGGCGACGAGGCGAGAAAAAGCATCGGAGTCACGGCTGCCCACGGCAGCGGTGAGGAGCACGGCCAGCGTCTTGGACTGCGGCGGCAAGCGGAGCGCGACGCCGCTTTCACTTCCCGCGGAGCGGTTC
>CAZOCL010000818.1:0-1526 GCA_964578245.1 uncultured Klebsiella sp. | reverse complement strand
AACGCACCGGCGAGGAGGAGGGATTGAGTGAGCTTCTTCATAGGGCGGCTACATGACTTCGGTTTGGTGTTGAGACTGACAGACGCACGCACAGCGAGCGCGGGTTTGCGAGAATCCTACGCAACCCCCGTGCCAAGATGGATTTAGGCCAAAACCGCAGTTTCAGTCTCAAGCCCTAGGGCAATGACTGCGCAAACCGCCCCAGAGTGCGCAATTCTTGCGCACATCGCCTTCGGGAAGGAGCGCGGGCGTCCTCGCCCGCTTTGCGCAGACGAACACCGAAAGGGTGCAAACCGACGACCGCAAATAGACGAAGTTAGCGTGCTCCACGATGGTGCCTCGAACCTTCGTCTCAACCTAAATTCAGCAATTGCGGAATGGCCGGATTTTGAAAACCACTGACCGGCACTGACCAGCGCTAATCCGGAACCATGCAATCGAAACCCGGGCACTTCATCTCAACGCAAAGGCGCAGAGGACGCAAAGTTACGCGGAGCCGGGATCGGCAAAGGCCACCAAGGGCCTGCATCTGGCCTGTTCCAACTTTGCGCTTCTTTGCGTCCTCTGCGTCTTTGCGTTACAGGGAAGTCAGTTTTCAACTGCATCGCTCAGGACAATGGATAAAACTCCGGCTACGCCAAGAAAGTGAAACGGCACGCCCCCTATTAGTGCAGGTCAGTGCCAGTTAGTGGTCTTCAAAAGCCGCCGTTCAAAACTCCGTTGTCGGAAATCCCGCCTCCATTTAGCCTTCTCCCCAGACCGACTACCCGAGGAACCACCATGAACACCAAAGACCTCATTCGTCTCGGCGTGCCCCCCGGCGAATCCATGCGGCGCGGGATGGAATTCATCGCCAAGTTCATCCTCAAGGGCGGCGACAAGACCGAACTGCCGGAGACGGTGGAAGCCGTGGTGAAGCAGCCTTCGGAATTCACCAAGGACGCGCTGCGGGGCGAGTTCGCCAAGGCACTGCTCAAGTCCCAACGCCCGCTTCAGACGGCCACCGCTCCCTGGCAGCAATGGGGTGAAGGTCTGGACCCCGAGGCCATCAACCAGCTCGCCCGTGCCTGCCAGCTTCCCGTGTCCGTTGCGGGTGCGTTGATGCCGGACGCGCATGTCGGCTACGGGCTGCCCATCGGCGGGGTGCTTGCCACCGACAACGCGGTCATGCCCTACGCAGTCGGCGTGGACATCGCCTGCCGCATGAAGATGACGGTCCTCGATCTCCCCGTGCGCGAACTGGACCGCCGCCGTGAGCGGCTCATCAAAGCCATCGAGGACGAAACCCGTTTCGGCATCGGCGCACATTTCAAAGAACCCCGCCAGCACGCGGTCCTCGACGCCGACTGGAACATCAGCCCTGTCACCAAAAAGAACAAAGGCCGCGCCTGGGCGCAGCTCGGCACCAGCGGGAGTGGCAATCACTTCGTCGAATTCGGCCTCTTCACCGCGCGTGAGAAACTCAACGGTCTGGAACCCGGCGAATACGTTGCGCTCCTGAGCCACAGCGGCAGTCGCGGCACCGG
>CAZOCL010000817.1:0-1527 GCA_964578245.1 uncultured Klebsiella sp. | reverse complement strand
CCGAAGTTTCATGCGAGCGCGAAGCTACGCGGCGACTCCGGCATTTCGAGGAAATTCGCGGAGGGTGGCGTCAGGCGTCCCGCCTGACGTAGAGCCGGGCGTCCCGCCCGGCGGACCCAGCGCACAACGAGCCAAACATGGAGGAACCTTGCGGCCCGGGTCCGGGCGGCAAGCTGCCGTCTGCTACGGCAGGCGAGGACGCCTGCCGCCACCGGGTCAGGGGACCGCCTTCGCCGGTTCCAGCCTGCCGCGCAGCAAGGCCAGCGCCGTGCCGGCACCAAAGAGGAGGAAGCTCGCGAGCACGACGAGGTGGCCGGAAGGGGTGATGCGCAACAGTTCGTAGAGCCAGTTGGTTGGCACGAAGGCAAGATTCGCCACCGCGCAGCCGAGCACAAAGCGCGGCGGTGGATTGCCAAGCAGGTGGAACAACAGTCCAAAGCCCAGCACCAGCAACGCGCCCAGCGTGATGGTGGCCATGACCTCCGGGCCACAGATGCGGAGCCAGACGATGGAGTGCGGCAGCCAGACCAGACCGACGGCGAACCGGAAGGCGTGCGCGCTGCACCACTGCGTGTCCCGCCAGCGGAAGCTGTGCAGCAGCAGGTAGAGCAGCGCGTTGTTGAGCGCAAACGGCTCGACGCTGTCGAGCCGCGTGAAGAGGACAGGCGTGCCGACGCCGACCAAGATCGCACCGAGCACGCCGTGCTTGAGGCTGGTGGACCGGGTGGCCTGCAGCAGGGCAAAGCCCGCGATGGCGAGCTGGATGATCTTCATTCGGCTGAAGTCCGGCACGTAGGCGTAGCCCCAGGCAGCGGGCATTCCAGCGAGCAACGCGAAGCCGGAGACGAGCGCGAGCTGCTCCAGCATCGGCTCCTCGCGATGGCGCGCGCTGAGCAGGCCCAGCGCGACGAAGTTCGCGGCCGTGAGCACGAGGAAGAGCGTGGTGTCAGCCGCCGTCGCGGCGAGCAGCGTGGCCAGTCCGGGGAGGACGAGCAGGCGGTTCCGCCACACGGGCGCGAGGAAGGGCATGATTTCCGAAAGCCGATTTCGCAGTGTCCATGCCACCGCCCATACGAGCGGCGCGGCGAGATGTGGGGCGAACTTCTGCCCGTCCACATAGGCGATCGAGTGCAGGTGCGCCGCCGTGCCGGCCAGCCAGGTCGAGAGGAAGATGAAGGACCAGCGCGACCAGCCGGCCGGGCCGTTTCCTCGCTCCGGGATGGCCGGAAAGACGTTCAGGGCGAGCATCGGCAGCGGCAGCAGGTAGAGCCAGATGTTGCCCGCGATGGCGAACCACCAATCGTTGTCGTGCTCGATCACCTCGCGGTAGAGGAGCGGGAACATGAGGTTCACGAGCAGCAGGCACGCACCGAGGGCGAGGACGTTGAGTGGCAGGTTCAGTTCCGGCAGCCGACGGTGGAGGATGCTGAAACGGAGCAGCGGGAGCCCGACGGCGGCGGTGCAGGCGGCCCATTTCCAGTCCGCGCTGATGAAGCTGGCCTGGCTGATGAGGATGAACGGCACGAC
>CAZOCL010000816.1:0-1529 GCA_964578245.1 uncultured Klebsiella sp. | reverse complement strand
TCGCCCTTGCCCATGTTCCAGAAGTCCGGCGTGCGCCCCTCGAACTCCGTGTGCGTCCAGGCGAAGAAGATGCCGCGCTGGTGTTTGTGGTCCGGCGGGTAATCACCCGTGACCAGCCGTCCACCGGGCGTGTGGACCGGATGCAGATACGCCCCATGCGCGTAGTGCGCGTCCACGCCGGGCGGAGGTGTGCTCGGCGTGGTCTGATAGGCGGCGACGGCTTTGCCGCCCACCGCGAGGCGGATCAGAGTGCCGTCCTTTTTCGCCGTGACTGTTTCCGACGCCGACGCGCCGGCCTTGAGTCGAAAGGTCTGCGTCGCGCCGGCCTTCAAGTCGGCGAGGACGAACCAGCCCTTGCCGTCCTCATCCGCCTGGAAAGGCAGGGGACTGCCGGCTTCCGTCTCCAAGTGCTTCCAGTCGCGGGCGGCCGGCGGCACGGCGAAGGAGACAATAGCACCCTGGCGGTTGAAGTCACCCGCCTGCACCGTGACGCGGAGCGCAGCGGCGCTGGTTTGGGAAACGGCGGCGGCGGCGAAAAGGCTGGCGAGGAGCAAGGTTGCGTTCTTCATAGGCTGGCTGGACGCGGAGGATGAACGGCTGGTCCGGGGTGTCCACACTTTTGCGGCCCTGTGGCGGCGGGCGCCGGGCCATGTAGCGCCGGCCTCCGGCCGGCCGTGCCGCAAGCGTCCTCGCTTGCCCGGCGGCACGAAACCGGGAGCAGTGCGAGGATGCACCTGTGGCAGGGTCTCTCCCGCCACCCGGCATGGGCCTTGCAAGTTCTCACGACGCAGCGCGCAGCGGCGTCCGTTCCGCCGGGCGGGACGCCTGCCACCACGTGCACTGGCCTTTAAGATTGCCCGCCTCCGCCCCCGCGCGTAGTAATTCGCCGCAACGAATCGTCATGGCCGCACCCTTCTCGCACCTCAAAGACCTCGACTACTCCGTCGTGCAGCAGTGCATGCACTGCGGCCTGTGCCTGCCCACCTGCCCGACCTACGACGCCACCAAGCTCGAGCGCAACTCTCCGCGCGGGCGCATCTCGCTCATGCGCGCCATTGCGGACGGGCGCCTCAGCCCCACGGAGGCGTTCGCGGAGGAGATGTATTTCTGCCTGGGCTGCCTCGCGTGCATGACCGCCTGCCCGGCGGGCGTGAACTACGCTGAACTCTTCGAGCACGCCCGCGCCGAGGCCGAGGCCAGCGGCGTGTTGAACAATCCCAAGCGCAACGCCATCCGCGGGTTCAGCGTTGGCTGGCTGTTCATGGATTTGAACCGGCTGAAGGTGCTCGGCTTCGCCATGCGGCTCTACCAGCAGCTCGGCTTGCAATGGCTGGTGCGGAACAGCGGCGTGATGAAGCTCATGCCGAAACGCCTCCGCGAACTGGAGGCCATGACGCCGGACATCCAGCCGGCGCTGTCTTCTGATCTAATCGATCCCGTCACGCCCGCGCGCGGCGAGGCGCGCTACCGCGTGGCCATGCTCACCGGCTGCGCGCAGGACCTGATCTTCAGCGACGTGAACGTGGACA
>CAZOCL010000815.1:0-1531 GCA_964578245.1 uncultured Klebsiella sp. | reverse complement strand
TACCGCTACGGCAACTACGGCAACGCCCTGCCGCTGAACATTCTCGAAAACGTCCTCAAGATCGCCGTCACTGAGAATGACAAGGCCCACGCGCATTATCTCCTGGCCGCCTCGTTCCAGTTTCAAGGCGGCGACTGGGACGCCCGCGCCCGCGTGCCGGAGCATTTCGAGGCCGCGCTCAAGCCCGGCAAGGGCACGGACTGGTATGACGACGCGCTCTACTTCTACGGCGAGTGGATGATGAACCAGGGCCGCGCCGTGCCGCTCAAGGACGGCCAGTGGACGCAGGAACCGGACTTCGTGAAGGCGCTCGAACTCTTCCGCCGCCTCGTGAAGGAGTTCAACAAGGGCGAGACGCGCTACTGGGAGCAGGCCCAGCAGCAGATCAAGAACATCACCGACGTGCAGCTCAACGTCGGCGTGTCGCACGTCTTCCTGCCGGACTCGGAGATTCAGTATCACCTCAACTGGCGCAATGTGAAGCGCATCGAGCTGGCGCTCTATCCCGTGGACCTCACGCAGGACGTGAACCTCGCGCGCGTGGATGGCAACAAGCGCACCGACTGGCTGCGTTCGATTGAGCTGGCCGGCCGTGAGAAGGCGAAGTCCTGGGCGCACGACACCAAGGACAAGGGCGATTACCGTCCCGGCGCTGAAACCCTCCGCGTGGACGGCAAGCTCCGCCCCGGGGCCTACGTGCTCGAAGCGCAGGGCGGCGGGAAGTCCGCGCGCGACCTCGTGCTCGTGACGGACGCCGCGCTCGTGCTCAAGACCAGCGGCAAGCAGGCGCTTGTCTTCGTCACCGACGCCCTTTCCGGCAAGCCGCTGCCGAACGCGAAGGTCCGCCTGTGGGAGCGCTGGCACACCGGCAACAACCAGTGGGATTCCCGCTCGCAGGACAAGGTCTCGGACAAGGACGGGCTCGCGGTCTTCGAGGTCACGCGGCAGATGAACAACAACGTGGAGATCTTCGCCGCCGCCTCGCTCAACGACAAGCAGGCCTTCAGCCCCGGCAACACCTACTCCTATCGCGACCCCAGCGAGGCCTGGCGCATCTACGCCTTCACCGACCGGCCGGCCTATCGTCCGAAAGAGAAGGTGGAGTGGAAGGCCATGGTGCGGCGCTACAACGGCTCAGTCTATTCCACCCCCGCTAACGAGACGATCTGGTTCCGCATTGACGGCCCCGACAACGTCCTGGTGAAGGAAGGCGAACTCAAGCTGAACGAGTTCGGCACCGGCTGGGGTTCACTCGAACTCACGGAAACCCAGCGTCTCGGCGAATACCGCGTGTCCTTCCGGGACAAGTCCAAGAACACCCATCTCGGCCAGGCCACGCTCTTCCGCCTGGAGGAATACAAGCTGCCCGAGTTCAAGGTCGCCGTGCAGACCCCGGAGGAGGACGGTAAGAAGAAGGCCTTCCGCACCGGCGACCGGGTGGAGGTGAACATCCAGGCGGACTACTACTTTGGCGGCCCGGTGGCGAACGCGACGGTCGAGGTCATCGTGCATCAGGACCCGTATTACTTCG
>CAZOCL010000814.1:0-1534 GCA_964578245.1 uncultured Klebsiella sp. | reverse complement strand
CCGAACTGCTGGAAGGAGGCGTTGGCCAGGTCCTGCATCTGCTGGAGCTGCTTCGCCTTCTCCGGGTCGTCGGGCAGGGGGATGCCAAGGTTGAAGCCCTGCTTCACGCGCTTGCGCACCAAGGCGCGCACCTTCTTGGCGAGGGCGTCGGTCTTGGGGGCATCGGTTGGCGGCGAGGCCAGGGCGCGGATCGCTTCGACGCGGTAGGGCTTGAGGCGGGTTGCGCCAAGGAACTCCACCCGCGCCAGGCCCAGCAGGGTGAGCAGACTGGTGCCGTCCGGCTGCTCCACCGAGGTGCTCACCAGCCCCAGACAACCGATGGACATGGGGGTTTCCGCCTTGGTCTTCGGGTGGCGGAGCGCGACGGCGAACATGCGGTCCCCTTCCAGCACGTCCGCGAGCATCTTGCGGTAGCGTGGCTCGAAGATGCGCAAGGGCAGCGTCATCTGCGGAAACAACGTGGTCTCCGGGAGGATCATCACGGGCACTTCGGAAGGCACTTTCACCACGAGGGAGTCTAGGCCTGCCGGTGGGCAAAGCAAGCGAGGGGGTGGAACTCCAAACCTCGAGTTCCAAATTCCAAACAAATTCCAAGCTTCAAGATGCTTCTGGTCAGGGCAACCGCAGAATACACAACACGGAAGAACATGGCCATCCACCGGCAGCTTGGAACTTGTTTGGAGCTTGGTTTTTTGAAGCTTGGAATTTGCCCCTTCCCTTTTCGCTTGAGCTTTGCCCGATGACCTTTGAGCTTGTTCGCGATGTCATCGCCCGCCCGTCGCTTCTCGCCCTTCTGGGGGTCGCTGGGCGTGGTGGCGGGGCTCTACCTGTTCTTCCTCGTGGCGATGCTGGTGGCGACCGCGAGCTACACCTCGCCGGACAAGCTGGTGGAGGCGCTCGGCAAACGGGAGATCCAGCACTCCATCGTGCTCAGTCTCATCACCTGCACGGTCACCGCGCTGCTCTCGCTGCTGCTGGCGGTGCCGGTGGGCTATCTGCTGGCGCGGGCGCGCTTCCCCGGCAAGCACTGGCTCGAAGCCGCCTTGGACATCCCCATCGTCCTCCCGCCCATGGTCATGGGGCTGTGCCTGCTCATCCTGTTTCAGACGCCGCTCGGACAGTTCTTCGAGAACCTCGTGCCACAGTTCTCCGTGTTCGGGACCACGTTTGGGCCGGTGAAGTTCACTTACACCGTGTTCGGAGTGATCCTGGCGCAGTTCACCATTGGCGCGGCCTTCGCGGTGCGAACCATGCGGCATACGTTCGACCACCTGTCGTCGCGACCCGAGGATGTGGCGATGACCCTGGGCTGCACGCGGGCGCAAGCGGCCTGGCTCGTCACGCTCCCGGCGGCGCGGCGCGGGATGTTCGCCGCTGCCAGCGTCGCGTGGGCGCGAAGTCTCGGCGAGTTCGGCCCCATCCTGGTCTTCGCCGGGGCCACGCGGATGAAAACGGAAGTGCTGCCCACCACCGTCTGGCTCGAACTCAGCGTGGGCAATCTCGAAGCCGCCGTGGCCGTGAGCCTGCTGATGGT
>CAZOCL010000813.1:0-1536 GCA_964578245.1 uncultured Klebsiella sp. | reverse complement strand
CCCACCACTTCCACGGGACGCTGTCGGTCAGCTCGGCCAGCTCCTGCTGCATGGCACGGGTGTAGTTGAGGAGCCACTTGGTCTTCTCCTCCTCGGTCATGCCGTCGGTCTTGACGCCGATGCGCTGGTTGAGGGCCTGCTGCATCCGGAAGAGCTCGCGTAACTGGTCGGGTGTTTCCATGCGGGAAGGGTGAAGTTCCGGGTTCAAAGTTCAAGGTTCAAAGTTCTCTCCCGTGCCGATTCGTCCGGAGCGCGGGCGTCCCGCCCGCTTTGCGCGCACAGCCTCGGTCTCGCCCCGCCGGGCAAGCGGGACGCTTGCGGCACGGCCGGCCGGAGCCCGGCGCTACGTTGCGCCCGCGTCCCGCGGGTCATATCGCCGGCATCCTCGCCGGCCCGGCTTCGGGGCGGTGCCAAAAGTGCGTCCGCGGGAGTCCTGATGCGCCTTTATCCATTGCGCTCCCCCGTCCCCCCTGCCATGTTTTCCCTGTCAGCCGTGAAACTCTCCGCCACCAGCGCGAATCCTCCGGCGGCCCTCACCGAGGGTCAGCGCGCGGCACTCCTTACGCTGCTCACAGACGAAGACCCCGCCATCTACCAGATCATCCGCGCCAAAATCATCGAGCAGGGCCAGCCTGCGCGCGACTGGCTGCGTGGCTACACCCTGAGCAGTGATCCCGTGCTGCGCCGCCGGGCCCAGGAGATCGTGGACCACTTCGAGCGCGGGGCGGCGGACAACCGCTTCCTCGCCTTCTGCCTGAGCCGCGGCGAAGACATGGACCTGGAGCAGGCCATCTGGCTGCTTTGCCAGACGCAATACCCGAACATCAACGCGCTCGCCTACTCGGCGCTCTTCGACAGCTACGCGGCGGATCTCCGCGCCCGCATTGATTTCGGTGCGCCGCTCGACCGCATCATCGGCACGATCAATTACTATCTCTTCAATGACCTCGGTTTCGCCGGCAACGAAGGCGAATACTACGATCCCGACAACAGCTACCTTAACCGCGTGATGGACCGCCGCACCGGCAACCCCATCAGCATGTGTGTCGTTTACCTGGCGGTCGCGCGCCGGCTGCAACTGCCCATCACCGGCATCGGCATGCCGGGGCACTTCGTCTGCCGCCTCCAGACCTCACGGGGCGAGGTTTACATTGATGCTTTTCGCAAGGGCAAGCTGATGACCAAGGGAGACTGCATCAAGTTCCTTATCAACTCCGGCCACGACTTTCACGACGGCTTCCTCGCCCCGGTCACGCCGCGGCGCATTCTGTTGCGCATCTGCTCGAACCTGCACGGCATCTACACCAACCTGAGCCTGGCCGAGGAGACCACCCGTTCGCAGCGGTATATCGTGGCGCTCTCCAAGTAGCTAATCGGCCGGGCAGATGACCTGAGCTGGCCTGTCGCTTGTGGCTAAGTTTCAAGGTCTTGTCCCTAATGTTCCGGCTCTTCGCTGTTTCCTGTGGATTGGCGTGTGGAAGAAGCACCAAATCCCAAATTCCAAAATCCAAAGAAGCTCCAAACTCCAAATTTCAA
>CAZOCL010000812.1:0-1536 GCA_964578245.1 uncultured Klebsiella sp. | reverse complement strand
AACTCGAAACTCCGAACTCGAAACTGTCCCCCACCAACCGGCTGGACCTCGCCCGCTGGCTGGTCTCACCGGAAAACCCGCTGTCCGCGCGTGTGACAGTAAACCGCTTCTGGCAGCAGTTCTTCGGGACCGGCCTGGTGAAAACCACTGAAGACTTCGGTGTGCAGGGCGAGAAACCTTCGCACCCGGAACTGCTCGACTGGCTTGCCACGGAATTCGTCCGCACCGGCTGGGACGTGAAGCAACTCGTCCGCCTGATCGTGACCAGCGCGGCTTACCGACAGTCGTCGAAGGATGCTCCCGTAGCCGCCGATGTGCGGAAGCGAACCGGCTCAGACACCCTTTACCAGCTCGACCCGGAGAACCGCCTCCTCGCGCGCGGCTCACGTCATCGCCTCCCGTCGTGGATGCTGCGCGACCAGGCCCTCGCCGCCAGCGGCCTGCTGGTCGAGAAGCTCGGCGGACCACCAGTGAAGACCTACCAGCCGTCCGGCATCTGGGAAGACGCCACGTTCGGCAACAAGCGGTATGTGCAGGACCACGGCGAGGCCCTCTACCGCCGCAGCGTTTACGTCTTCTGGCGGCGCATCGTCGGCCCCACGATTTTCTTCGACGTGGCGACGCGGCAGAATTGCGCGGTCAAAACGCCGCGCACCAACACCCCGCTCCACGCGCTCGCCACGCTCAACGACATCACCTACATCGAAGCTGCCCGTGCAATGGCCGAGCGGGTCTTGAAAGACGGCGGCCCCACCGACGTTGCGCGGCTGGAGCACGCCTTTCGCCTCGTCACCGCGCGCAAGCCCAACGCCTCCGAACAACAGGTCCTCGCCAGCAGTCTCGTGCGACTCCGCTCGCAATATGGCACGGACAAAGATGCCGCCAGCAAGCTGCTGACTGTGGGCGAGTCCAAGCGCGATGCGCAACTCGACGCCAGTGAACACGCTGCCTGGACTGGCCTCTGCAGCCTGCTGCTCAACTTGGACGAAGTGCTCACCAAGGGGTGAGCGCTGAACTCCGGCGCGCGGCCTTCAGGCCGCTTCACCGTCCGAACCCTCGCCGTATCCGAACCCCAAAGGCGTAACACGTCGAGGCGGCGTGAACGCCGGGTGCCGGGACCGGAATATCGGCACGCCGCTTGACGCAGGGGGAAACGTGGTGGACAGTGCCGCCGTTGGCCGGGGGCGCACTGGTTTCGACTTGGGAGATGCGCCAGAGGCGGCATGCCGAGGACGGTTCGTTGGCCTCGTTAATCATCGAACCAAAACATAAGAGCTAACGAAGAGTTGGCCCTCGCGGCCTAAACCACCGCGACGTTCACCAGTGGACACCTGCTACGCTGATTGAACGCCATTTGCAGGCATGGTTGAAGGCGGAGACCGCGCGCCAGCAGCCGAGAAAATTTCATGCGGACTAAGCAGTGGGTATCGAGTTCAGGCGCCATCCCATAGCCGACAAATATGCCTGGACTAAGCATGTAGTCGCGGCTGGTTATTCTGCCAAGGACGGGGGTTCGACTCCCCCCGCCTCCACCAA
>CAZOCL010000811.1:0-1540 GCA_964578245.1 uncultured Klebsiella sp. | reverse complement strand
CGGTGAACAAGTCCAAGGCGATGCGGAAGGCCGTGGCGCTGGCGGAGAGTTTTGTGCGGGCGTGAAGGAGACACTCTTGTCCCCGATACCCTTGGAAACTTGACCGGCGGACAGAAGTATCCGCCTTACGCCATCCTTGCCATCCGGCGGCGGGTCCACCAGCCGTTGAACTGGTCCAACACCACCGCGAGGATCACCGCCGCGCCGATGATGATGCGGCTGTAGTTCTGGTCTATCCCGAGGATCACGATGCCGTTATCAATCATCTTGATGATGAGCGCGCCAAAGAGCGCACCGAGCGCTGAACCTTTACCACCGGAGAGGCTGGCCCCGCCCACGACAGCGGCCGCGATCACGTCGAGTTCGTAGCCCTGCCCGTCACCGCTGGTGGCGCTGCCGTAGTAGCCGATGGCCAGCAGCGCGGCGACGCCCGCCGTGAGGCCGGAGTAGATGAACACCTTGAGCTTCACCGTGGACACCCGGATGCCGCTGAACCGGCTGGCGAGTTCGTTCCCGCCCACCGCATACACATGCCGTCCGGGCGCGAGGAAAGTGAGGTAGAAACTGCCCATCGCCACGACCGCGAGCAGCACACCGAGCGGCACGAGGCTCAGGCCGTCGCCGGTCTCCCAGCGGATCATGTAGCGGAAGGCCTCGGGAAAATCACCGACGGACTGGCCGCCGGTCATCACAAAGGCCTCGCCCCGGAAGATGGCCATGGTGCCCAGCGTGATGATGAAGGGATGCACCTTGAGCGCGGTGACCATCGCGCCGTTGAGCACGCCACAGAGCAGGCCGATGAGCAGACAGGTCGTGATGCCGAGCAGCAGCGCTTCATGCGGCGGCGACGCGGCCAGCGCGCCGCCGGGCCCGAAGGCGCGGAACACCATCGCGCCCACCACCGAGGCCAGCGCGTAGATCGCCCCCACGCTCAGGTCAATCTGGCCGGCGATGATCACGAGCGTGGCTCCCACGGCCATGATGCCGACGAAGCTCGTGTCCTTGGCAAGCTGGGTGAGGTTGGCGGCGTTGAGGAACTTGTTCTTCTCCTCGAGGACGAGCACCTTCTCGCCCTTCACCTCGGTGAACACGCGCTCGCGGACGCCCTGCGCATTCACCTGAAGCTTGGGCACCTTCACCGTGCCGCCGAAGAAGGTCAGCACCGCGCCGAGCAAGAGAATGACCAGCAAGAGGCCGCCCTCCTGCAGGCCGAAGAACGCGGAGCGGGCGCGGACGGTGATGCGTTTGGCCGTATCCATGCTGACGACGATGCTACCAAGCGCCGCCGCCGCCGCAACCCTGGACCGGCAAGACTACAGCGGAGACATGGAGTCTTCCATGAAACCGGCGCCCCGCTTCGTGGTGAGTTTTCGGTTCCGACCAGTTCGCCGACGATGAACAAGAGGTGGAACCCAAAGATTGAAGTCTGAAATCTTTGTCTTCCCTGAATCTTTGGGGAGTTCATCGGGAAGGGAGGGTGGCGACCCACTGCTACCCGGTGGCAAAACACCGGGGTGAATTGCGCAAAGGCTGATTTGCG
>CAZOCL010000810.1:0-1546 GCA_964578245.1 uncultured Klebsiella sp. | reverse complement strand
CGGCGTGGCTGATCACGGAGGATGAGACGCGGCGCAACGTGTCCATGGACCGCCGACTCCTGCCGCAACTCCAGGCGGACCGCGAAGCCAACCGTCAGGCGGGCGCTTCCTACGACAGCTTCAAGAAGCTGAAGGACGGCGATGTGGCGGTGGGCGGGGCGCAACTGGCCCGGGAATTGAAGGCGGCGGAACAGTCGGGCGTGTCGCAATCGCTGGCGAACCAGTCGGTGGTGCGCAGCTACGGGGGCGCGGCCCCGGCTGCGCCGCCGATGTCGGCCGTGCCATCTTCGGGACCGCGTCCGACGGTCACCAAGGCAACGCCCGGTGCCAGCGGCACGCTGTATCGGGCCAAGGCGGAATCCGAGGCCGCCGAACGGGTGGCGCAATACGCGCAGCAGAACCAGTTCGTGGGCGGCAAGAGCTTTTACCAGAACGGCGCGCAGTGGGTGGACGCGGAGGCGCAGCAACTCAAGGACCCGAAGGTGGTGAAGCTGCAGTTCGGCTCGACGGAATACTTCGCGCTGCTCACCAAGCAGCCGAAGGCGGCGCAGTGGCTCGCACTCGGGCGCAACGTGCAGTTCGTGATGGATGGGACGCTCTATGAAGTGGCGGAGTGAGCTCCCCACCGGCGGCCAGCCGTTCCGCAATCAACGGCACGCCGTCCGAATCCGCCACTCAAGCCCAACGGGATTGTGTCCTTCAGCCCAGGGCTGGCGCGCAATGCGACGCCTACCCTGGGTCAGTGGTTTCTAACGGCACGAACCCCGAAGGGGTTCCGGCACATCGGGTCGGGGGGCCGCAACCCTTTCAGGGTAGCGCCGAATTTTCCTCGCACCCAAGATAGCCTCGTCTGACTCGGCAACCTTGGGCTGAGTGCTGCAGCCCCATTGGGGCAGGCCAATCATGTCCAACGCACGAGGAACGAGAAGGGCGGCAACACGGTGAAGATCACGCGGCCGTGAGGGTTGGTTCACCCTCCTGCTCTTACGCCTACTCCTAATCTTAATCCTGCTCTGCTTTGATCCCGTTCAGCTCCTCAGAGTAGGATTAGGATTAAGAGTAGGAGTAGGAAGGGAGGGGTCAGGCCAGGATGTTCTTCACCAACTCGCCGCTGATGTCGGTGAGGCGGTAGTCGCGGCCTTCGTGGCGGTGGGTGAGCTTGAGGTGGTCCACGCCGAGGAGGTGCAGGAGGGTGGCATGGAAATCGTGGACGCTCACGGGGTCGCGCGTGATGTTGTAGCCGAACTCGTCGGTCTCGCCGTGGACGCAGCCGGGCTTGAAGCCGCCGCCGGCCGCCCAGATGGTGAAGCAGCGCGGGTGATGGTCGCGGCCGAAGCTCTCGGGCTTGATCTCGCCCTGGCTGTAGGCGGTGCGGCCAAACTCGCCGCCCCAGATGACGATGGTGTCCTGGAGCAGGCCGCGCTGCTTGAGGTCCTTCACGAGCGCCGCCGCACCCTGGTCCACTTCCTTCGCCTTGGCGGGCAGGTTCTTGGGCAGGCCGCCGTGATGGTCCCAGTCGCGGTGGTTCAACTGGATGAAGCGCGCG
>CAZOCL010000809.1:0-1552 GCA_964578245.1 uncultured Klebsiella sp. | reverse complement strand
GAGGCGGATGGCACTCATGCAGGCCTCGGTGCCGGAGTTGCACATGCGCACCTTGGCCACGCTGGGCACGAGGGACTTGATCAGCCGCGCCATCGTGACCTCAAACGGGTTCGGGATGCCGAAGCTCGTGCCGTGATCCGCCGCCGCCTTCACCGCCGCAATGATCTTCGGGTGGGTGTGGCCGAGGATGGCCGGCCCCCAGGTGCCCACATAGTCAATCAATTCGTCGCCATCCACCGTCGTCACCCGCGAGCCTTTCGCGGACTGCACGAAAAACGGCTGCCCGCCCACGGCACGAAAGGCGCGCACCGGGGAGTTCACCCCGCCGGGGATATGCTGCAACGCCTCCGCAAAGAGGGCTTCGGACTTGGCTCGCGAAATCATGGAACGATAGTTGAAGCCGGGCAGAAAGGTGTCGAGGGGAAAGCGGGGCGACCTCCCGCAGTGCGGCGCAGGCACCGGAGCGCGACCAGTGACCCGCCGCGATGGCGTAAGCGGCTGGCTGCGGCTCACAGAGCCGCGCAACAGGGAAGTGCGAGGCCATTCTGCGACGCGCACTTGCGAAACCCTCGCCGGCTGAACATCGAACTATGAAATGGGGAAAACAAAGCTTGGCGGCCAAGCAAACGACGCCCGTGGGATTACGCCCCAAACAAGTAGTCGAGGAGGCGGTCGAGGTGGGCTTTGAGGAGTTGCGCGGGAGTGGCGTTGGGTGGGAGTTCGGCGGGCGGGTGGCTGGCTTTGCGCTTCACGTTGAGCATGATCAGGCCGTGTTCGTTCGCGCAAAGCTGCAGGGACTGGACCGCATATTTTCCACTCGTTCGGGCGCTCATGGGTGGAAGGAGAGCAGGCCAGATGCCAGTCGCATTTCACCTAATGGCGGCCCTGATGCGGGGATAGGGAAACCACGAAAGGACACGAATAGGGGAGGCGGAAAAGGAATCAGCCGCGATAGGGCGCAGAGAACTCAGAGGGGGGACTTTTGACGCGAATTACGCGAATTGACGCCAGTTTTTGGGGAAGGAAATCAGACAATCCGGGACGGGTATGAGCAATCGTGGCACGTCTCCAATTCGCGACAATTCGCGGAATTCGCGTCACTCGGCTTGGTGTTTCCGGAGCAATCTCCGTGGTCACCGCGGCTGGGAAACCACGAATGGACACGAATTCATTGCCCGCGAAATACGCGAATAGACGCGAAAATGGGAAGGGAACGCTGGAACCACTGACCTGCGCTAACCTGCACTGATGGGAAACGACTCCAGCCGCACCTGCGGTTGAATTTGGGGCTCGGGTTTATTCGCCTCAATTCGCGGGTTTCGCGGGCCTCGCGTCCGTGGGGAGCCGAGATGCTCGCTGCGCTCGCGCCGACGGCGTCGGCAGATGGGGTTCGACGGAGTCTCACCCTACCGGGTTTTTTCGCGTCAGTTCGCGTGTTTCGCGGACCATTCCCATCCGTGGTTAACCCCACAGCGGGGTCAGGGCGTGGCGGGGGAAGTCACTTTGTCGCCGAGGCGGAAGAACTGCCAGAAGGCGTCGAGCTGCTTGGCGG
>CAZOCL010000808.1:0-1552 GCA_964578245.1 uncultured Klebsiella sp. | reverse complement strand
GCCAGCATGATGTTCATGATGCCGATGCCGCCGACCACGAGCGAGATGGCGGCGATGGAACCCAGGACAATGTTGAAAATGCGCTTGGTCTGCTCGGCCTGACGGAGCAGTTCCAGCGGCACAATAACTTCGTAGTCGGGCTTGGTGTGGAAGCGCTTGAAGAGCGTGCGGATCACCGGCACGGCCATCTCGACGTCGTCCACGGAGGTAAACTGCAAGGTGACCTGGTGGAGCTGCACCTTCTCGGCCTCGTAGGTCCCGGCGGAGCGGCGGATGATCGTCTCGCCGAAGCGGCTCTTGGTGGTGGAGAGCGGCACATACACGTTGTTGTCGAGCGGCTGGCCTTCCGACTGGCCGGACTGCGGACGCTTCTCGGCGGTGGAGCGCTCGCGCAGGAGACCCACGACGGTGAAGTAATCCGCGCCAATCTTGATCTCTTCCTCGAGCGGGTCCTGATACGGGAAGAGGTTTTCCGCGAGCCTCACGGTGAGCACGCAGACGTTGTTCATGTGTGTCTCGTCGGTCTCGGTGAGGAACCGGCCGCGCAGGATATCCACACTGGACATCTCCGTGTAGATCGGGTGGGTGCCGATGATCTGCGCCTGCTGGACGAGGTTGTTGAAGCGCACCTCGTCGCGGATGATGCGCATGGGCAGCACGCGCCGGATGCCCGGGATGGTGCCTTCAAGGCGGGCCACGTCGCTATAGGTGATGCCGTATTCGTTGACGAAGCTGCGGCCGGAGTTGGACTTGGAATCCTGCGCGGGCTTGACGCTGCGGAGGATGATGTTGCTGGAGCCGAGCTTCTTGATGGCCTCCTGCGCTTCGTAGCTTGCGCCTTCGCCGATGGCGAGCATGGCGATGACCGAGCACACGCCGAAGATGATGCCGAGCATGGTCAGGCCAGAACGCATCTTGTGCAGCAGGAGGCTTTTGACCCCGAGCTGCATGATGCGGAGAAGGGCTCTGGCGCGCATGGTTCGGACGGGAAGGATAAGCCCTCCGGGCGAGTGCGCCAGAAAAAGGTTCGGGGACGGGGCGGAGGTGGAGTGGTGGAGTGGTGGAGTGATGGAAGGGACGCCTTCGCTCCATCACTCCAATACTCCAGTGCTCCGTTCGGTCCCGTGGGCGCATCCCGGTTTCTTGCATCCCGGGTTGCCACCTGGGTTCAGCTCCGTTCGAGAAAGCCGGGGCGGTGGAAGTCGCGCCAGCGTCTGGAGTGCGGTGTCTTTCAGCACCGCTTTTCCCCGTGCCAACGGCGTGAGCCAGTTCGCCACCCTCACCGTGCGCCCAACCGAAAGCGGCGGTGAAACACGCCGCACTCCAAACGCTCCGCGCCGCCGGAGCCGCTGGCCATCACGTCCGCCTCTGGCGTGCGCAACGCAGCGGTTTCGCTGCGGCATCAGGAGCCCGGTGCTGATGAGATTGCAAGCAATTGAGATGCGCCTCGGTCCCGTCCCTCGGTTGAAAAAAGCTGTCCAACTCCCCGCGCCGTTCCCTACCCTCGCGGCCTTATGTTCGACTTGGTCAAAGTTCAGTTGGTCGCCACGGC
>CAZOCL010000807.1:0-1565 GCA_964578245.1 uncultured Klebsiella sp. | reverse complement strand
CATGTCGCAACGCACGCTGACGCTCGGTCATTCGCCGGACCCGGACGACGCCTTCATGTTCTACGCCCTGGCGAAGGACCTGATCCCGGCGCACGGCTACCAGTTCCAGCACATCCTGCAGGACATCCAGACGCTCAACGAGCGCGCCACGCGGGGCGAGCTGGACATCTCCGCCGTCAGCATCCACGCCTACGCGCACGTCAGCGAGCAATACGCGCTGCTGCCCAGCGGCGCGAGCATGGGCGATGGCTACGGGCCGATGCTCATCGCCAAGCGCCCGTTGACACGCGAGGCCATGGCCACGCGGCGCATCGCCGTGCCTGGCCGGATGACGAGCGCGTTCCTCGCGCTGCAACTCTACCTGGGCAAGCCGGCGCGGGAGTTCGAGCATGTGATCGTGCCGTTCGACCTGATTTTCGAGGCGGTGCAAAACGGCGTGGCGGACGTGGGGCTGATCATCCACGAGGGGCAGCTCACGTTTGAGAAGCATGGCTTCCAATTGTGCGAGGATCTCGGCGCCTGGTGGGGCCGGGAGAATGACGGGCTGCCGCTGCCGCTGGGCGGGAATGTGATCCACAAGCGCATCCCGGCGGACGAGCGCAAGGTGATCTCCGACCTGCTCACCGAGAGCATCCGCTACAGCCTGGACCACCGGCCGGAGGCGGTGGCGCACTCGCTGCGCTGGGCGCGCGGCATGGGCCACGACCTCGCGGACAAGTTCGTGGGCATGTATGTGAACCACTGGACGCTGGACTACGGCGAGCGCGGGCGGGAGGCGATCCGGCGGTTCCTCGGCAAAGCCGCGGCGGCGGGCCTGATCCCGAAGCAGCCGGAGCTGGAGTTTGTGGTCTGAGCCGCCGGTAGGAGCGCGGCATTTATGCCGCTTCGAGGTGCCACCCACTTTGGAGTTCGAACCCCGCATTGCGTGCGGACGTTGAAGCGGCCTGAAGGCCGCGCGCCCAAGGCTACTTCACCCGGCTGATCTTCTCCCGGCACTCGGGGCAGCAGATGTTGAAGGTCGTTTCGCCGGTGTTGGTCGGGAAAGGCAGCTCGATCTTGTGCCACTGGTCCTGCATATCCTTCACCCGGCCGCACACGCTGCAAATCGAGATGAAGTTCTTGAGCTGTTCGATGCCTTGCAGGGAAGCCTCGGCCGTGGAAATGCGCTGCACGAGGTAGGACTGCAACTCCACCGAGCGGACGCCGACCTTGAGTCGGGCCTGGAGGACTTCCTTGTCGAAGGGCTTGCTGACGAAGTCGTCCACCCCGGCGTCGAACGCGTCCAGGAGGCTTTCCTTGCCGCCACGCGCGGTGCAGAGGATGACGTAGAAGGGGGTGATGTTCGCCTCACGGATACGGCGGGTCAGTTCCATGCCGTTGACTTCGGGCATGAACCAGTCGAACAGGCCCATGCGGAGGGAAGTGTCATGCTGCAGGACTTCCCAAGCCTCCGAGCCGTTGGTGGTCGGGACGACCCCGTAACCCCATTTCGACAACAGGTTCATCAACACCTGGCGAATGATCGGGTCATCGTCCGCGATCAGTATCTTCATGAAGTGGCTGTG
>CAZOCL010000806.1:0-1566 GCA_964578245.1 uncultured Klebsiella sp. | reverse complement strand
CCGGCCCCGCCGAAGGTTGCAGTTTTCATAAGAGCGATATGCGTTGCGAGTTGACCGGCTGATGCACCTGCCAATAGGAAAAACTACGTCCCCGGCTGGTCCGGCTCCATGGGGTGTAACCCGATCAACGAAACTGAGCGCCATGCATGAACGATGACGTGGGCGGAGGCCCGGTCGCGCGAGGAGCGCGACGTTCACGACGCAGAAAGGTGGAGCGGAAAAGTGCGTTCGAACCACCTGCCGCCTGCTCACGTTTCCGCGGCCTGAAGGCCGCGCTCCTCATTGCGATGTTCACCCGTTTGGAATTCGGGGTGAAGCGGCATCAATGCCGCGCTCCCGTTCCAAACTCTGAGTTGGATGCAGCGGTGCCTGCCCCGTTCAAACACCCTTGGGCACGCCCCAGTGCCCTTCCTTCCGATACTCTCGATGCACGAGCGCGTTCGCCTCCGCGTCGCCGGTGAACTGTTCCTTCGCGGAGTCGAAGTTCAGCGTCCGGCCGAGGCGCGTGGCGATGTTGCCGAGGTGGCAGAGGCAGGCGGAGTAATGGTGGATCTCCACGTCCGCGTTCGGACGCGCGCCGGTCTTGATGCAGTCGAGGAAGTTCGCGTGGTGCGCGGGGAGGTCGGGCGAGCCTTTGCCGGATTCCACGGGCTTGTTCTTGGCCTCGAACATCTGCCAGCCAGATTCCTTGCCACCGATCACGTAGCCCTTGGTGCCATACCAGCCGTCGCCGTTTTCGTAGGTCTCCTGCTTGTAGGGCGCCCAGATGCGCTGCTCGTAGATGAGCTGCTTGCGCTTGCCACCGGGAAATTCCCATTCGAAGAGGCACGTCTGCGTGTCGGGGAACTGCTGGTCGTCGTCGAAGAAATACTTGCCGCCGAGCGCCGCAATGCGGCTTGGGTGCTGGAAGCCGACATCCAGACCCCACAGACCCACGTCGAGATCGTGGACGCCGTCGTTGCCCATGTCCCCGGTGCCGAAGGCGAACTGCCAGCGCCAGATGCCCGGGAGGAGCGTGCGCTTGTAGGGAACCATCGGCGCGGGGCCGATCCAGGTGTCGTAATCCAGGGTGGCGGGCGGCGGCTCGGGCTGGGACTTGCCGATGTTGCGGCGGAGCTGGCTGTTCCAGACGCGACACTCGAGCACTTCGCCGATCGCGCCGCTGCGGACCTTGGCGGTGGCCTCCATCATGTGCGCGGAGCTGCGCGTCTGCGTGCCGACCTGCACAACGCGTTTGGTGCGTCGCGCGGCCTCGATCATCAGCCGGCCCTCGCGGATGTTGTGCGAGCCGGGCTTCTCGACATACACGTGCTTCCCGGCGTCGCAGGCGAGAATGGCCGCGGGTGCGTGCCAGTGGTCGGGCGTGGCGATGATCACGGCGTCCACGGACTTGTCCTCCAGGATGCGGCGGAAGTCGCCGACGGTCTTGGGTGCCTTGCGGCCGGCGGCCTCGACGTTCTTCACGGCGGTGGCGAGGCGGTTCTGGTCCACGTCGCACACGTAGGCGATGTCCACGGCGTCATTCTTCGCGAAGGTCTTGAGATGGCTCGTGCCCATGCCGCCGGG
>CAZOCL010000805.1:0-1580 GCA_964578245.1 uncultured Klebsiella sp. | reverse complement strand
GAGGGCCGGGGTGAGGGAGAGCGCGTTCAATGATCCACGGCCAGGATTCGATCAGGGCGTTCCAACAACTTGTATTACTCCTCCTCCGCCTGCCCGCTCACATGCCGGCAGATGCCGCGCTTGCTCGTGGTCACAAAGTCCAGGAACAGTTTGGCGGCATCCCCTTGAGCAGAGGCCTGTCCTTCGGCGATGGCTTCCCGCCATGGCTTTCCGCTCAGGAACAACAGGTGGTAGAGACGGCGCAGTTCCAGCCTTTGCGCAGAGGTGAAACCGTTCCGACGCAGGCCGATCACGTTCAGTCCGCAGATGCTGTTGACGCCCATGCCGATGCAGTAGGGCGGCAAGTCCATGCTGACCGCCGCGCCGCCTTGCAGCAGTGCCATCGGACCGACGCGGCAGAACTGGTGCACCAGTGAATTCGCCGAGAGGAAGGCGCGCTCACCGATGACCGCAAAGCCAGCGATGGCCACACCGTTGCAGATGATCGCGTGATCCTTCACCTGCACATCGTGGCCGATATGCGCGTTGCCCATGATGAAGCAGTGCGAACCGATGGTCGTGATGGTGTCCGGCTTGGTCGAGCAGTGGATGGTGGCGTGCTCACGGATGACGTTGTCATCACCAATCGCCAGGCGCGTCGGCTCGCCCTTGTATTTCAAGTCCTGCGGCGTGTCGCCGATGACTGCGCCAGCATGAATGCGGTTGCGCGCGCCGATGGTCGTGTGGCCCAGCAGATGCACGAAGGGCCCGACGGCGCAGCCGGGGCCGATGGTGACGTTGCCCTCAATTACCGCGTAGGGCCCGACGGTCACGTCTGAGGCGAGCTGGGCGGTGGAGGAGATGATGGCGGTAGGGTGGAGCATCTGAAGTGTCCAGTAATCAGTGTTCAGTATTCAGTGGCCAGCGAGTCGCCGTTCGCGACTGAACACTGGATACTGAATACTGAACACTCATGCCAACCTTGGTTCACGAGTAAAAGTGCCCCAACTCCCGCAACGACGCGAAATCCCGCTCCCGCTCCGTCGTCTTCCGGCCGAGGATCACATGGTCCAGCACGTCAATCTTGAGCAACTGTCCGGCGCGGATGAGATCGCGCGTCACCTTGATGTCGGCCTCGCTGGGTGTGGGGTCGCCGCTGGGGTGGTTGTGGACCAGCACGATGGCGGCGGCGTTGGCGGTGATGGCGTGCTTGAAGACCTCGCGGGCATGGACGTGGATGGAGTCGAGCGTGCCCTGGGAGATGCGCTCCATGCGGATGAGCCGGCGGCGGGTGTTGAGCAGCAGCACGAGGAAATGCTCCACCTCATAGCCGCGCGCGTCCTCGCGCAGCAGGTCGGCGATGCGGTCAGGTGAATCCAGCACGGGCGACTCCGCGCGCAGCTCGGCGGCCATGCGGCGGGCGAGGGTGAATGCGGCCTTGAGCGTCACCGCCTTGTCGCGCCCGATGCCCTTCACCTCGCACAACTCCTTCACCGACGCCTGCGAGAGCCGGTCGAGCGTCTGAAACTTCACGAGCAGTTCCTGTCCGATCACGAGCGCGGATTTCCCCTGCAGGCCGGTGCGCAGCAGGATGGCGATGA
>CAZOCL010000804.1:0-1583 GCA_964578245.1 uncultured Klebsiella sp. | reverse complement strand
AACCAAAGCGGGCTGCGTGGCTCCCTCTCCCAGCGGGAGAGGGCCGGGGTGAGGGAGAAAACGTGCGAGCGCTCGCAATGTCTGGCTTTACCGAAAGTCATACGGACTTGGTAGTAGATCTGCCTCGTTCATTTCTCCGCCGTCAGGCGTTCCGCAACCAATTCGACGCCGCAGATGAGCGGGCCGGCCAAAGTTCCCGGCGCGCGCGTGAGCGTGATCTTCAAGTCCTTCTGGATGACCACGCCCTTGAACTCCTTCACCACGCCGCGCTGCACGCCCCCGGCGGCGGTCACGATGTCAAACTTGTCCAGCACGGGCTTCCCTTGCAGGGCCACGCCGAACACCCGCTGGCCGGGCTTCAACTCGTCCGGTTCCGCGAAGTGCAGCCGGATGGTGTAGCGGGCGGGCGGATACACGGGCCGGACCGGAGCCTTGGCCACGGGCGCCTTGGCTGCTGGCGTCGTGATCGTCGGGGTGGAAGTCGTGGTGCTGGCGGAGGGAGCCGGCGCTTCCGGGCCTTCCTTCGTGCCGAACAACTTGCCGGCGGTCTTGCCTTCGTCTTCGTCGTCTTCCTTGGAGCGGGGCGGTTTGGTCAAGGTCGGGCGCACAATCTCCGGCGTGATGGTGATGGTCTCGCAATCGCGCAGCCCGGAGGCGGCCACCCACGGCAGGCCGGCGCCGCTGATCTGCGACGCGTGCCGCCGGTAGTAGGCCACGTTCTTGCCCGTCACCGTGATGGGGAGGCCCGGTGAATCACCACCCACCGACGGATACTCCAGCCACATCGTCCCGTCTGCCGCGCGGCGGTCGCCCGGTGCGCCGAAGTTGATGCCCACGCGCTCAATGCGGTCGCCTTCGGTCGCATCCATGCCGAACTGGCTGTAGGCCCACAACTCCATGTCGGGCATGTGGACCAGCGCGAGCGAGGTCTGGTTCTGGTAGGAGCAGGTGCAGGTGCGCGTGTAATCCGGCGCGTTGAGCACCCCGTTCGCCACGACGAGGTTCGCGGTGCAGCCGGACTTGAACCCGCCGAGGTTCCCCGTGCCGCTCTTCGACAGCAGGTCGTAATAACCCGCCGCGCCCGAGCGGAAGGTGAGCAGGTTCTCGCTCGCCACGATGTTGTTGCAACCGTAGGCGCGCGAGACGCGCCAGGGCTCGAGCTTGCCCGTGAGCGGATTGCGCACGAGATGCGGCGTGCCATCCAGCAGGTTGAACGCGCCACTGGAGGCCTGATACGAATTCGCGCTCGTGAGGATGAGTTCGTTGTGCAGGATGCACGGCCCGGTGTATTTGCGCTTCAAATCTTGCCAGAGAACCTTGCCCGCCTCGCCTCGATAAGCGGTCATGCCTTCGCCGGTTTCGTCCTTGAGACGGTCGCTCGCCTTGGCTCCCGCGAGCAGGAGCACGTCGTGCTGCTTCGAGTAGCTGAGCCAGGTGCCAAAGATGTTCTGCGTTTCCTCCCAGAGCAGCTTGCCGGTTTGGAGATCAAACGTGGCGATGCGGTAGCCAGTCGGCGGCGGGGAGCCACGCCGCTTGAGCTTGTCCTCGGCGCTCATGGGCAGCTTGTCGAGGCAGTAGAGACG
>CAZOCL010000803.1:0-1584 GCA_964578245.1 uncultured Klebsiella sp. | reverse complement strand
GGGCTAATCATTACCCATAAGTTTAGAGGCGTGATTAAAACCTGTGAGGTAATCGTTGAGGCGCAGGAGGCCTGACCAGATCGTCATAGGGCCGGGTTCGCCGTCGCCTTTGCGGGCGAGAAAGCCGCCCCATTGGGCAATGGTCCGAACGGCTTCGTGGAGAGTTAACGTCTGGGGCTGGCGGTGGGCCAGTTTTTTGTCCAGCGCACAGATCACCCGCACCTCATCTTCGGCCAGCAGCTCGGTCGCCGGGACAGCGGGCGTTTGCCGCGCCAGCCACGTCAGTTCCATGACGCGCCAGGCCATGATCATGTCGATGGCCAGGACGTTCTGCAACCGCCGCAGCTGTTCGAGCTGCCGGCTTTCGGTCTGGCAGCCGCTCTTGAGCACGCGGTGGAACTCCTCAATGCGCCAGCGCAACCGATACCACTGCACTTTTTCGACCGCCTCCTTTAAATCAGTCACGGGCAGATTGGTCACCAGCCGCCAACACAATGCCTTGGCCGCCGCCACGCCGATTTGCCGGGCCTCGATGATCCAGACTTTGAGTCCGCCGCGCTGACCTTCAGGGGCCGCCAGTTGCGCCGCCCCAAAGCGCAACTCCAGCCGGGCACGGTGACTGGCCACCCCGGGCTTGCGTGGCACCGTGATCTCCAGTTCGCCGGCCACCGGCTGTTGGGCCACCAGTTCCCAGAGCCGGGGCCCATTCTTTTCCAGCCGCCGGTCATGCCGGCTGCGCACCAGCACGCCCACGCCAGGACTCTGGGCCGCCCGCACGAACAGCTCGTAAAGGTCGCCTTCACGGTCGGCGATATTGACCACGCGGGCCTGGGGCAACGCTTGGGCTACCTCGGCACTGACAGCGAAACTCTTGAGCCACCGGTGGCTCTCCTTGCTTTCAATGGGTCTTTGCTTGCGTTGCGCCGCCACGCCCATCTGGGCCGGATCACGCGCCCACATCTGCGCCTGCGCGATGCCCCACACCAGGCCTTGGCCATTCAAACACAAGGTCGTATGCAGCCACATCCCCAAGGCCGTATCCGCACGTCCACCCAGACTGCCCAGCCCTGAACCGTCCTCCTGACAGGCATAATGCAGCCCGGTGGTGTCCTGCACCATCAGCACCAGCCGCTCCTGTGCCATCCGGTCCAAGGTCGCTGCTCCATGCCCGGCCAAAATCTCCGCCGCCGAGACGGCCGGGTGAGCAAAGAAACGGTAGGCTCCTTTGGTCCGCGCCCAAGCCCCACTAGCTTTGGGGATGCTCGACTGCGGATGGGTGCTCAAGTCCTGCGCGATCTGCGCCACCCGTTCCTTCAATCGCTGGTCACCAAAGTTCACGGCCCCAAACTCTCGCCTAATCCACCCGGCTACCAATCTTTTTTGCATCCCTCCAAAACCACAGACTCCGGCTCCAGTACAAGCAAATACTCTATACCTTCACCACTTATGGGTAATGCTCAGCCCTTGGGGAGAGGGAAACCACTTTGGCGCGGCCTGATGCTAACAACCGTTTCGTGCTTTTGGCCGTTGAGCGAGTTTTACTTTTACTCCCATCACACCAACAAAAAAACCGGCGGACCTTGC
>CAZOCL010000802.1:0-1587 GCA_964578245.1 uncultured Klebsiella sp. | reverse complement strand
TCTTCGTAGGTCACGTCCACGGGGACGCCCATGTGGTGGAAGATGGTGGCGGCGAGGTCGCCGGGGGTGAGGGCACGGGAGGCGATTTGGCCGCCGTCGCGATCCGTTGAGCCGATCACCTGGCCGTGGCGGAGGCCGCCACCGGCGAGGGTGATGGAGGAGACGTAGGGCCAGTGGTTGCGCCCGTCCGTGCTGCCCTGCGTGCCGATCTGCGGTGAGCGCCCGAACTCGCCCATCGCCACGACCAGCACGTCGTCCAGCAGGCCGCGCTCGCTGAGGTCGGTGACAAGCGTGGTGAAGAGGTGGTCGAAGACTGGCAGCAGCGGGCGCAGGCCGCTCCAAATGCCGCCGTAGGGCGGGATGTTGTCGCCGTGCGTGTCCCAGGTGCCGGAGGCGGAGTGGTTGCTGAGGTCCAGCGTGACGTAGCTCACGCCGCGCTCGACGAGGCGGCGGGCGAGGAGCGCCTTGCGACACCAATCGTGCTCACCGTAGCGGTCCACGATCTTTTGCGGCTCGCGCGTCAGGTCAAAGGCCGCCTGCGCCTGCCCGCCCGCGACAAGGTCGAAGGCCTGTTGTCCAAAGCGGTCGAGGGCCTCGATGGAACCGGAGTTGTCCACATCGCGCCGGAGGGCGTCCATTTGCTGTGCCAGGGTCTGGCGCGAGCGGACACGGTCCATGGTCAGCTCGCCGGGCAGTTGAAAAAGCTGGCTGACGTTGTCGCCGATGAAGGGGTTGTATTTCTGCCCCAGGTAGCCGGACCAGGCGAAGTGCGTGCGATCGCGGACGTTCAAGTGGACGGCAGGCGGCATCCCCGGCTGGTTCGCGCCCCGGTGCTTCGCGACGATGGAGGCGAAGCCCGGATACATCTTGGCTTCGGGGTTCGTGCGCGGCTCGGCGAGGACGTTGGCGGTCTGCATCACCATGTTCGGCTGGTGATTGCTGCCCCGGCAGTCCATGGAGCGGAGGAGAGTGAGCCGGTCCATCATCGCGGCCTGTTTGGGCAGATACTCGCAGAGATGAACACCGGGCAGCTTCGTGGGAATGGTCTTGAACGGCCCGCGATAGCCGGAGGGTGCGTCGGGCTTCGGGTCCCACATGTCCACATGGCTAGGCCCGCCAGCCATCCAGAGGAGAATCACCGCTTTGTTGCTGCCCATCGCTCGGCCCGTAGCGGCCGCTTGCGCGCGGACGCGGAGCAAGCCCGGCAGCGTCAGCCCGCCGATGCCCGCGAGGCCGGCCTTCAGCATCGAGCGCCGGCTGAAGACGTTCAGCCCCTCGCGCACGCGCGGGTTCAGGTAAGTGAACGCGTGGCGATGCTCGCTGGCGTGCGGCAGGGCGGCTGGCATAGGGCGAACGTAAGGAGCCGGACGCAGCGGGTCAAAGGAGAATTCAGGCAGCGGCGGGCCAATGCTTGCCCCTCCGCGTGATGACTCCGCGGCGGGCGGTCAGAACAGGCTGTTCACCGCGATGCCCAAGACGCTCAAGGGGCCTTGGTCTTCGAGGCCTTCGGTAGCCTTGTCGAGCTTCTGGAGGGTCATCTTGGCGTTCTTGAAGAGGCTCTCGTCGTTCACGAACTTGCCGACGCTG
>CAZOCL010000801.1:0-1590 GCA_964578245.1 uncultured Klebsiella sp. | reverse complement strand
GAGTGAAAACTCTCAAACGGCCTAACCAGGCGCTCCAGCGAACCCGGCCATCGCGCTCCGGTTGTAATCGTTGCGTCCCGTGCGCCGGGTCGCTGAGCTTGGGTCGTTAGGCATCGTCAGCCCATGCTCGACTCCGCCACCAAGAAACGTTTTGAGGACGCGCTTGCAGCGGACAAGCTGAAAGGCTTGGCTGAGCAGATGACTGCCGAGGGTTTGAGTCAGGCTGCCATTTACCATCTGTTCGATTCGTTCCACCAGCTTCTTGATGACTCGAAGCGGGAGGCGGACGAGGCAGTTCTTTACAGTTCGCTAGAGTGCATCGTCGGCTACTGTGGCCAGAGCAGTAAGTGGTTTGACCATTATATGACGAATGAGGAGATTGATGAGTATCGAAACACGATTGCCTAACCATGCGCTGCAGCGAACCCGGCGGGGGCGTCGCGGCTGCAATCGTGGCGTCCCGTGCGCCGGGTCGTTGAGCTTGGGTCGTTAGGCATGCGCGCAGCAAGTCACGGCTTCGTCCTTCGTGGAGTGGCGGCAGAGGCAAAAGAAGTCCCCGAAGACGCTCAACGAATACCTGGGCAACGCCAAGGCGTTCCTGAACTGGATGGTGCGGCTTGGATTCATCGCGGCAAATCCGCTGGCCCCGGTAGAGAAAACCCGCACCCAGGGCCGCGAGACTCGCGCGCGCCGGTCCTACAGTGCGGAGGAGGTTCAGCAACTGCTGGCCGTGGCTGGTCCTCGGAAGGTGATTTACCTGACGGCGCTTTTGACCGGGCTGCGTCGCGGCGAGTTGGGCAAGCTCAAGTGGGCCGATGTGCAACTGGAAGGCCCGGCTCCGTTCATCCTAGTGCGGGGTGCCAACGCCAAGAACCACAAGGAAGAGCGCCAGCCGTTGCACACTGATCTTGTCGCCGCGTTGCGTGAGCTGCGCGGACCTGCGGCCTCGCCAAGCGAGCTTATCTTTGCAAAAGGGTTGCCTCGGATGAAGCGCTTTTACGCCGATCTGAAGGCAGCGGGCATTTCGCCGGGCGACGCTGAGCGGGGCAGCGCCGATTTCCATTCGCTGCGGGTCACGTTCAACACGCACCTGGGCATCCTCGGAACGGGCGATCCGGTGCGCATGGCCCTGATGTGGCACAGTGACCCGCGTTTGACCGCCAAGACTTACACCGATGCGCATTTGCTACCGAAGGCGCAAGCCGTCGCCGGGCTGAACTTCCACCGGAAAGCCGATGACTCACAAATAGACACACACAATTCAGGCCCGGCGGGTCGTGACGTGTCACAGCCTGTCACGAAGAACGGCGCGAAGAAGGCTCACGAAACCCCTGTGAAATCAGGCGAAAGTCGTGCTTTGGCACCGTCTGTCACAGTGGGGCACGAAAAGGGAGAATGGTGGACGCTGCAGGTTTTCAACCTGTGGATGCGGCGCACTTTACGGAACCGCTGAGAGCGAAGCGCGGTCGCTGGTTGGGGCGGTGTTGAGCCGCCTCGCGCTCCAGCCGCCAGGCTCAAATTTGAAAGTCCGCCCGGCCCTTGTCGCGCTCGCGCTTGTCCAGCACCTTCACATTCACCTCTTCATAGAGC
>CAZOCL010000800.1:0-1596 GCA_964578245.1 uncultured Klebsiella sp. | reverse complement strand
ATGGACGACGGACTCCGCAACGAACTCAGCAAGCAAGGCGTCGTGGTCGTGAAGCTCGAGGAGCTTTACAACTGGGGCCGCAAGAACTCCGTCTGGCCGCTCTCCTTCGGCCTGGCCTGCTGCGCCATCGAGATGATGGCCGCCAGCATGGCCCGCTATGATCTCTCCCGCTTTGGCGCGGAAGTCTTCCGCCCCTCGCCCCGGCAGGCGGACCTGATGATCGTGGCCGGCACCGTCACCAAGAAGATGGCCCCGCAGGTCGTGCGCCTCTACAACCAGATGCCGGAGCCGAAATACGTCATCGCCATGGGCGCGTGCGCCATCAGCGGCGGCCCCTTCAAGCAGGGCTACAACGTCCTCAAGGGCATTGACAGATACATCCCGGTGGATGTCCACATCCCCGGCTGCCCGCCCCGGCCCGAGGCGCTCATCCACGCCTTCATGACTCTCCAGCGGAAGATTGACGCCCAGAAGCTCACCGGCCCCAACCGCGCGCGCCACCTGAACGCCGATCTCCCCAGCGAATTCCCCGTCCCCGCCTTCGGTGAGCACGACCTCGTGCCGTCGAAGAATCCGAACGTGTGGGAGCCGGCGGTGGTGGTGCGGTGATTTCACCAAATCGCGCTGCCGCTATTGAAGCGGCCTGAATCGCAAGCCCGGCGCGGCCTCCGCGAGGTCTTGGAGTGCGGCGGCCCTCCGCCGCTTTCACAACGGTCTTGGAAGTCACGCGCCCGGACAAAGCGCCAGAGGGCCGGCGCACTCCAAGACGCTGGCGCGCCTTCCCACACCCCGTTGCTGACGAATAGCTGAGGCGAGCATTGGGCCTGTTGCATTGGTGGGCGCGGAGCGTCTGGAGTGCGCGCGTCTTCCAGCGCCGCTTTTCGGGACGTGGCCGGGCCGGTGTTCGTGCGCGCAAGAAAGCGGTGCTGAAAGCCACCGCACTCCAGACGCTTCGCGAACTCCAACGCCTTGGAGCACTGAGCCTGTATCGATTTGGCGGCCACTATTGGGTAATGGTGGCCGGCGTTCACCCATCATGAATCAAACCACCCCCACCCCACCCCCGGCCAGTGTCCACCATGTCTCCGGTCTTTACACTCCGAGGAAAGGAGCGGGAGTCAGGATTGGCGTGCGCAGCACCATGGGAGAGCGGACGTCACGCCGGCTGAAGGCGGGACTCGAAACAAAAAGCCGCGTCCGGCGGACCGGACGCGGCTGGATGGAAAGCGTTGTGGCTTACTGCCCGGCCTTCACCGAGAGCAGTTCGATGTCGAAGATGAGCGTCGAGTTGGGTCCGATGTCCCCGCCCGCGCCGCGCTCGCCGTAGGCGAGTTCGGAGGGGATGAAGAGCTGCCACTTCGCGCCTTCCTTCATGAGCTGGAGCGCCTCGGTCCAGCCCTTGATGACACCGTTGACGGGGAACTCGGCGGGCTCGCCACGCTTGTAGGAGCTGTCGAATTCGGTGCCGTTGATGAGCGTGCCACGATAGTGGGTCTTCACGGTGTCGGTGGCCTTGGGGGTCTTGCCGGTGCCGTCCTTGATGACCTTGTATTGCAGGCCGCTGGCGGTGGTCTTCACGCCTTCCTTCTTCTTGTT
>CAZOCL010000799.1:0-1598 GCA_964578245.1 uncultured Klebsiella sp. | reverse complement strand
TTCAGGTCCTTGAGGAGCGCGGCGACGGGCTGGTCGGTGATGCGGGCGTTCTCCTCGTGGCGTTTGCGCAATTCGCCGTGCTGGTCCCACGGCGCGTTGTTGTTGTGCGTGAGCGGGCAGGTCACCTCGATGAACCGCACGCCGGCTTCGACCATGCGCCGTGCCCGCAGGCACTGGAGCGAGTAGAACCGGTCGAAGTCATTCGGGCGATCCACCCCGTAAAGCTTGAGTGTCGCGGCGCTTTCTCCGCTCACGTCGCACAGCGAGGGCACGAGCGACTGCATCTGGGCGGCGGTCTCGTAGTTCTTGATGGCGGACTCGATGGCGTCGGAGCCGCCGAGGGACTTCGCAGTGGCAGAGTCCTGGTCGCGCAGAAAGTCCAGCTTCGCGCGCTGCAGGGCGGCGGCATCCGCGGGCACGATGTTATCCACCGGCGTGCCTTTCGCGCGGACGGTTGTGGCCTGATGCGTCGCGGGGAGGAACGAGCTGGCGAAGTTCTGCGAGCCGCCGTTGGGCACCCAGTCGTTGTTGAGCAGCACGTAGCCGGGAAGCTGCTCGTTGTCTGTGCCGAGTCCGTAGGACACCCACGAGCCGAGGCTCGGGGCCGCGCCGATGCTGCGGCCGGTATGGAGCAGGAGGTTCTGCGCGCCGTGCAGCGGCGTCTCGCCGACCATCGAACGCACCACGCAGAGTTCATCCGCCATGCTCGCAATGTGCGGCAGGAGGTCGCTCACCCATAGCCCGGACTGGCCGCGCTGCTTGAACTCCCACTGGTTCTTCAACCACTTGCGGCTGGGGTTGATGCTCTGCGAAAGCTCGTCGGCCCGCCACTGGGCGGACTGGCCGGTGCGCTTGGTCAGCTCGGGCTTGGGGTCGAAGGTGTCCACATGCGAAACGCCGCCATCCATGAAGAGGAAGATGACGTGCTTGGCGCGGGCGGCGAAATGCGAGAGCGGGCGGTGCGCCTCGGCGCTGGCGAGGCGGTTGGCCAGCCCGGCGAACGCTAGCCAGCCGAAGCCCAGGCTGGATTGCTGGAGAAAGTTGCGGCGGGTAGCAACGGGAGAAAGGCGGCCCGGGCAGAGCAGGTTGCGCGTCACGGCTGCGGGTAACGTGGTGGTGCGTTCGCTGCCACTCTCCCTCACCCCGGCCCTCTCCCGCTGGGAGAGGGAGGGCGTTCGACCGCTGGTCGAACATCCGGATGGCTCCTGTTCTCCGTGCGCGGCCGAGGATTCTCCCTCTCCCAGCGGGAGAGGGCCGGGGTGAGGGAGGGTCGTCCTTTGGACAACGGCAGCCGTGCTAGCACGGGATGTCTTAGCGGACATAGATGAACTCCTTCACGTTGAACAGCGCGTGGGCCACGTCCTGCCAGACTGGCGCGCAGGCCATCAGCACGCCGGGTGCGACGCCATGCAATTCCGCCGAGCGGTCCGCCAGCTTCACGAGCCGGGACAACTCTTCTTCGCGCGGCAGGCGTCCGAGAGCGGTGGTGAACATTCCTTTGGCGCGCGCTTCGGGTGAAACAGCCCCGTCATTCAGCGCGCGATCGCCCCAGTGCTTCGCCATCGCGAGGACAAACGGGTCGTTGAGCAGCGCGAGCG
>CAZOCL010000798.1:0-1605 GCA_964578245.1 uncultured Klebsiella sp. | reverse complement strand
GGTTCCAGAGCTGCTCGAAGATCGCATTCGAGAAGCGGAACATCAGGATGTTCTGGACGGTCTCCTTGCCGAGGTAGTGGTCAATGCGGAAGATCTGCTTCTCGTGCGCGAACTTGGTCAGCTCGTTGTTGAGCTTGAGCGCGCTGGGCAGGTCCGTGCCAAAGGGCTTCTCCACCACCACCCGCTGCCACTCGCCCGGGGTCTCGTCTTTCTTCAGCAGGGTCGCGTTGCAGAGCTGCTCCACCACGGCCCCGAACTGGCTCGGCGAAATGGCCAGATAGAAGAGGAGATTGTTCCGCAGTTGCGGGACGCCGAAACTGCTCAGTCGCTCCGTCAGTCGCTGGTAGGCCGCCGGATCAGTCAGGTCGCCCTGGCAGTAGGAGACGTTCGTGGCGAACTCGGCCCAGACCGCTTCGTCCACCTTCTTCGTGCGGCTGAACTGCTCCACGCCCGCCTTCAATTCCTCGCGCCACGCCGCGTCGTCCTTCTCGCGGCGCGCGAAACCAACAATGCGCACTGGGTTGGGCAGCGCCTTCTCCGCGAAGAGGTGGTAGAGCGCGGGGATGAGCTTGCGAATGGTGAGATCGCCGCTCGCACCGAAGATCACGATGGTGCACGGGGACACGGCCTTTCGCCCATCATCCAGTCGGCACGCCATCAATTCGTCCAGTTGGTTAAGATCGTCCATATGGTGGCGAGGGTGAACCGGTGCGGAGAAATTTCAATCCTTCTCCGCTGGGCTAGCACGCGGCGCTATAGGCGGGGTCTGACGTCTCTGCGTTAAAATTAGACGGGCCACTCGCCACATCGCCTTGCCCCCACCGCGGCAACCACGCATCCTCCGCGCATGGACTTATCTGGCAAGGCTGCGGTCATCACGGGTTCCTCTCGCGGAGTGGGCCGCGCCACGGCGCTGGCACTCGCACGACGCGGCTGTCGGGTGCTCATCAATTACAGCACCTCCCGCGCGGAGGCCGAGGCCACGGCGGCGGATGTCCGCGCACTCGGCGGGAAGGCCGTCTGCTTCGCCGGCAGTGTCGCCAATGACGGCGTCTGCCGCGCGATGATGGAAGCGGCGGTCCGCGAATTCGGCCGACTCGACGTGCTCGTGAATAACGCCGGCACCACCCGCTTCATCAACTTCCCGGACCTCGAAGCCGTCACCGACGACGACTGGACGCGCATCCTCGGCGTGAATTTGAAAGGCCCCTTCCAATGCGCCCGTGCCGCGCGCCCGCACCTGGAGAAGAGCGGCAACGGCGTGATCATCAACATCGCCAGTGTCGCGGGCATCACCGGTGCCGGGAGCAGCATTCCCTACTGCGCGTCGAAGGCGGCCGTGATCAATCTCACCCTCTCCCTCGCCCGCACGCTGGGGCCGACCATCCGCGTCAACGCTGTCGCGCCCGGCTTCATTGACGGCGAGTGGCTGCGCAAAGGACTGGGCGAAGATTTCGAGAATGCGAAGGACGCGAAGGCCAAGCAGGCCGTGCTCGGCAAGGTCTGCCAGCCCGAGGACATCGCCGACGGCATCCTCGCGCTCATCAGCGCCGACCTCGTCACCGGCCACACGCTCGTCGTGGACGGCGGGCACACCATCGGCCC
>CAZOCL010000797.1:0-1624 GCA_964578245.1 uncultured Klebsiella sp. | reverse complement strand
CGTTCGTGCGCTCGCCGATCATCATGAACTGGCCGATCTGCTGGGTGAAGGGCTGAGAGCCGGAGAGGCGGAGCGGCTTGGGCGCAAACGGGGTCGCACTGGTTGAAATGCCGCCGAGCCGTTCGGTGCCGGGTTCCTTGGCCGCAAGTTCGCGCGGGTGCCGGCCTTCGAGCGCCTTGGCAATGGCCGCGATGTGCTCGGGCGTGTTGCCGCAGCAGCCGCCGGCGATGTTGATGAGGCCGCTCTGCGCAAACTCACTGAGGAAATTGCCCATGTCCTCCGGGGAATATGGAAAGCCCGTTGGTGAAAGGGGGTCCGGCATTCCCGCGTTTGGATAGCATGAGATAAATACGCCCTCCGCCGTATCCGAAAGTTCCCGAATAAACGGCCGCATCAAATCTGGGCCCAAGGAACAATTCAGCCCGACCGAGAGCGGTTTCACGTGCTTCACTGCATTCCAGTAAGCTCCAACCGTCTGGGCTGAAATAATGGTTTCCCCGCCCCTGCCTACCGCTGCCGAGATCGAAACGGGCAGACTAATTTTGTCAGCTTCAAAGATTTCCTGGATCGCCACCAAGGCCGCTTTGGCATTCAAAGCATCAAAAATCGTTTCAACCAAAAGGAAGTCGCAACCGCCGGCAATTAGCGCTCGGATCTGATTGATGTAGGAATGCTTGACTTGATCGAACGTGACCGTTCGGAAACCGGGATCGTTGACATCCTGCGACGTTGAAAGCGAGACCGTCATCGGCCCCACGGCCCCAGCAACGAAGCGCGGTATGCCGTCCTTGTTGGCCACGCGGTCGGCCCACTCGCGACACTGCCGTGCCGAGGATTCGTTAATCTCCCAAGCGAGGTCGTTGAGGAACTTGTTCTCGATGACCTGCTGGTAGAACGCTGGATCCTTGCGGCCGCCGCCATGTTCTCGGGGATCTTCCACAAAGAACTCGCTTTGGACCAAGCTCGTGGCTCCGAAGGTGTTCGTTTCAATGATGTGCGCACCGGCTTCAAGAAAGCGCCGGTGGATGTCACAGATCATCTTCGGCTGCGTAAGCGAGAAGAGGTCGCCGTTGTTGAGCAGACCCTTCTTCGAGTCTTTGAACCGCTCTCCGCGGATGTCCGCCTCCTTCATCCCGTAGGAACGGATGGTCGTGCCCATTGCGCCATCAATGATGACGATGCGCTCGGCGAGGAGCTTCTTCAGGAGTTCAGCGTGGGCGGCTCGGCTCATAATTCAGACAAACGTAGGCGCAGTGTGCGGATAACCGGCGGAAACTCAAGGTCGCGGGCGTGCGGCGGACACTCCTGTCCGACGTGAGTGGATTCGCTGCCGCTGACCGGGGACAGGAGTGTCCCCTTCACGACGGCTTTAGAAACACCACCTTCACCCCGCTCTTCTTCTGCTCCGGCTTGTTAAACGTATCCATCAAGCTCGGCGGCGGGGCGACGGCGGGGGGGGGCACCGGAACCGCGGCGGTCCCCACCGGTGCCAGCGCCTCGCGCAGCGCACCTTCCACCAGCGAGGTGCAATGCACCTTCGTCGGCGGCAGCGGCCCGAGGTCCTTAGCAAACTCCTCGCCGCGCATGGCCAGCGCCTCGGCGGCGGTCTTGCCCTTGATGAGTT
>CAZOCL010000796.1:0-1624 GCA_964578245.1 uncultured Klebsiella sp. | reverse complement strand
AGCCGTTGGGCTCGGGCGGGAAGCGGGTGTGGATGCGCGGGTAGCGTCCCTCGGCGACATGCTGAGCGACGATGTCGCGGATGAAGTCGCTGGGGGCGGGCGCGGGCGTGGCGGCGGTGTCAGGATTGCTCATTCGATGCGGACGGACGGTAGCAAAGGGATTCCGCGAGGCGAAAGAGGATTCCCTGAGCGCTATGGTTGGATCCGGGCGTGTCAGTTCAACGCGGAGGCGCAGAGAACGCAAAGTTACGCAGAGATTGCAGAACCGCGCCTTGTTCAAAACCACTAACCCGCACTGACCTGCACTAATCCCGAATTCCGAAACAGAGAGTGCCGGAAACGTGCTGACCGCCAGCGGAGCGCGGCGTTCACGCCGCAGAAGGCTCCGACTGGAACAGTGCGCACGAACCACCCTGGGCGTGCTCCCGTTTCTGCGGCCTGAAGGCCGCGCTCCTCGCCGCAGGGCCTAATGAGCCTCGGTTGCCTTTCCGATTAGTGCTGGTCAGTGCAGGTCAGTGGTTTCCAGCCTCGCCAAGTGCTGGATTTAGATTCAATGCTTCACCAGCGGGAACTGCTTCCGCAGCAACTCCTCCGCTTCGTGCTGCGCCTTCGCCAGTTTCGGGTCATCCAGCACTCCGCGCAGTTCGCGGGGCTCGTCCACGTTGTCATACAGCTCGCGAGCGATGACCGCGCCGGACTTCCAATCGCGCCACTCGGTGTAGCGGACCTTCGCGGTGCGGATGCTCACGCCCATGGCCTTGGGTTGCTTGTCCGGCTCGCGGTCGTAGTAGGCCGGGCGGGGATGCTGCGTAAAGGCGGCCGGCTTGGCCTGACGGCTCGGGTCCAGGAGCGTCGGCACCAGGCTCACGCCCTCCAGCTCGGGCGGCTTGGGCAGGCGGCAGAGGTCCACCAGCGTCGGGAACAGATCGAGCAGCTCGGCGAGTGAACGCGTGGTCTTGCCCGCCGAGGCATTGCCCGGCACGCTGATGAGGAACGGCACACCCGCGTCATACTCGAAGTTCGAGGTTTTGCCCCAGAGCCCGTGCTCGCCGAGGTGATAGCCGTGGTCACCGACGAACGTGATGACGGTGCGGTCGGCGACACCGCTGCGGTCCAGCGCGTCGAGCACCTTGCCAAGCTGGGCGTCGAGGTAACTGATGTTCGCAAAGTAGCCATGGCGGATCTCCGCGACCTGCGCCGGGGTGAACGTGACCTGGTTCGGCGGGATGCCCCGCAGCTCGCGGCCATCGTGAAAGGCCACGTCTGGCGCGCCGGTGGGACGGGCGGGATTGAGTTCGGGCAGTTTGACGCGGTCGTAGAGATCCCAGTATTTCTTTGGGGCATTGAAGGGCGCGTGCGGCTTCCAGAAACCCACGGCGAGGAAGAACGGCTGGTCCTTCACCTCCGCCAGCACCCGCACCGCCTCGGCGGCGACGCGGCCATCGAAATAGGCCTCGTCCGGCACGTCGCGGCACTCGTAGAGCGGGACGGACGTGTATTGGCGGGGCGCGGGCGAGGCGAGGTTCGGCGGGAGCGGACCGGTGAGCTGCGCGGCGTCATCCCCGTGATTGGCGAAGTGCAGGAACTCCGGCGCGCTCCACGAACGCGGGTCGCCGTGCTCCTT
>CAZOCL010000795.1:0-1630 GCA_964578245.1 uncultured Klebsiella sp. | reverse complement strand
GCGAGGTAGCCTTCCATGCCGCCCTTCGAGAAGCCGATGAGGCCGATGCGCGCGGGGTCCACATCCTCTCGCGTGCCGAGCCAGTCCACGAGCCGCATGACGTCCCAGACGGTGTCATAGAGGAAGGGGAGCTTCTTGCTGCCGAACCAGGCGTTGAGGATCGCCTCGTTGTATTCGGCGGAACCGTTGCCGGCCTTCGTGCGCTCGCCATGGTGGCGACCATCGATGGCCACGGCGACGAAACCGCGCTTGGCCAGTTCGCCCAGCAGTGACACCTGGCTCTCCTTGTTCGCGCCGGTGCCGTGCAGGACGATGATCGCCGGGCGGCGGCCTTGCGCCTCGCTGCGCTTCATCATCAGCCCCGGCACGCGGACCCCGGCCTCGGCGGCGAAGGAGAAGTGCACGGCGCGCAGGCCGTTGGTGCCTGCGGGCGGTTTGACTTCGGGGGCCAGCTCGACACGCGGACGGTCGAGGAGCTTGAGGAAGGCGGCGCGGGTGTTGGCGGGTTCGGCGGCGGAGAGCGGGCTGTGGTTCAACGCCAGAATAAACAAAGCTAGAGTGACAATGACAATGCTCTTCATGGCGAGAGCCAGCCGTGCGACTCCACGATGGTCTGGACGATTTTCCGACGACGCTCCGGTGTCACCCGTCCCCGGCGCGGCCCGACATCCTCCCGTGAAACCGCGTAGATACAGTCGCATTTGCACAGGGAGGGCCAGTCCAATCCGTCGGCTTCGTCCAACAGCACTTCGTGCGGAGCCGCTGGGCGCGCAGCCCGTTGGGAGGAACAGTCCAGCAATTCCACAAAGTCTTTCCGCGCGGCGCGGTCCGGATGAGATACGACCACCATGGGGTGAACACCCCAGCCAAAGTCACAGGAGTGAATGTCCCATTGCTTCACAACTGCCGGCCTCGCTTGGCGGCGCGACGAAGTGAGGCGGCGGCCCAAGCCCCGGTAGCACGCTCCTCCGCCAATTCATCGGGTGTAGGTTGATAGGCCGGCACGGGAGCCGAGGGCTGCGGCGAGAAGATGCCTTCGGGGTCGCGAGCCAGCCGACGGAGCGCCTCGCGCAGCACCGCCTGCGAGTCGCGGAACTTCCCGGTGCGCACCAAGCGGTTCACCACGCGCTCCTGAGTCTTGGGCAAGGTCAGCGTCATGCTGTGAATCTGTTCACACCGCCAGGTCGGGTCAAGACGGGTTTTACCCCGTGATCCGCCGGTATATCTCCCCTTCGTTCATCGTCGCGCGCTCGGGCCGGCCCTTGTAGCTGTAAACCAGGTTCTCGTGGTTGATGCCGAGCAGGTGGAGGATGGTCGCGTGCAGGTCGTGGACGTGCAGGCGGTCCTCGACGGCGTGCAGGCCGAACTCATCCGTGGTGCCAATGACCTGGCCGCCCTTCACGCCGCCGCCGGCCATCCACATGGTGAAGCCGGTCGGGTTGTGGTCGCGGCCGTTGCCCTTCTCGCTCATGGGCGTGCGGCCAAATTCACCGCCCCAGATGACGAGCGTGGAGTCGAGCAGGCCGCGCGATTTCAAATCCTTCAGCAGGCCGGCGACGGGCTGGTCGGTCTCGCGGAAGCGGTCGCCGTGGTTCTTCTCGATGCCGCTGTGCGCGTCCCACTTGCTGCC
>CAZOCL010000794.1:0-1636 GCA_964578245.1 uncultured Klebsiella sp. | reverse complement strand
TGCGGAACGAGCCGATCACGGTGTTCGGCGAGGGCAAGCAGACGCGGAGCTTTTGCTACTGCTCCGACCTGATCGAGGGGATTTACCGGCTGATGATGAGCGATTATCCGCTGCCGGTGAACATCGGCAATCCGCGCGAGATGACGATGCTGGAATTCGCGCGGGAGATCATCACGGCGACCGGAGCCAAGAGCAAAATCGTCCACAAACCGCTGCCAGTGGATGACCCGAAGCAGCGCAAACCGGACATTTCGCTCGCGCGGAAGCTGCTGAAATGGGAGCCCAAAGTGGAACTGGCGGAGGGGCTGGCGAGGACGATTGAGTTTTTCCGCACCAAAGTTTGAGCTGCTCCGCCCTACGGCATTTGCTGCATGGCGCTCCGGCGAACCTGTTTTATATTTGACCCATCCTGTGAATTCCGTTACGAAGCGGCCCATTCAGAACGCCATATCAACGCGAATGTATTTTGAAGCCGGATTCAGGGCGGGGGCGACCATCAACACGCTCGGGCAATGTTAAAGTCAAAGTCATTCCTCTGCATTGATTTCGGCGCCACGACCGTGAAGGTCGCAGAGTTCGAGCCGAATGAAACGGGCTCCTTGCGGCTCAAGAACTACGCCCTCAAATCCATGGGCCAGGAGGGGTTTGCGGAGGCGGAGCGGGAAGCGGTGGTGCTGCAGACACTGAAGGACATCCTTTCCGAAGGCGTGCAGGGGCCGTTCAAGGCCGGGGTTATCAATGTCTGCGCCCCGGGTTTCCAGGTTTTCTCCAAATTCGTCAAGCTGCCGGCCACCGATCCGGGCAAGGTCGGACAGATCATCCAATACGAGGCCCAGCAGAACGTGCCCTTCCCGTTGGAAGAGGTCGTCTGGGACTATCAGATTCTGGGCAGCACCCCCACGGGTGAGCTGGAAGTGCTGCTTGTGGCCATCAAAAACGAGGTGGTCGAGAGCCTTTTCCGCATTGGTGAGCAGGCGGGTTTGGGCATGCACTTGGTGGACGTGTCTTCGGCGGCCTTGTGCAACGCCTACCGGTTCAACTACGGCGACGCCGAAGGATGCGTCATGTTGCTGGACATCGGGGCGCGCAGCAGCAACCTGCTGTTCTTCGAGTCCGGGCGAGTGTATTCCCGGTCCATCAACATTGGAGCCAACTCCATCACCCAGGACTTCGCCGGCGAGGTGAAGATGAAATGGGAGGAGGCGGAGAAGATGAAGATCGAGGAAGGCTTCGTCAGCCTCGGTGGCGCCTACGAGGAGCCCAGCAACCCGCATCAGGCGCTGATCTCCAAGATCGCGCGGCAGGTGATGACGCGGCTGCACATCCAGATGAACCAGACGATCCAGTTTTACCGGGGCCAGCAGGGTGGCTCAGCCCCGACAAAGCTGTATCTGGCCGGCGGCGCCTCGCTGCTGCCCTACACGGCCCAGTTTTTCGCGGAGAAGCTGAACGTGCCGGTGGACTACTTCAACCCGTTCCGCAACATCCAGATTGACCCGGCCATCAACATCGAGGAGATGGCGAAGGTGGCGCATCAGTTCGGCGAAGTGGTGGGGCTGGGCATCCGCAACCTGGCGCAATGCCCGGTGGAGCTGAACCTGATGCCGGCCAGCCACCTGAAGCAGCAGCAGTTCAA
>CAZOCL010000793.1:0-1636 GCA_964578245.1 uncultured Klebsiella sp. | reverse complement strand
TCGCCGCCGGCTTCAACCTCACCTTGCAGGAAGACCCCTATCTGCCGACCGACACCACGCCCTTCTACCCCAAGAACATCCCGGTCATCGCGTTCTTCACCGGCAGCCACGAGGAGTATCACCGCCCCGCGGACAAACCGGAGACGCTGAATTACGATGGCCTGGAGCGCATCGCCAAGTTCGCGCGCGGGCTCATCACCGATCTCACTTCCGGCAATGAACGCCTGGCCTACGCGAAGGTCGAGAAGAAGGACGGCGGTGGTGGACGCGAGCAGCTTCGCGCCTACCTCGGCACCATCCCCGACTACGCGCAGGAAGTGGCCGGCGTGAAACTCAGTGGCACACGCGGCGGCAGCCCCGCCGACAAGGCCGGCCTGAAAGGCGGGGACATCATCGTGGAGTTCGCCGGCCAGAAGATCGCGAACATCTACGACTACACCTACGCCATCGAAGCCGTGAAGATTGGCCAGCCGGTGAAAGTCGTAGTTCTACGCGACGGCAAGCGCGTGGAACTCACCGCCACCCCGGAAGTGCGCAAATAGACCAGCACCGTGACCGCTGATGCAAAGACGCCAAGGCGCAAAGCCATGCCTCCGATCAGGCTCCTTTGCGGCTTCGCGTCTTTGCGTCAAACCGGACTGAGGATCATGCTCCCACTGGTGGCCCTGTTCGCGTTGCCAGCGCTGTGCAGCGCCGCCAAGTCCAGTGCCCGTGGCAGCGGCGACGCCTTTTTCGGCCTGCCCGCGATCCATCAAATCCAGGTGGAGATTCCCGAGGCCTCGCTGACCAAACTCAAAGCCGAGAACCGCACCTACGTTTCGTGTGACGTCACGGTGGATAGCCGCTACGCCATGCATAAGACCGGCGTCCACCTCAAAGGTCACGCCACCTTCCAGGGTCTGAACGCCCGCCCATCGCTCACCCTCAACTTCAGCAAGTTCACGGACAACCAGACCTTGATGGGCATCCGCAAGCTGCACTTGAACAACTCCGCCGAGGACGCCACATATCTCAGCGAGCACCTCGCCAGCGGCCTTTACGCTGCGGCGGGTGTGCCGACCTCGCGGGTGACCTTCGCGCGCGTGACCTTGAACGGCCGTGATCTCGGCCTCTACACCGTCATCGAAGGCCTCTCCAAGGAGTTCCTCCGCCGCTACTTCACGGACATCCGCGGGAACCTCTACGATGGCGGCTTCTGCCAGGACATCACCCAGAAGAAGGAGAAGATCCTGGGCGAGAATCCCGATGAACAATCCGATTTGCGCGAGCTGGCCCAGGCGGCCCGCGAGCCGAATCTCTCCCAACGCTGGGAGCGCCTCAGCACACTGCTGGATGTGGACCGCTTCACTTCCTATTTGGCCATGGAAGCCCTCACGGGCAACTGGGACGGCTACACCTTCAACCTGAACAACTACCGGCTCTTTCACCATCAGGTCACTGGCAAGTTCATTTTCATCCCGCACGGCATGGACGACATGTTCAAGCAGACCCGCAACCCGCTGCGCCCCGAACCGATGAAGGGCGTGGTGGCCGCAGGCTTTCTGGAGACGCCCGAAGGCCGCCAGCGCTACCTCGCCCGCGTCGGCACGCTCTTCACCAATCAGTTCCAGCTCGCGCCGCTCATGGCCCAGGTGGA
>CAZOCL010000792.1:0-1639 GCA_964578245.1 uncultured Klebsiella sp. | reverse complement strand
GCTCATTTAAGCTTCGGCAGGTCTTGCGCGATGATGTGCCACTTGGGGCGTTTCCAACTGGTGCGGAACGTTTCCAGGGTGGCCTCGGCAGAGGTGCGGTTGCGCTCCTGGCCGTCGAGGAACAGCACGAAATCAAACTGCTGTGCGGGCGTGCCGAACTGCTCGTCAAACTGCTTCACGATTTCATTCGGCGGCAGCGTCATGCGCCCGAGCACGCTGACCAAGGGCAGGCGCAGGCCTTCGTAGCCGGTCGCGGGTTCGTAGGCTTTGAAGACCAGTTCCGAGCAGACCAGCTCCGAGTCCGTGGCGAAGTCGAAGTTGAAATCGTAGGGCCGGCCGGAGTAGTGAAAAGCGCGCAGGAGCGCGGTGGCTTTTTCCGCGAGCGGAGCCTTGGGCCGGAGGACTACGAGCGTGTCGGCGTCCACGGCGTGTTCGATGGAGGTGAACGACACGCCTTCGCTGATCGCTTCCAGCACTCGCACTGGTCGATCGTGCATTGGCAGCAGGCTCTTCGCGTAGGCGTCCGGGTAGCGCTTTTGCAGGACCGCCTCGAAGTCGCGCGCGCCCTCCTGCTTCGCGAGCCAGTCGGCCAGTCCTTCACCGAAGAACTTGCGCCGCTCTTCCGGTGTGCCGATGTAGAGCGCGGCGTGCGGCCAGAAGCCGGGCAGGCCGATGTTCGAGAGATACCACTCATGGCGGATGAGGAGCACGTCGCCGGGCAGGAGGCGACGCGGGAGCGCCTGGGCCTGGGCCTCGGAGATGAGCGAACTGTGCCGCCGGTAAACCTTCGTGTCGCCCATCCACTCGGCCACGCCGGTCTGGATGGGCATCCAGGCAGCGCCCCCGGTCTGCTTCACCACCTGCAGCGCGTTCTGGATCGTGAGCACATGCCCGGTGCCCCGGCCAAGGCGCAGTATCTCCGCCTCATCGTCGCGGATCACGGCACGCAGATCCGGCGCGAGCTGCGCGTCCACGGTGCGCAGATACGCGGCGAGGGCGGCGAAGTCCACCGCGCGTGCCGGGTTCAGAAAGCGCAGTTTCAACCGTGCGTAAGTGTCCTTGGGCAGGCCCAGCTCGGGCACTGGCTCGTTCAGGAAAGTGTCCATGCCCGGCTCGTTCTCGGCCCGCTCGACGAAGTTCAGCACCCAGCGGTATTGAGCCATCTGCGCGGCGCAGCGAACCATGAACGATTCATCCTGGACCCCGCGTTTGAGCAGGAAAAACTCGCGGTGAAAGCTGGCGGTGGTCTCCAGTGCGAGCAGGTAGTCGAGGAAGGTCTTCCAGGTGCTCCAAATGGTTTCCTTGTCCTCGCGCAGGAAGACGTTGGCGGTGGAACGCCGCTTCTCTGGGAACAGCTCGGTGTGCTGTCGCACGAAGGCGAGGGTGTTCGTCAGGCCGCTGCGATGGCGCAGGACGCCACGCTGATCGCCGGTGATGCGGTCACGCTGTTCAGCGGCGGGGAGCTTGGAAATCGTCTCCGGCGGCGCGGCGCGACAAATCGGGACGGCCACAAAAAGGAACAGAAAGCACAGGAGGGAGAACTTCGGCGATGCGAATGAGAAGCCAAGACGGATTGAAGTCCGGTGACGAGTCCCCTCTCCCCCATCGGGGGAGAGGGTTAGGGTGAGGGGGCGGCGGG
>CAZOCL010000791.1:0-1642 GCA_964578245.1 uncultured Klebsiella sp. | reverse complement strand
CCGTAGTCCGGCAGCATGTGGCCGGTGGAGTCCATCGCCCCGTAGCTGACGGGGCTCATGTGGATGATGTTCTCCTGGCCGATCTTGTTCAAAAACTCGGTCACCTTCTCATCAAAGAGGTCATGGCCCACTTCGACGCAGGAACCGCGCTTGATGGTCCTGATCCGGAGCTTGGGCGGCTCATCCTTGTGCTCCACATGCGTCTTCTTGACGAGCGATTCGGAGGGGCCGTGGTGGTGGGGGACGGTGAGGGGCTTGTGCTCGGCGTGGACGGCGGCCGGTTTGAGCGGTTCCGTGGCGGCCGGGTGGGCTCCATGGGCGGTGGTGGTCGTGGTCGCCGGGTTGGCGGGAGCGGCATGGGCTGGCTGCGGCGCGACGTGGGTGGCCGCAGAGGGGGCAGGGTGGGCGTGGGCGACGGGAACCGCCACCGGCCGGGCTCCCGGGCTGGCTGGCTGCCCGGCGCTTTTCACCATGACGGGAACGGGCCGGGGCTTGGGGGCGGGCGGGACCCGGAATTTCTCACCGCACTCGGGACAATCGATCTCTTCGCCGACTACGCACTCGTCCGCCGTGATGTGGAGGCTGCATTTCGGACAACTGAAAGACGTGTCCATACGGCTCGCGTTCTGGTGCGGATGGTGCGCCACAGTAGGCCGGCGTGGACGAGGTGGCGAGCGAAAAGACGAACTTTTTGTGAACGAGAACGCGAACCGGTCGGGCACGGTGGGCAACCTCGCATTAGCACCCGGCTTTAGCCGGGTGAAACCGGGCTACAAGGCAAACCGTTTCAACGGTTTGCCCGAATGACCAGCAGCGGTAACGAAGCCGTTAAAACGGCTTGGCTTCCAAGGAACCTACGACACCCGGCTCAAGCCGGGTGCTAATGAGAAGGGAGCAAGCCCCGCTGGTGCCCCGAAAGAAGGCAGGTCCGAACCGCTTCACCCACCGCTCACTTCAGCACGCCACACGCCTTGAGCGTCGCCTTGAGCGACTCGCGGTTCTTGGCGTTCATGCGGACGAGCGGGAGGCGGTAGTTCTCCTCGATCTGGCCCAGCATCGCCATCGCGGCCTTCACCGGGACGGGGTTGGTCTCGATGAAAAGGTCCTTGTAGATCGGGTAATACTTGGCGTGCAGCTTGAGCGCGGCCTCGGGGCGGCCGGAGCGGAAGTAGTCCACCATGTGGCTGACTTCGCGCGGGATGATGTTGCTCGCCACGCTGATGACGCCTTCGGCCCCGACGCTCATGAAGGGCAGGGTGAGGGAGTCGTCGCCGCTCAGGATGTTGAAATGCTTGTTCAGCGCCTGCCGGAGCTGGCTGACGCGGTCACAGGAGCCGCCGGCCTCCTTGATCGCCACGATGTTCGGGCAGGTGCCGGCCAGACGCTTGACCGTGTCCACGCCGATCTCGACGCCGCAGCGGCCCGGGATGCTGTAGAGGATGATCGGCAGCTCGGTCTCGCTGGCGATGGCCTTGAAATGCTGGAAAAGGCCTTCCTGCGTGGGTTTGTTGTAGTAGGGCGCGACCTGGAGGGAGCCATCCGCGCCGACTTCCTCGGCGGCCTTGGTCAGGTAGATGGCTTCGCTGGTGGAGTTGGCCCCCGTGCCGGCGATGACCTTGCAGCGGCCGGCGGCGAACTTCAC
>CAZOCL010000790.1:0-1645 GCA_964578245.1 uncultured Klebsiella sp. | reverse complement strand
ATCCTCGAAGCCGAGCCGCGCTTCCAGCTCACGCCCGAATCGCTGGACAAGATCCATGTGAAGTCCACGACCGGCCAGACCGTGCCCTTGAGCGCCATCGCGACGGTGAAAATGGTGACCGCGCCGCTGGCCATCGTGCATCAGGGCCAGTTCCCGGCGGTCACGCTGTCGTTCAATTTGCAGCCCGGCAAGTCGCTGGGCGCGGCGGTCGAAGCCATCCAGAAGGCGGAGCACGAGATTGAAATGCCGGACACGATTGTGGCGACCTTCTCCGGCACGGCGGCGGAATTCCGCTCGTCGCTGAAGAGCGAGCCGTTCCTCCTCCTCGCGGCCATCGTCGTCATCTACATCGTGCTGGGTGTGCTCTATGAGAGCTACATCCACCCGCTCACGATCCTGTCGAGCCTGCCCTCCGCCGGCGTGGGCGCGCTGCTGGCGCTGGAGCTGTGCGGGCACGACCTTTCCCTCATCGCGCTCATCGGCATCATCCTGCTCATCGGCATCGTGAAGAAGAATGCGATCATGATGATTGATTTCGCGCTGGAGGCGGAGCGTGAGGAGAAGCTGCCGCCGGAGGAATCCATCTACAAGGCGTGCGTGCTGCGGTTCCGGCCCATCATGATGACGACCATGGCCGCACTCCTCGGCGCGCTGCCGCTGGCGTTGCAGTCCGGCACTGGCTCGGAGCTGCGGCGTCCGCTGGGCATCGCCATCGTCGGCGGGCTGCTGCTGTCGCAGTTCATCACGCTCTACACGACGCCGGTGATCTACCTGTATCTCGACCGCTTCGGAGCCTGGGCCCGGCGCAAGCGCCAGGCGGCGGGCTTTGCGGAGCTGGAGCAGATGCCCGGGCCGGGCGACGCCGAAGCCGCCTTGGGCAACCCTTCACGTTCACCCGTGCCATGAATTCGAGTCTCCAAGCAGGGATTCAATACGGCGCGAGCGAGTTGTTGAGCGTCACATGGGACAGACTACGAAGGCCAAGGTTGGCGGGTGCCGCTTTGCACTTAGCGGTCGTTCTCCCTCACCCCGGCCCTCTCCCGCTGGGAGCAGGGGAATCTACGCCGCCGTCCTGCCTGACCGTTGCGTTCCTTTGCCAACGAGCGCTGACGGCGTGGCTCCCTCTCCCAGCGGGAGAGGGCCGGGGTGAGGGAGAACGACCGCTAAGTGCGAGAGGGACGCAAATTGCCAAGGGGCATTGCTCCCAAGATGGGTTGCGCCCGATTCAAAACCACGGATGAACATCTCCGAGCCATTCATTCGCCGGCCTGTGGGCACGTCGCTGCTGGCCATCGGCTTGTTCATGCTCGGCATCGTGGCGTATCACCTCATGCCGGTGGCGGCCGTTCCCCGGGTGGATTCGCCCGTGATCTCGGTCTCCGGCTCGCTGCCCGGCGCGGACCCGGCCACGGTGGCCTCCTCGGTGGCCGCGCCCCTGGAGCGCCGGCTCGCGCAGATTGGCGGCGTCTCGGAAATCACCTCCATCAGCACGCTGGGCGGCACTTCCATCACCATCCAGTTCGATCTCAACCGCAAGGTGGAGGACGCCGCGCGCGACGTGCAGGCGGCCATCAACGCCGCCGGGAACGAGCTGCCGTTCAACATGCCCAGCCCGCCGACGTATCGGAAGATCAACCCCGCCGAC
>CAZOCL010000789.1:0-1655 GCA_964578245.1 uncultured Klebsiella sp. | reverse complement strand
GCGCCGATTGAGATCAGCTATCACAAGGTCGAGGCGCGCATCAGCGACCAGGTGGCGACCACGACGATTGAACAGGAGTTTTACAACCCGAACGGCACACGGCTCGAAGGGACGTTCCTCCTGCCCGTGCCGCGCGGGGCGCAGCTCAACCGCTTCACGATGGAGATTGATGGCAAGAAGGTGGAGGCGGAGCTGCTCGGGGCGGACAAGGCGCGCGGCATTTATGAGGAGATCGTCCGCTCGATGCGCGACCCGGCGCTGCTGGAATACATCGGCCAGGACGTCTTCCGCGTCCGCATCTTCCCGTTCCAGCCGAACGAGCGGAAGCGCGTCTCCCTCAGCTACACGCAGTTGCTCAAGGCCGATGGCGGGCTGATGAACTACATCGCGCCGCTCAACACCGCGAAGTTCTCGGCCAAGCCTTTGAAAAACGTGAGTCTCAAGATAGAACTGGCCGGCGCGCGTCCGCTCAAGGCGGTCTGGTCGCCGAGCCATGCGGTGGAACTGAAGCGCGACGGTGGCAAGGCGACGGTCGGTTTCGAGGCGCGCGATGTGCGGCCGGACACGGATTTCCAACTGCTCTTCGCCTTCGAGGCCGGGGAGTTGGGCGCAAACCTGCTCACGCACAAGGTGCCGGGTGAGGATGGTTACTTCCTGCTGCTCGCGTCGCCGGATGCGAGCGTGAAGGGGAAGAAGTCGGTGCCCAAGGATGTGTGCTTCGTGATTGATACGTCTGGCTCGATGGCGGGCGGGAAACTGGAACAGGCGAAGAAGGCGCTGGCCTTCTGCGTGGAGAATCTGAACGACACCGACCGCTTCGAGGTGCTGCGCTTTTCCACGGAAGTGGAGCCGGTCTTTGAGAAGCTCGTCCCGGCAAATGAAGCGAACCGGAAGCAGGCACAGGAATTCATCAAGGGGTTGAAGCCGATGGGGTCCACGGCGATTGATGACGCGCTGCGCAAAGCGTTTGGGGCGCGGCCCGAGAAGCTCGACCGGCAGTTCGTGGTGGTCTTCCTCACGGACGGGCGGCCCACCATCGGCGTGACGGATGAGAACAGCATCCTGCGCAATGTGCGCGACCGGAACACCGGGCTGACGCGCATCTTCAACTTCGGCATCGGCACGGACGTGAACACGCACCTGCTCGACAAGATCGCCGACGAGACCAAGGCCTTCAGCACGTATGTGCTGCCGGAGGAGGACCTGGAGGTGAAGCTCTCCGCCTTCTTCTCGAAGATCAAGGAGCCGGCGCTGGCGAACGTGAAGGTGACGTTTCCAGAAGGAGTGCGCGTGACGAAGCTCTACCCGTCACCGTTGCCGGACCTCTTCAAGGGCGAGCAGCTCGTGCTGGCCGGTCGCTACGCGGGTGAGGCGAAGGGCAAGCTGACCATCGAGGGCAGCGTGGCGGGCGAGGCGCGGAAGTTCAGCTATGATGTGGACTTTGCGCACGGTTCGCGCGAACACGAGTTTATCCCGCGCCTGTGGGCCACGCGGCGCGTGGGCTATCTGCTGGATGAGATCCGGCTGCGCGGCGAGAACGCGGAGCTGAAGGACGAGGTCACCGAGCTGGCGCGCAAATACAGCATCGTCACGCCCTACACGGCGTGGCTGATCACGGAGGATGAGACGCGGCGCAACGTGTCCATGGACCGCCG
>CAZOCL010000788.1:0-1657 GCA_964578245.1 uncultured Klebsiella sp. | reverse complement strand
CACAAAAACCTGATGGTGGTGGGCGACGACGCGCAGAGCATCTACGCGTGGCGCGGGGCGAACTACAAAAACATCCTCGAGTTTCCGCAGCGCTACTTCGGCTGTCAGACCTTCAAGATCGAGGTCAACTACCGCAGCACACCGGAGATCCTCGCGTTCGCCAATGCCGCCATCGCGGCCAACGTGCACCAGTTCCAGAAGGAGCTGGCCGCCGCGCGCCCGTCCGGGATGAAGCCCGTCGAGGTCGCGTGCATGGACTCCAGCGAGCAGGCTGCGTTTGTCGCCCAGCGGGCGCTGGAATTGCGTGACGAGGGGATTCCTTTGAACGAGATGGCGGTGCTCTACCGCTCCCATTTCCACGCGCTGGAACTGCAGCTTGAACTCACGCGCCGGAACATTCCCTTCAGCATCACCAGCGGCATCCGCTTCTTTGAGCAGGCGCATGTGAAGGACGTGGCGGCCTACCTCAAGCTCGTCCACAATTCGCATGACGAAATCTCCTTCAAGCGCCTCGTGCGGATGCTGCCGGGCGTGGGCGGGAAGGGAGCGGACAAGCTGTGGAACGCGTTTCGTGCGGCGTGTTCCGTGCCCGAACTCGGCGTCGATCACACAACACGCAACACGCAACACGCTGCTCCGGAACTCGCAGTTGCTCTCCAGAAATGTTCCTCCTCCGTTCCCAAGAAAACCGCCGCCGCCTGGGCGCAGTTCACCGCCACCATCGCGCAGCTATGTGATCCCGAAGTGCGGGCCAAGACGGATGCCATGATCCGCCTGGTGCTGGAGGCCGGCTACGAGGACTATCTCAAGGCGACCTTCACCAACTTCCGCCAGCGGCTGGAGGACCTGGAACAGCTCGCAGTCTTTGCGCGGCAGTTCCCCACGATGGAGGACTTTCTCACCCAGCTGGCGCTGTTGACGAATGTCGAAGCCGAGGGTGACAAGCCCAGCGAGGATGACCATGAGAAGATTCGCCTCTCGTCCATTCATCAGGCCAAGGGGCTCGAATTCCGCGTCGTGTTTGTGATCATGCTCTGCGACGGGAAATTTCCTTCGCAACGTTCCGTGGATTCACTGGACGCACTCGAGGAGGAGCGACGGCTTTTCTACGTGGCGGTGACCCGTGCCAAGGATGAGCTGTATCTCATCCACCCACTCATGATCTACACTCAGGGCATGGGCGAGCAGATGCAACAGCCCTCGCGCTTCCTCGCGGAAGTCACGCCCGAGCTGCGCGAGGAATGGAACCTGCGTTCCTACGCCGTAAGCGACGGCGGCGATGGTGGTGGGAGTGAGGAATCTCCGTTCTAGTCTTCGTGGCGCGCGACGTTCACGCCGCTTCAACATCCGAACAACCTTGGCCGACCTCTTCGCCGGACCGCAGGAAGTCGCGAAGCGTCTTGGAGTGCGGCGGCCCTCCGCCGCTTTCGGTTGGGCGACCCGGCTGCAAGTTCACCACCGCCCATCCTCCGTAGCAGCACTGGGGAGGATGGACACGCCCGACACTTCCTGGAGAAGCACACAACCGAACGTTTCAGACCGCCGGGCGCCGCGAGTTCTCATTCAGACCAACTACGAAACTCGTTTGGTAATACGAACGCGCATCTGACTTCGCGGCCGTTCTCCCTCACCCTGGCCCTCTCCCGCTGGGAGAGGG
>CAZOCL010000787.1:0-1658 GCA_964578245.1 uncultured Klebsiella sp. | reverse complement strand
AGCATCACCCAGCCGGGGTCGGTGCGCTCGGCCACGAGGATTTCGCCCGGCTGAATCTCCGCGCCCCGCGGCTCGGTGATCACCTTCACCCGCCCGCGCACAATGCCCGGACAGCAGGCGAGGCCCCGGCGCTCCTCGGCATTGTCCGTGCCGGTGGCCGGCGGCTTTGCGGCATCCGGCTGGGCGATGGCCTGAAAGTCATGCCCTTGATGCACCGTGCCGCGTGTAACGAAGCGGTCGGCGGGCGCGGGCATCTGCCGGAAGCGGTCGAACTCCGCGCGCCGCAACGCCACGAGCGGCTTCAAGTCCGTCGTGCTCGTCGTGCCGGTCACGAAGCCGATGGCCTCGTCGAGTTCGAGGTAGAACACGTCGCGCGGTTCGGCGAGGCACCCGTCGGCATGCAGACGCCTGCCCAGTTCGACGAAGGTCCGCCGCACGCGCCCGAAGAGCCGCGTGCGCTCGAAGCGCAGGTTCTCCCGGTCCCGCACGCGGTCGCGCGCGTGGCGCAGCACCCAGTGGAAGAACAGCGAGCGCAGGCCATGGCCATCAAGCGCGGTGCGGGCACGTTCCTCGGCCTGCGCACGGGACGCCGCCGCATCGGCTCCGTCGGTGGCGGGACGTGGAGCGCGCCGGGCCAGCGCACCGATGGAGCGGAAGAGCGGCAGCGGGTCGTCGAGGAGCGTCGGGCTTTCCAGCTTCAACTCGTCGAGGCAGCGGTCACCGAAGCGGGTGAGATACTCGGCGAGTTTCGCCTGAAACTCCGGTGCGGACGCAGCGGCACGGCGGGCCTCGCCAATGGAGCCTTCGCTCAAGGCTGACACCAAGACTGGCTGCGTGGTTGCCAACGCGGCCAGTTCCTTCAACCGCCGGGCCGGCTCGGCGCTGATGATGCCGCCTTCGTCACGGATCAGTTCGTTTGCCAGCGCGCCGTCCGGGCTGGCACACCACGTTTCGCAGAGGCGGCGCAGCAGGCCGTGGAAGATCATCGCGAAGAAGTCGTTCACCAGCGGCGCATCCCACTGCGTGAGGAGCTGTCGCTCGATGCCACGATAGTGCGCGGCCAGTTCATCGGCCCGCATGCGCTCCAGGGACGGCTCCGGCTCGGCCAGCGCGCGGTTCAGGCGGGCCTGGAAGCGCGGGATCTGGCGGGGGAGAGCGAGGTGGTTCCGCACGAGGCCGGCCACCGTGCGCGCGAGGGCGAGCGCATCGCGGAACTTCGCCCCTGCCGAGGCCGACGGCGGCGGGGGCAGCGCGCCTTCAGGCAGCGGCTCCTTCACGCCCATCATCTGGTCCATGAAGGCGCGGTTGACGGTGTAGCCGGGCAGCAGCGCCAGCACGCGGTGCCAGCTCACGAGGTTGTAGAAGACCCGGCCGCGCGCGAGACCGAGCAGGCTGCGGAAGGTTTCGGCGTTGTCCGCGATGCGCGTCTCCGACACGCCCATGAGCCGGCAGAACTGGCGATAGGCCTCCTCGTAAATGCGCCGCGCGTAGCTGTAGGTCAGCGGCGTGGTGATGCCGCCGTAGCTCTCGGCGATGTTCGAGTTGTCCCACAGGTTGAACGCACCGTCGGGGTCGGGCCGCGCGGCGAGCGTGGTGATGGGGCGGGATTGGAGGAGGAACAGCTCGCCGTGCGCGATGGCCCACTCGATGTCCTGCGG
>CAZOCL010000786.1:0-1660 GCA_964578245.1 uncultured Klebsiella sp. | reverse complement strand
ACGCAACGATGGCAACCGCGACGCCCCCGCCGGGTTCGCTGCAGCGCATGGTTAGCCGTCAATGTCATGTTTCTCTCGCTCCCAAAGCGACTAGCTCGTCTGCTAATCTGTCACCGCCAGCACTGCCAGCCTCACGAGCAAGCATCAGTGCCGTCGTCCCGTCTGGAGTCTTGATATTGATGTCCGCACCGCGCTTCACCAAGGCTCTCAACATCTCGACTCGCGGGCCGCCTGTGGCTGCCATGTCTGCAAGCCAATGTGTCGGCGTGTAACCACGATATGTGTCTGTCGCGTTGACTGCCAAGCCAGCCTCCAGCCAATGGAGCAAACCATCCAAATCACCGCAGTAGGCGGCGTAGTGCAAGTCCGTCATGCCGCGCTTTCCCGGTCCGGGACTGAACAGTGTGGGCTTTGAATCTGACATAGGCGTGGATGACGGCTAACGTGCAAGCTCAGCGACGGCCTCGGCGGCGGCGGTAGAGCGCACCGTGCGCTCACGAATTTCCACAACGCTCGAACGCACGGCGGAGAGGCCGTTCGCTGCAGCGCCCTTGTTAGGCGTATCATGGCGTCTATCTGACATAAACCTTCCAATTCGAGAGCACGATGGAACAAACCTCTGGAACACGGCTGATGATCTTCAGCTCAATCTGGTGGTGGCCCTTTGGAAACTGAACGGCTGCCTCGTATGTGCCGCTCCAATATAAACCTTTAGCCTTCGCCTTGCCCCTCAGCTTCCAGCCTCCATCCCCGTCATCCATCAAATCCTCAACCAGCTTTGCCTTACGCCAATCCGAGACTGTATCAAAGTCCTGCACATCCAGCGGCTTCTTCGGATTACCGAGGCGCACGAATATGTCCGCGTCAACTGGACCGTAGCAGTTGGTGTGCGACACTCGGACAATCGTCGGCGTCTTCCCGCTGGGTGGCGATGGAATCGTGACCGCTCTGACGACAGACTCCCCAGTCAGATAGAAACTGACCGCTGCTGTCGAGTCTTCAACTTGCTTCCATGACTGTGCTCTCTTCTTAGCGGCCTTTGAGGACGCCTCATCTGCGCTGAGCGACAAAGCGCATTTTTCGCAATAGTGCTTTTCTTGTCTGTGCTTCGGCGCGATGCCAAGCAGTTCCGCGAAACTCGACGTCATAAGTTGCTCCGCAGTCGGTTTCTTCGGCGCGGATCGAAGAGGCTCGGCGGAGGTGGTGGTGGTGACGTGAACCACCGCTTCTCGTTTATGACACAAGTCGCACAGCATACGCCTAACGACCCAAGCTCAGCGACCCGGCACACGGGAGGCAACGATTGCCAACCGCGACGCCATGCCGGGTTCGCTGCAGCGCATGGTTGGGCCACACGACAAAATCTCTGATAACTTGAATCATGTGCTGACCTCCTGCTGTGGTGCTCGTATGACACCACCATCGTATGAAAAATCCGGTCTGATCCGAAAAGGCCGAATCTTTGATGGATCAACCTCGACACGACACTCGCTTCCGTCAGAACGCGCAAAAATAAGAAACGCCTTGTCGCCTTCTCGCAGCAACTCGCGCATCTCAGTTCTGATCCCTGAATCGCGCTCGACAATAACTAAAGTCTCTGGACGTTTTGTGCTCATGCGGGTGTGGTGTGGCCTAACGACCCAAGCTCAGCGACCCGGCG
>CAZOCL010000785.1:0-1668 GCA_964578245.1 uncultured Klebsiella sp. | reverse complement strand
GCGTCGGCCTCGGGGATGTTGAACTTGATGGGGGTCTTGCCGACGTAGAGGTTGATCTTGCCGGGCGCGCCGCCCACGTAGCCAAAGTCCGCGTCCGCCATCTCGCCGGGACCGTTCACGATGCAGCCCATGATGGCGATCTTCACGCCCTTGAGGTGCTCGGTGCGGGTCTTGATGCGCGCGGTGACGGTCTGGAGGTTGAAGAGCGTGCGTCCGCAGCTCGGGCAGGCCACGTAATCGGTCTTGAAGCTGCGGCAGCCGGCGGCCTGGAGGATGTTATAGGCCAGGCGCAGGCTCATGCCCGCGCCGCTCTCGCCGCGGACCAGAATGGCGTCACCAATGCCATCGGCGAGGAGCGCGCCAATGTTCACAGCGGCGCGAAGCAGGGCGATTTTGGGTTCGAGGGGCCACCCGGTAGGGTGAGACTCTGTCGAACCCTGTTTGCCGACGAAGGAGGCGCGAGCGGAGCGAGCTTCTTGGATAGGCGCGCCGCTTGCCGAGATGCTCGCTGCGCTCACCTCGCTCCGCTCGGGATGGGGCTCGACGGAGTCTTGCCCTACCGGGCGTGAGGACGCATCGCCGAAGGACAGGCAATCCTTGAGCAAAATCGGATTGTTGCGGCCCAGCCGGTTGAGCTGGGCGACCAGCAGGCGGAACGCGGTGATCGGCGGGAGGCTTACGCCGTCCTTTACCGTGACGAGTTGGGTATCACAATTGATGTCCTCAATGCGCAGTGGCAGCGTCGGGTCGAGTTCGAGCAGGTTCAGGTCCTCGTAAATGCCCTCGGGCTTCACGTCGTCCTTGGGGCGGATCTTCGGAGCAACCTTGTCGAAGGTGGCCCGGGTCACGACGACGCGGACCGTCTGCTCACCGCCGCACTTGGAGGTCTCGCTGAGTTCGATTTCCGGGGTGGAACGGCGCTCGAAGTGGAAGGGATCGAAGGGAAACGACGCCGGATACCGCGCACTGTCCTCCGCGCGCCGCTCGGCGACGGTCGCCCCGGATGGTGCCGTAAGCACACCGTGGCCGGCTACGTGATTCGTCAACCGGGGGATTTGCGCGAGCAAGTCGTTGCAAACCTCGATCTCCCGTGGGCTGTCCTCGGTCAGACTGACCCGGATGGTGTCCCCTAGCCCGTCACAAAGGAGCGAGCCGATACCAATGGCGGACTTGATGCGGCCGTCCTCGCCCTCGCCGGCCTCGGTGACCCCGAGGTGCAGCGGGTAGTTCCAGTCCGGCCCTTCCTGAGCGAGGCGGGCCGTCAGCAGGCGGTAGCACTCGATCATCACCTTCGGGTTGCTCGACTTCATCGAGAACTTGAAGTTGTGGAAGTCGTGCTTGCGGCAGATATGGGCGAACTCCAGCGCGCTCTCGACCATGCCCAGCGGCGTGTCGCCGTAGCGGTTCATGATGCGGTCGGAGAGCGAGCCGTGGTTGGTGCCGATGCGCATGGCCCGCCCCAGCTCCTTGCTGCGCTTGACGAGCGGGGAGAACGAGTCGTGCAGCCGCTGCAGCTCCTGCTCGTAGTCGGCGTCGGTGTATTCCTTGACGGCAAACTTCTTCTTGTCGGCGTAATTGCCCGGGTTGACGCGGACCTTCTCGACGTGCTCGACGGCCTCCATGGCGGCGGAGGGCATGAAAGGAATGCCGGCGATCGGCCGGACGTGG
>CAZOCL010000784.1:0-1673 GCA_964578245.1 uncultured Klebsiella sp. | reverse complement strand
ATGAGGCGGTCGAAGCCCAGCGCGATGCCGCCGTGCGGGGGCGCGCCATACTTGAACGCCTCCAGCATGTAGCCGAAGCGCAGCTTGGTCTCGTCGGGCGGAATCGCGAGGAGTTCCTCGAAGATGGTCTTCTGCACGGCGGGCTGGTGAATGCGGATGCTGCCGCCGCCGAGTTCCACGCCGTTCACCACGATGTCGTAGTGCTGGCCGCGAACTTTCTTCGGGTCGGTCTTGAGCAGCGGGATGTCCTCCGTCACCGGCGCGGTGAACGGGTGATGGCTGGAATACCAGCGGTTCAGCTCGCGGTCGAAGCCCAGCAGCGGGAACTCGATCACCCACAGGAAATTGAACTGGTCGGCCGGGATGACGAGTTTGCCCTGCGTCTTGAGCACGTCGGCGCAGTAGAGGCGGATCTTCCCGAGGATTTCGCAGGCGTTGAGCCACTGATCGGCGGCGAAGAGGATCAAGTCGCCTTCCTCGATGGCCAGCTTGGTTTTCAGGGCGGTCTTCTCGGCCTCGCTGAAGAACTTCACGATGGGCGATTTCCAGTCGCCGTTCTCCACCTTGATGTAGGCGAGGCCCTTCGCACCAAAGCTCTTGGCGTATTCGGTCATCGTCTCGATCTGCCCCTGCGTTGCACCGGCCATGCCCTTGGCGTTCATGGCCTTCACCACGCCGCCGTTGGCAATCGCGCCGCTGAAGACCTTGAACGTGCTCGCGCGGAAATCCTCGGTGAAGTCCACGAGTTCCATGCCGAAGCGCGTGTCCGGCTTGTCAATGCCGTAGCGGTTCAGCGCCTCCTCGAAGCTGATGCGCTTGAAGGGCGTGGGGATGTCGATGTTCAGCGCCGTCTTCCACACGCGCTTGAGCAGGCCCTCGATGAGCGCGTAGATGTCCTCGCGCTCGATGAAGCTCATCTCGATGTCCACCTGCGTGAACTCGGGCTGGCGGTCGGCGCGCAGGTCTTCGTCGCGATAGCAACGGGCGAGCTGGAAGTAGCGCTCGATGCCGGCGCACATGAGGATCTGCTTGAACTGCTGCGGCGACTGCGGCAGCGCGTAGAAGGTGCCCGGCTCGCGGCGGTTCGGCACGAGGAACTCGCGTGCGCCCTCGGGCGTGGACTTGAAGAGCGTAGGCGTCTCGACTTCGAGGAATCCCTGCTCATCCATGAACACGCGCGTGGCGGTCGCCACCTTCGAGCGAACGCGGAGGTTGCGCGCCATCTCGGGCCGGCGGAGGTCGAGGTAACGGTATTGGAGGCGCAGCTCCTCGTTGACCTTGTTGGCGACCTCGGGATCGTCCACGGGGAAGGGGAGCACCTCGGCGTGGTTGAGGACGTGCAGCTCCTTCACGAGCACTTCGACCTGCCCGGTGGCGATCTTGTCGTTGTTCGTGCCGGCGGGACGCACCCGCACCTTGCCGACCACCTCGATGACCGACTCGGCATGCAGATGCGTGGCTGTATCAAAGACATCCTTGGCCAAATCCTGCGGGTCGAACACCGTCTGCGTGCGCCCCTCGCGGTCGCGCAGGTCAATGAAGAGGACGCCGCCGAGGTCGCGGCGGGAGTGGCACCAGCCGGTCAAAGTGACGGTCTGCCCGGCGTGTTCCGGGCGCAATTCGTTGCAGTGATGCGTGCGTTTCATGTGCGGTCTAGGGTCGCCTCCCGGCGG
>CAZOCL010000783.1:0-1683 GCA_964578245.1 uncultured Klebsiella sp. | reverse complement strand
GGAAATCGGCATTGCCTGAATTAAAATAAGGCTGAACCGTGTCTTCGCCTAATATGTATAAGTCTTTTGAATTAGCTATCAAAGCGCGAGTCTTATCAGGACTGGCAGAAGCCGTTTCAAAATCTAATGCTAACCATGACGTGGGATCTTCCGTCAGCTCATTGATATAAAAATCATCCGTGGTGGATTGATTAACCGGGAAGAATCCATCTAAATAAGTGACGTGTGTTGGACCGGATGGGAATTGAGCGTCCGTGATTCTCGTTAACGTCGTACCATCGCAATAATATCCATAAGTTCCATCTACTAGGACTAAATAGTTACGTCCGGCCACCATGACGACTCTCGAACCTGATGTTAATAAGGTTCCTACCGTCGTAAATACATTGGTAGTGTCTTGAGAAATTAACTCCGATCCCGATACCCACCAAAATTTGTCATTAAACTTTACCGGATTACATCGGTGCGGCCCTAGACCGGCAATCGTCGTCACTAAAAGACCGGGGTGGGAATAAGAAACAATATCCGACTTCGCATCGCCTTGTTTAATGGAAGGGTAGATATTGATCGATCTTTGCGTATTAACTTGTATAGATCGGTCCTGTTTAGTTGGGCCGTTTAACGGAAGCGTAATTCTCATCTACCATTCAACAATGAGATAAGCAGCGGCACCGGCTCCACCGGCTGAGTTACCACCTGATCCACCGGAACCACCAGCGCCATAACCAACACCTCCACCACCCACGGCGGTCGCTGCTGGCGCGCTACCACCTACTCCAAATATTCCGGTGTATCCGGCTACAGCGCCTGCACCTGTATTACTTAATGAAGGAATGAACGCACCGGGCGCACCACCCGCGCCACCCGCGCTACCGGAAGCATCACCACCCGCTTTTCCTTTTAAATGCCCGTTCCCCGTTCCACCGGCACCGGGTGTTCCGCCATTCGCTCCGCCGCCATGTCCGCCGTCTAATGTAATATAAGAACCGAAAGTCGTATCAGCCGCCGTTCCACCGTCACCTGATCCTGATCCTGCGGAAGCAGCGCCATTAGCTCCCAATGTCACAGCAATCACTTCACCAGGAGTTACTAAAATCTGCTTACGAAAACACCATTCACCAGAACCACCACCGCAACCGCCAACACCGGAACCTGTATTAGAATCACCCCCGCCTCCACCGGCAGCGGTCGCAGTAATCCATAACACACCAACACCGGCTGCTACCGTATGATTTCCTCCTGCAGTAAATTCTTCTGAACCGTGCGTAGCGTTATGAAGAAGAAATGTGCCAGTGGAATTATGGATAGTCTGAGTTCTGTCTGCGGTGGGGTCGGTAACAGTAATGGAGGTTTCAAAGGCGTCAGCAGTTGTTCCCTCGAATACTAATGGGGTTGCCGAAGTAAATGTAAGAGAAGAAACTAATCCGCGACTATGGACAAAATCTGTAAAGAATACTTGATCGAAACGTGTGGTGCCTGAAGTCGCATCAGATGAATGACAGCCTGTTAATCGAATGGCGGCGAAAGCAGCGTCGGAAGGGCTGGTGGCTTGATACCATTTCTCAGCCCAAGAAGTTGGATTGGTTGCAGAATCGTCATAAACATTGGTTGAAGCTGATACACCTGACGCAGAGCCGTCTTTCTTGTACCAAAGGATATCTACCGTATTTCTAACATCTGCCG
>CAZOCL010000782.1:0-1687 GCA_964578245.1 uncultured Klebsiella sp. | reverse complement strand
CTGCGCTTCACGGACGGCCATTGCACCTCCGGCACCTGCACGCCGTCACGCTACGCGCTGATGACTGGTGAATATCCCTGGCGCAAGCGCGGCACCGGCGTGCTGCCGGGCGACGCCGGCCTCGTGATCGAAACCGAACGCGGGACGCTGCCACTCACGTTGCGCGGCGCGGGCTACAAAACCGGGGCCATCGGTAAGTGGCACCTCGGTCTCGGACCCCAGAGCGGACCCGACTGGAACGGCGAGGTGAAGCCCGGTGCGCGCGAGGTGGGCTTCGACTTCAGCTTCATCATGGCCGCCACGGGTGACCGCGTGCCGTGTGTGTATGTGGAGAACGGCCGCGTGGCCGGCCTGGACCCGAAGGACCCCATCGAGGTCAGCTACCAAAAGCCCTTCCCCGGGATGCCCACCGGCAAGGCGAATCCGGAAATGCTCCGGATGCATCCCAGCCACGGGCACGACATGGCGCTCATCAACGGCATCAGCCGTATTGGCTACATGAAGGGCGGCACGGCGGCGCTCTGGAAAGATGAGGACATGGCGGACATCTTCACCCGCAAGGCCATCGGCTTCATCGAGCAGCACAAGGACCAGCCCTTCTACCTCTACTTCGCCACGCAGGACATCCATGTGCCGCGCGTGCCGCACCCGCGCTTCGTGGGCAAGTCCGGCATGGGCCCGCGCGGTGACGCCATCGTGCAGATGGACTGGTGCGTCGGCGAGCTGCTCGCCACGCTCGACCGCCTCAAGCTCACCGAGAAGACGATGATCGTCTTCAGCAGCGACAACGGCCCGGTCATTGACGATGGCTACAAGGATGACGCGGTCGCCAAGCTTGGCGCGCACAAGGCCGCGGGCCCGTGGCGCGGCGGCAAATACAGCAACTTCGAGGGCGGCACCCGCGTGCCCTTCATCGTGCGCTGGCCGGGCCGCGTGAAGCCTGGCGTGTCGGACGCCCTCGTGTCGCAAGTGGATTTCCACGCCTCCTTCGCCGCACTCGCGGGCGCGAAGCTGGCCGAGCCGCGCGACAGCCAGAACATTCTCCCGGCGCTGCTGGGTGATTCCACCAAGGGTCGCGAGGTGCACGTCGCGAGTGCGAGCGTGCTGGCCTTGCGCGCGGGCAACTGGAAATACATCAGCACCAGCCAGGGTCCCAAGCGCTCCGCCAACACGAATACCGAGACGGGCAACGAGCCCGGCGGCCAGCTCTACGACCTCGCCACCGATCCCGGCGAAACCAAGAACCTCGCCGCCGAGCAACCGCAGCGCGTCGCGGAAATGGTCGCGCAGTTGGAGAAGATCCGCAGTGCCGGCCGTCTGCCGCCCGTGGACCCGGCGGCCAAAGGCGAGAAGAAGAACAAGCAGCCGTGAGCGGGACACTCCTGTCCCGCATGCAGGTTGAGCAGTGAACGAGTGCACAGCGGGCAGCGATGGCCGCTGTGCGTCATGGACTGCGCCGGCAGAGCGCAGCGACGACGGCGCTTTCCCTTCCCGCGGAGCGGGGCTGTGTGAAGGGGACACTCTTGTCCCCTTTTTGGTGGAGCGGAATTTCTCATCCACTGCGGACAGGAGTGTCCGCCTCACGGGCCGCTCCGCGGGGCTCCAAAGCGGCGTCGCGCTTCGCTTGCCACCGCAGTCCAAGACGGTCGCATTGCACCGTTGCCTCGAGGGATTCATTTGCTCACAC
>CAZOCL010000781.1:0-1689 GCA_964578245.1 uncultured Klebsiella sp. | reverse complement strand
CACCCCAACCCTCTCCCCTCCTCCGAGGAAGGGAGAGGGAGAAGAGGTGCGTCGCAGTCCGTCAGGTTTTCCGCCGGTAGTCATTGGGAATTGGCATCACATGTCTTCGAGGTAGATCTGCCGGTTCTTCCAGAGGTAGATCACGCCGGAGGTGAAGGTGAGCAGGACCGTCACCCAAAGGGAGACGTGCGCGAACCAGGGCATGAGCAGGCCGAAGAGGTCGCGCAGCCAGGGCCACCATTCGCCATGCGCGTCCAGCACCAGCAGGGCGATGATGGCGACGATCTGCGAGATGGTCTTGTGCTTGCCATAGCGCTCGGCGGCGAGGGTCACGCCCTTGGAGGCCGCGAGCAGGCGCAGACCGGTGATGGCCAGCTCGCGGGACACGATGACGACCGCCATCCAGGCCTCGACATTGACCTCGGAGGGGAGGCCGAAGCGGTCGGGATTGAACTTGCTGCGTTCGACCAGGGCGATGAAGGCGGAGCAGGTGAGGATCTTGTCCGCGAGCGGGTCCATCAAGATGCCGAAGTTGGTGATGAGGTTGCGCTCGCGGGCGATCTTGCCGTCGAAGTAGTCCGTCAGACTCGCGATGCTGAAGAGAATCAGCGCGATGGTGTCGTTCACCGGCGAGCGCGAGAAGATCGCCACGAGGAACAAGCCCGTGAGGACAAAGCGCGAGACAGTAAGTTTGTTAGGGAGGTTCACGAGGCGGACTGACGCAAGGGCGCAAAGGCGCAAAGAATAAGAAACTGGGCGGTCATAGGCCGTTCACGGCACGGTGGATTCCGTGCGTCAGGAATTGTTCGCCGAAATTGATGACGAGGCCAAGCTTGAGTTTGGTGAGCCGCAGGTAAATTAACTGGAGCGGGGCGCGGCGTTCACGCCGCAGAAGGCTGCGACTGGAACAGTGCGCTCGAACCGCCCTGGGAGTGCTCACGTCTCTGCGGCCTGAAGGCCGCGCTCCTCGCCGTCGGCATTCGCTTGCTTCGGAATTCGAGTTTGGCTCACAGGCGGGGGCCTCTTCATAGACACTTTCCAGAAGTCCCGGTCCGCCGAGTTCGGGGTGAACTTCAATGGCGCTGTCTACGATCACCTTGCTGATGGCGTTCTCGTCCATACTGGGCGCGAGCTTGACGCAAAGGCGCGAAAGCGCAAAGCAGGAAAGGGTGCGAGGTGGCTTAGTTTGAGCCTGAAGAAATGACTTCTTCCCGCTTTGCGTCTTTGCGCCTTCGCGTCAAACCGCCTCCGCCATCAAGTCGTAGTCCGTGTGCCCGATGATCTTCACCTTGGCAAAGCCGCCCACGGGCAGCTTGCCGCGCACATAGACGCGGCCGTCAATGTCCGGGGCGTCGGCTTCACCACGGGCAACGAGATAACGGCCCTTGAGCTGCGCGAGGTCTTCGTCGGCTCCGCGGATCAGGCCGTGTTCCCAGGAGGCGACCTTCGCGGACTTGAGCTCCTTGGCGGAGGCCTCGCTCTCGATGAGCACCTTGAGCGTGCGGCCCATGAAACTTTCCGAGACGGCGCGGGCGACCTCGTGCTGGGCGGCCATGGCGAGTTCGCGGCGGCGCTGCTTCACCTTGTCCGTGAGCTGGCTGGTCATCTTGCCGGCGATGGTGCCGTCCTCCTGCGAGTAGGCGAAGATGCCGAGGCGCTCGAACTTCGTCTCGCGGATGAAGTCCAGCA
>CAZOCL010000780.1:0-1689 GCA_964578245.1 uncultured Klebsiella sp. | reverse complement strand
AACCCGAATTCCGAAGGGGAAACCGCGGATGACGCGGATGACGCGGATATGGAACCCCTTGCGCAAGCTCGCCACTGGCTGGATTGCTTCCGCAACGCAGCGCTGGATAGCCCTTCCCATCCGTGTCATCCGCGCAATCCGCAGTTTCAACTTCGGAGTTTGGGTTAATCTTCGCCTCCCAATGCCACGCCCGCCGTGGCACGGCAAGGCCGCACGCGAAGCTTCTGGTGCTCGGCCCGATCCGGCTAAACCCCTGACTTCAGACACGGTCCGACCGCACGCCAGCTACTTCTCCTTCTTCTTCGCCTTCCCCACCTGCTCGGGGTCGCTGAACGGCGGCTTGTCGAACGTGCTCCCGTCGCCCGTCACGCGCGGGTCGTTCGCGTCCTTGAGCAATTTCATCAGCCTCTCGGACAACGTGCCCTTCTGCGTGGCGAAAGCTGGATCAGCAGCCAGGTTCTTCACCTGGTCCGGATCATTCTTCAGATCGTAAAGCTCCTCGCCGGGACGCTTGGCAAAGGCGAGGTCGAAGTGCCACTTCCACTGCGCCTCGTGCTGGTGCGCGATGAGCCACGTCTTCGTCGGGCTCGCATCCATGTCGGGGAACGCCGCGCGCGTGTCGTTGTCCACGCGCTTCAAGTCCGGCGAGGACTCGGTCGCATCGTAGGGCGCGCCCATCGGCCAGCGGTCCGGCGCGAAGTTGCGGATGTAGAGAAAATCCGGCGTGCGCAGCGAACGCATCGGATACGGAAGATTGCCCTCGCGCGCGACACCCACATGCCGCTCGCGACCCGATACCGACCAGTCGCGGCCCGCATCCACCAGCCCGGCCTTGTCCGACTTGAGCAACGGCACGAGGCTCTTCCCATAGAGATTCTCCGGCGGTTTCACGCCGCCGATTTCGAGGAACGTCGGGCAAAGGTCCGGCAGGCGCACGAGGTCCGTGAGCACGCGGCCCGGCTTCGCCCCCGGCCAGCGGACGACGAGCGACACCGCGGTCCCGTGGTCGTAGAGGTTGCACTTGCCACTGGTCACGCCCGGCATTCCGTGGTCGCCGCTGAGCACGATGACCGTCTTCTCCAGCTCGCCCGCCGCTTCCAACTGCTTGAGCAGCACGCCCACATAGGCGTCCACCGCCTGGCACTCGCCGAGGTAATCCGCCACGTCCTCGCGGATCTCGGGCACATCGGGCATGAACTTGGGCAGTTTTCCCTTGAGCGCCTCCGGCTCGATGCCCCACAGCTTCTTGCCGCTGCCCTTGACCCACGAGCGATGCGTCGTCGTCGTGCCCATCCAGTAGAGCCACGGCTGGCCGGGTTTCCGCGCTGCGAGGAAGTCATCGAAGTTCCCGCGCACCTGCGCCAGGATTTCATCACGCGCAGCCGCGACCGCCATGCCCTTGGCCACGCGCGCGGTGGCCTCCTCGGAGAAGTTGTTACAGGCGTTGCCGGCCTTCTGATACGCGTAAGCCTGTCCGCCAAAGCCCGCGTCCGCCGGCGTGCCGGGACTCCACACCTTGAAGCTCTTGCCGATGTGGTATCCCGAATCCCGCAGCAGCAGGGGGAATGTGGGAATCTTCTCATCCCACACCGCCCCCTGCAAAATCGCCCCGCGCCCCGTCTGGAAGAAATACCGGCCCGAGAGCAGCGAACTCCGGCACGGCGTGCAGCTCGGCGCATTGACGAACGC
>CAZOCL010000779.1:0-1691 GCA_964578245.1 uncultured Klebsiella sp. | reverse complement strand
GTGTGGCGGTTGGTGGAGTGAACTTCCCGGAGCGTGGTGGCAACCGCCTTCACGTTCGGGAACTTCTTCGTGGCCTTCTCGATGACTGCGTAGAACGCCGACGGGTCGAGCTTCGACGCGCTCTCCACGTCCTGCCCCTCGACGCCGAGGCCCTTCTGGAGGTCTTCCTCGTTGCCCACGAGCACGTCCACATGCTCGACGATGCGCGCGAGCACATCCACGGCCTTGCTCTGGCCGCCCCAGATGTCCCAGAGCTTCTGACGGTAGTTCAGGTCGAAGGAGGTGATCGCGCCGTGCGCCTTGGCCGTCTTCATGGCCTCGATGATGAGTTCGCCGGTCGTCTCGGACAGCGCGGCGAAGATGCCGCCGCTGTGGAACCAGCGGACGCCCGCGCCGAAGATTTCGTTCCAGTTGAAGTCACCGGACTTGAGCTGGCTGGCCGCCTCGTTCGAGCGGTTGTAGAAGACGACCGGGGCGCGCACGCCCTGGCCGCGATCGGAATAGACCGTGGCCATGTTCGGCCCGCGCACGCCGTCGTGCTTGAACCGCTTGTAGAAGGGCTTCACGCCCATCGCGCGCACGCGCTCGGCGATGAGGTCGCCAATCGGGTAATCCACCATCGCGCTCGCCACGCCCGTGTTCAGGCGGAAGCAGTCGGAGAGATTCGCCGACACGTTGAATTCACCGCCGCTCACATGGATGTCGCAGTGCGACGCCTTGCGGAACGGGATGATGCCGGGATCGAGGCGGTGGACGAGGGCACCGAGGGACAGGAAATCCAGCGCGCCGTCTTTTTTGATGTTCAAACCATTGCTCATGTTGTTGGGGGACGGCGGCGCCCGGCGGCATCAGTGCCGTGAGGAAGCAGCCAATCGAGGCCGGAAGTGTTGGCAAAACCGCCCGCGCTTGGCAACTGGCTTTGCGGGCGTAATATCGGCCCATGCAACTCCGTCACCTCCGCGGCCTCGTGGCCTTGCTGGGCCTGCTCTCCGTCACCAGCCAGGCCGCCCCCAAGCCGAACGTCCTCTTCCTCTTCGCCGATGACATGCGCGCGGACTCGGTCGCGGCGCTGGGCAATCCGGTGGTGAAGACGCCCACGCTCGATGCCCTCGCCAACCGGGGCTTCATCCTGCGCAATGCCTACTGCCTCGGCGGCAACTCTGGCGCGGTCTGCACGCCCAGCCGCAACATGCTCCTGAGCGGCAACGCCTACTTCCGCTGGAAGGATTTTCAGCCGCCGCAGGGTGCGAAGGGCATGCTGTCGCCCGGGGACGGACCGAACTGGCCGCTGGCGATGAAGGATGCCGGTTACGAGACCTACCACGAAGGCAAACGCGGCAACACCGCCCTGCTCATCCAGGCGAAGTTCGAGCACAACCTCTACATCAAGGAAGACGCCGACCGCACCGGAGGCGAGCCAGGCAAGCAGATCGCGGATGACGTGACGAAGTTCCTCAAGGACCGCAAGGACCCGCGCCCCTTCTTCATGTATCTCGCTTTTGGCAATCCCCATGACCCGCGCGTGGCGGACAAGAAATACATGGACCTCTACCAGCGTGATCAGATCCCGCTGCCGAAGAACTTCCTGCCGCAGCATCCCTTCGACAACGGCGACATGACGGTCCGCGATGAAGCACTCCTGCCCTGGCCGCGCACCGAGGCCGCCGTGCGCAAGGAACTGCACGAATACT
>CAZOCL010000778.1:0-1694 GCA_964578245.1 uncultured Klebsiella sp. | reverse complement strand
AGGATATCGCAGTCCCAAATGGTGGCGATCCCAATCTCCGGCGGCGCCGTGACGTTGACCGATATCGTCGTGGCGCCGTTCTGGACCTCGTAGTCGATCGCCTCGGTTCGCCGCTGCTTGGAGAGGCTGAAGAACGGCCGCTCCATCATCTCCTGTTGGTCGTGGGTCGGCAGGTCCCCGGGGATCGTCACGAAAAGGTCGAGCTGATCCTGTGGCGAGGCGACATCGCCCCGCCGCCGCCGGTGAGCGCTTGTCTGACGTTCGCTCATAACCCCTCCCCCGGCTTCAGTGTTGACACGTTTACGCGCTGACACCCCAACGTGTTGACTATCGCTCGCCGAAAGGGTGCTTGTCCCGTGAGCGCATGAGGAGGTCCAACGCCTCCCCGATAAGGCTCTGGATGGTCGTCCCCTCGTCCAGCGAGAGCTGATGCAGCGCCCGGCGCACGTCCGTGCTGAAGTAGCCGCCGACCAGCTTCTTGTTCTCCCGGGCCTTTGCGATCGTGGCCCCGCGAGGCGCTTCCGGCGCCAGAGCGACGGCCGGCGCGCTCTTGCCCGCCGCCGTCTGCTTCAGACCTTGAAACCGGCTCACGCGGCGGCCTCCTTGCTAACATGTTTACGCGTCAACACGTTGCCACGTTGACGGACCCAGGCCCAGAGGGCGGCGACTTCCTCGGCCGCCCGACCGCCGGGCTCCAGCTCCTGCGCGGTCTTTCCCGCTCCGGTCGCATGGTGGTAGGCGGCCCGTTCGCTGAGGACGACCGGAGCAATGGCTAGGCCAAATCCCGCGACGATCTCGGCCGCCTCCTTGTAGAGGTGGATCGCCCGCTGGGGCCCAGCCATGAACACCACGAAGCCAGGCTTGCCGCTGGCCTTCACCAGATCGGCTGTCGTCTGGATCGCATCGAGGTCGAAGGCCCGGGGCCGGCAGGGAACGAGGATCAGGTCCGCGACCCGACAGGCGGCGGCGCTCATGCTGTCGGCGTGAGGGGGTGTGTCGATGACGGCCAGCTCGGCGCCCAGCTCGGCCGCCTGGTCCAGCTTCTTGGCGAGCAGGGGAGGGGAGGCGCAGTCGATCACGTCGGGCTCGGCGCCGTCGCGCCACTGGCTCCAACGGCTGGCCGTCGCCTGGGGGTCGGCGTCCAGAATCAGCGAGACGATGCCGGCGGCGTGCGCCGCCGTGGCGAGGTGAAGCGCCAGGGTGGTTTTACCCGCGCCCCCCTTCTGGCTGACGATCGCGACGGTCTGCATGACGGCCTCTCCGTGTCGGCGTGTTGACACGATAGCACGTTGGCACGTTAACACATAGCTAACGACGCTGCGCCACTGTCAGCTTATCGGGGTGCAAAAACCCAACAGAAGGGTTATATGGGATGGTGGTCGTCCACCGCTCGCGCGGCTTTCGGCTGGTGATCTACACGCTCGACCATGAGCCGGCGCATGTCCATGTGACCGGCCCGGGCCAAGCCAAGATCAACCTGCGCGGGGAAGACGGGGCGCCCGAGCTGATCTCCAGCGTTGGCATCAGCCGCGCTGATCTCCGGCGCCTCATGTCCGAGGTGGCGGAACACCAAGCCCGCCTTTTGGCGGAATGGGAGCGTATCCATGGCGCTGACTGACGCACAGATCGAGGCGGCCGAGGCCCAGGGGCGCGAGCTGATGGAACGCGAGCCTCGGGCGGTCGAGGCGCGATTC
>CAZOCL010000777.1:0-1696 GCA_964578245.1 uncultured Klebsiella sp. | reverse complement strand
GCCTCGGGGATGCGCATCCCGTAGAAGCTGCGGTGGACGAAGAAGAGCGCCACGAGGAACAAGAACCCGCCGATGACGTAGTTCGTGTAGCCGGTGGGACTGGCTTTCTTCATCTCCACGGCGATCTCCACCGCCAGCAGGCCGAAGAGCGTGGTGAACTTGATCACCGGGTTCATCGAGACGCTCGAGGTGTCCTTGAACGGGTCGCCCACGGTGTCGCCCACGACCGTGGCGGCGTGGAGGGGCGTGCCCTTGGCGCGCATGTCCACTTCCACGATCTTCTTCGCGTTGTCCCACGCGCCGCCGCCGTTGGCCATGAAGATGGCCTGGAAGAGGCCGAAGAACGCGATGCCGACGAGGTAGCCGATGAAGAAGTAGGGGTTGAAGAACGGCAGCGCGAGCGCGAAGCAGAACACGACCATGAAGATGTTCACCATGCCCTTCTGCGCGTAGATGGTGCAGATCTCCACGACCTTCTTGCTGTCCTCGATGCTCGCGGTGGCGGCGTCGAGCTTCATGTTCTCCTTGATGAAGACCACCGCGCGATACGCGCCGGTCACGACCGCCTGCATGCTCGCGCCGGTGAACCAATAGATCACCGATCCGCCCATGAGCAGGCCAAGCATGACCTCGGGCTGAACCAGACTCAGCTTCGCCACTGCGCCGCCAAATTCCTTCTCCAGCAGCATGATGATGCCAAAGACCATCGTGGTCGCGCCGACGACTGCGGTGCCGATGAGCACGGGCTTGGCGGTGGCCTTGAAGGTGTTGCCCGCGCCGTCACCCTTCTCGAGCTGGAGCTTTGCGTCCTCGAAGTCGGGCTTGAAGCCGAAGTTCTGCTCAATTTCCTTGGCGATGCCGGGACGCCCTTCGATCTGGCTCAGTTCATAGACCGACTGCGCGTTGTCCGTCACCGGGCCGAAGCTGTCCACGGCGATGGTCACCGGGCCCATGCCGAGGAAGCCGAACGCCACGAGGCCGAACGCGAAGATGGGCGCGGCGAACGTGAACTCCTTGGGCATCAATGCCAGCACCGGCGAGCCGCTGTAGGTCGCGGTGAGGTAGCTGATGAGCATCAGGCCCAGGATGCACAGGCCGGTCCAGAACGCGGAGAAGTTGCCGGCCACCAGCCCGGACAGGATGTTCAGCGAGGCACCGCCGTGGTCGGACGCGGTGACGACTTCCTTCACATGCTTGGAGTGCGGGCTGGTGAAGATCTTGGTGAACTCGGGGATCAGCGCGCCGGCGATCGTGCCGCAGGAGATGATGATCGAGAGCACCCACCAGAGATCGGGCATGGCCGTGCCGGCACCGTCCTTGAAGCTGGCCAGCAGCAGGTAGCTGGCGGCGAAGGTGACGACGATGGAGACGATGGATGTGAGCCACACGAGGTTGGTCAGCGGGGCTTCGAGGTCGAAGTCCTTCTTGTCGCCGAAGAGCGACTTGCTCAGCACCTTGTTCGCCTCGTAGGAGACCAGCGAGGTGATGACCATCAGGATGCGCATGGTGAAGATCCAGATGATGAGCTGGCCGCAAATCTCCGTGGTGCCCAAGGCCAGGGCGAGGAACGCGATCAAGGCCACGCCCGTCACGCCGTAGGTCTCGAAGCCGTCCGCCGTGGGCCCGACCGAGTCGCCGGCATTGTCGCCCGTGCAGTCCGCGATCACGCCGGGGTTCTTCGGATCATCCTCGGGGA
>CAZOCL010000776.1:0-1714 GCA_964578245.1 uncultured Klebsiella sp. | reverse complement strand
GAGGCGGCGGGAGAGCATGTCGCGGTTCATCTCGTTGTCTTCGACGAGGCGGATCTTCGGCATGTCCGGGCCAGCTTTTGCGCGGAGTCGCGCCCCGGTGCAAGCGCGAATTTCGGGCAGGAACTGAAGCGAAACTTTTCCAGGGTTGCGCTCGTCCATTCGGGGAATAATAGTAAGCACACGTATGAAGCACGCTTTCCTGACCCTGCTGGTCGCCGCTGCGTTCGCCCTGGCCGCGCCCAAGAAGGAGTTCCCGGCGCACTGGGGCCCCCCGCCGGCGATCCAGACGCAGGACTACGTGGACCTCCCGGACGGCTTCGGCAAGGGCAGCTCCACGGCGCGGAACTGGATCGCTGCCAATCTGGAGAAGGACAAGCTGGCCCAGGCTACCGGGGGCAAGCCCGCGTCTGCGGCCAAGGCGATTTACGCGCAGGACTTCGAAAAAACCGAGCTGGAGAAAGTGCCGGACGGGATGCTGGTGCTGGATGGCGGTTTCGCCGTGCGACAGACCGCGGGCGGCAAAGTGCTCGAACTGCCCGGCGACCCGCTGGACACGTTCGGCGTGCTCTTCGGCCCGACGGAAAAGGACGGCCTCTGCGTGCAGGCGCGCATCCTGGGCACGGGCAAGGGGCGTCGCTATCCCGTCCTCGCCGTGGGCCTGAGCGGGGTGGGCGGCTACAAGCTGCAGGTCTCTCCGGCGAAGAAGATGCTCGAGATCTACAAGGGCGAAGAGGCGAAGGCCAATGTGCCGTTTGACTGGAAGTCCGGCGAATGGGCGCAGTTGAAATTCCAGATCCGCAAGGTCAAGGACGGCGAGTGGAAGGCCGAAGGCAAGGTCTGGGCACAGGGCGCCGCCGAGCCGGACGCCTGGCAGATCAGCTTCACGGAAACTGCCGAGCCTTCAGCGGGGCGCCCCTCCATCTGGGGGCTGCCGTTTTCCGGCACGGCGATTCAGTTCGATGACCTGGTCGTGACGCCGGCGAAGTGATGGCTGTCCGGGAATCACGCGAATTGACACGCATCAACCCGCCACGGCTTAATCGCTCGCGTCCATTCGAGTGATTCACGGGCAATCTCTTTCAAACAAATGAAAATCAAATTCCTCCTCGCGCTGGCGCTGACCAGCTTGTTGTTCACCTCCACCCAGGCCGCGGACTACGCGCCGAAGGTCGGCCTTCAGACCTGGACCTGCCGCAATATGAAGTTCGACGAGGTCGTCGCCTTCTGTGAGAAGCACGGCATCAAGGAACTCCAGGCCATCGGCAGCCACATGGATCCGAACGGCCCGCTCGACGAGGCCAAACGCCGCAAGGCCATCCTCGATGCGAAGGGCATTCACTTCTACACGTTCGGCGTCGCAGGCACCTCCCCGGAGAAAGAGAAGAACCGGAAGCTCTTCGACTTCGCCAAGGCGATGGGCATCAAGGTCATCGTTGTCGAGCCGAAGAACGACAAGGCGCTTTGGGACGGCCTCGAAGAACTCGTGAAGGAATACGACATCAAGCTCGCCATCCACAACCACGGCAAGGAATCGGTCTATGGCACGCCGGAAAAAGTCTGGTCCGTGCTGAAGGACCGCGATGCACGCATCGGCGTCTGCATGGATGTGGGCCATCTGACCGGCGCGGGCTTTGATGCGGGCAAGGAATTCGCGGCCTACCAAGGCCGGGTGCATGACATCCACCTCAAGGACAAGAAGACCGAGAAGACCGCC
>CAZOCL010000775.1:0-1727 GCA_964578245.1 uncultured Klebsiella sp. | reverse complement strand
GATACGACGGTGGATGTGGTGGCGACGGGCTTGTGGTTGACGGCGGGCAATGGGGTGGGCGTGCTGGGGGCAAGTGTGAACCCGGTGGAGACGACGATCACGACGCTGACGGCGCGGGCGGGAGCGGGTGGTGTGAGCGTGCGGGAGACGGACACGCTGATTATCGACGATGTGACGGTGACGATCCAGCAAGTGACGGTGAGTGCGGGGTTGACGCCGGTGACGGAGGCGAGCCGGAGCGATGTGGTGACGGGCAATAACGGTTCGATCGTGATCCGGGTCATCACAGGCGATATCACGTTGAACGACGGGGTGGTGAGCCGGGATGACACGGTGATCAGCGCCCAGGGGACGGGGAACGTGCTGGTGGAAGCGCTGAATGGCAGCGTGACCAGCAACGAGGACATTTTGAGCGGCAGCGGTCACATCAGTGTGCTGGCGAAGAACGGGATCGAGTTCACGACGGGGGCCAATGTGACGACGGGCAGCACGGGCACCATTGAACTGCTGGCGACGACGGGGAGCATTTTGCTGAGCACCACGAGCAACATCACGAGCGGCTCGGGGCATATCCGGCTGAGTGCCATCGCAGCGAACCAGGACATCACGCTGGGTGGGGTGATCACGACGACGGGCAATGTGAGCCTCCTGGCGGGGCGGAACATCTTGGACGGGGATAATGAAGATACGACGGTGGATGTGGTGGCGACGGGCTTGTGGTTGACGGCGGGCAATGGGGCCGGTCAGTTCAGCAATGCCCTTGAGACGACCATCACCACGCTCACGGCGCGGGCCGGTGCGGGTGGCGTAAGTTTGTTTGAGACGGACGGCCTGGTCATCGGCACGGTCAGTGTGACGGTCCAACAAGTGACGGCGAGCGCCAGTGTGACGCCGGTGGTGGATGCGGCGCAGGCGGGCGTGGTGACGACGGCGGGTGGTGCGGTGGCGTTGAACAACGGCACGGGCTCGTTCGTGGTGAACGACGTGGTGAGCGCGAACGGCGCGGGCAACATCGAGCTCGGTGCGGGATCGGGCAGCCTGACCTTGAGTGCGGACGTGAGCTCGGGAACGGGCCACATCACGGTGACCGCCTCGGCGGGCGTGAGCTTGAACGGCGGGGTGGATGTGACGACGGGTGCGCCGGGCACGATCAGCGTGCGGGCGGCCGGTGGCAGCCTGACGATGGCGGGGGATGCGACCGTGGTGGCGACGGGTTCGAGCGTGCGCCTGGCGGCCTCGGCCGATGTGACTTTGGGCAATGTGACGGCCACGAACGTGAGTGTGGTGGCGACCAGTGGCTCGGTGATCAACGCGAGCGGGTCGACGAAGAACGTGACAGCGACGGGCCTGCGGATCGAGGCGGGCCAGGCCGTGGGTACGGCGGCGCGGCACCTGACGACGGCGGTGACGAACCTGAGCGTGCTGGCGACGGGGACGACCTTGAAGGGCATTTATGTCAACGAAGACGACAGCGTGACGGTGACGGGAGTGACCGTGACGGTGACCGAGGTGCGGGCGGACAACACGACCACGACGGTGACGGACCAGGTGCAGAGCGATCTGACGGCGGGGAACAACGGGGATGTGATCTTGGTGGCGGTGAACGGCGGGGTGACGTTGACGAACGGCAGTGACGCGGACGGGCTGGCGGTGGCGGCCAACGGCAGCGGGAATATTTTGGTGAGCGCGGGGGCGGGCAGCCTGGTGGTGAACGCGGATGTGAAGAG
>CAZOCL010000774.1:0-1739 GCA_964578245.1 uncultured Klebsiella sp. | reverse complement strand
AGGAAGCGGATTCGCCGGGCTTGATGTTGCTGCGCGGACCGTGCGGCTCCAGTTCGCATGCGGGGACGAAGCTCGCCTGCGGATACCAGAAGCACAGCGTCAGTCCGGCGACCTCGGGATACACGCCGTCCTTGGGCGAGGGGTAGCGCTTCACGAAGGCCTGGTCGTGCGGCATGACGTAGGCGAACCAGCCGGCGTTCGAATCAAAGCCCAGCTTGGGCTGGCGCGTGGGGCCGAGCACTTCGAGGAACTTGCCGCGCATGCGGACGTTCGGGTCGGTGGGGCGCACGATGATGGAGTGCTCCTCGCCCTGATTATACATGACGAAGCCGGTGGGAAAGCGCTGCGTGTCGGGCGTCTGCGGGATCACGCCGATGCCACCATGCACGGCGAAAGTGCGGCTCCAGTGCGACCAGTGCTTCGTCTCCTGCGAGACGTTCTTGATGATCTGCTTGCACGCGAGGTGGGAGGTCTTCGCGTCGAGCGTGAACTCGCGGATGAGCTGCACGCCGGTGGCAGTGTCCGGCAGGCTGGTGAGCCGCACCGCGCGCGGGCCGGTGGCCTCGGCCTGCCACGCACCGGCCCAGAGCGTGTCACGTTTCGGAATGAGATACTCGGGGCCGATGTCGAAGCGGCCCGCGCTGGACGGGGCTTTGGGTCCGCCGGGCGTGCCCCACTTCTCTTCGCGTGGGTCGAGATAGAGGGCGTTCTTGCCCTGGAGGGAATACTCCAGCACGCGTCCGCCGACGTGGTGGCAGAGCGTGACCTTGGTGTCCGCGTTGGACAGCTCGAAGCAGTCGGGGTAGTTCAGCACCTTCACGCGACGGACGCCCGGGGGCAGGTCCGCAGCGGAGGCAGTGAGGGCAAGCAATGCGACGACGGCGAAGCAGGTGGAGCGCATGGCGGATTGTGAGCGGGGGCGGCGGGGGAAATGCAACGATGAAGTGCTCAAGGTGGAGCGGTCAGAAAGATGGGATCAGAATGATGATGACGAAGGCGGGGATATTGATGGCACGTTGCTGACCTAATTGCTCCCGGGCAAGACACCCGAATTGGGCAGGAAAATTAAGGGCAGGAAGATTTTATCCCAATTTTCCTGCCCCTAATTTTCCTGCCCATCTCTGCCCAGTCGTGGGACCGGGCTGGCGAGCCGCCCGCGCTTCGCCGTTTACGCCAGCAGCCCCTTGACCACCTCTGCCTCGCGCTCCAGGCCGCTCAGGCGCATGTCCACGCCGAGGTGCTTGAAGGTGAGCTTGAGGTGGTGCACGCCCATCAGATGCAGGAGCGTGGCGTTGAGGTCGTTCAGGTGCACGGGGTCCTTCACCACGTTGTAGCTGAAGTCGTCGGTCTCGCCATAGACGGTGCCGCCCTTCACGCCGCCGCCGGCCATCCACATGCAGAAGTTCCGCGGGTGATGGTCGCGGCCATACTGGTCCTTCTTCAGCGTGCCCTGCGAATAGACCGTGCGGCCAAACTCGCCGCCCCAGACGACGAGCGTGTCCTTGAGCAGGCCGCGCTCCTTGAGGTCGGAGAGCAGCGCGTAGATGGGCTGGTCCACGTCGGAGCACTGGGCCTTGATGTCCTTGGGCAGGTTGCCGTGCTGGTCCCAGCCGCGATGGAGGATCTGCACCACGCGCACGTCGCGCTCGGCGAGACGGCGGGCGAGCAGGGCGCTGTGGGCGAAAGTGCCGGGCTTGGTCACGTCCGGGCCGTAGCGCTCGATGACGTGCTTCGGTTCC
>CAZOCL010000773.1:0-1741 GCA_964578245.1 uncultured Klebsiella sp. | reverse complement strand
CAAACTCGGCGGCCAGGCCGACGTGCGTGGCGTGGCCGGCACCGGGGAGGATTTGACCGACAACGTGAATGTGATGGGCGGCAACCTGACCAACCAGGTGCGCGGCATCGCCGTCGTCGTGACCGCCGTCGCGAATGGCAACTTGAAACGCAAGCTGACGGTGGAAGCGAAAGGTGAAATCGCCGAGCTGGCCGACACGATCAACAACATGACGGACACCCTGGCGACGTTCGCCGACCAGGTGACTTCCGTGGCGCGCGAAGTGGGTGTCGAAGGCAAGCTGGGTGGCCAGGCGAGCGTGCCCGGCGCGGCCGGCACGTGGAAGGACTTGACGGACAACGTCAACCAGCTCGCGGCCAACCTGACGACGCAGGTGCGCGCAATCGCGGAAGTGGCGACCGCCGTGACAAAGGGCGACCTGACGCGGTCCATCACCGTGGAAGCGCAAGGCGAGGTGGCCGCGCTCAAGGCCAACCTTAATGAAATGATCCGCAACCTGAAGGACACCACGCTGAAAAACAGCGAACAGGACTGGCTGAAGACCAACCTCGCGAAGTTCTCCCGCATGTTGCAGGGACAAAAAGACCTGCTAACAGTCGGCCGCCTGATTCTCTCCGAACTGGCACCCGTCGTGTCCGCGCAACAGGGCGTGTTCTATACGATGGATGCGACGAAGGACGAAGCGTATCTGAAGCTGCTCGCCAGCTACGCCTTCCGCGAGCGCAAGAACGCGGACAACAAGTTCAAGCTGGGCGAGGGCCTCGTCGGCCAGTGCGCGCTGGAAAAGGAAAAGATCCTGCTTACCAACGCCCCGAAGGACTACATCAAGATCAGCTCGGGTCTGGGCGAGGCGACGCCGCTGAACATCATCGTCATGCCGGTCGTGTTCGAGGGCCAGGTGAAGGCCGTGATCGAGCTGGCGTCGTTCGACCGCTTCAGCCCCACGCACCAGGCGTTCCTCGACCAGCTCGTGGAATCCATCGGCATCGTGCTCAACACGATTGAGGCCAACACCCGCACGGAAGACCTGCTCAAGCAGTCGCAGTCCCTGGCCAAGGAACTGCAAAGCCAGCAGGAAGAACTGCAGCAGACCAACCAGGAACTGGCCGAGAAGGCGAAACTGCTGGCCGATCAGAACGTCGAAGTGGAACGCAAGAACCGGGAGGTGGAACAGGCCCGCCAGGCGCTCGAAGAAAAGGCCAAGCAGCTCGCACTCACCTCGAAATACAAGTCCGAGTTCCTCGCCAACATGTCGCACGAGCTGCGCACGCCGCTCAACAGCCTGCTCATCCTGTCCGACGAACTCTCCCGCAACAAGGACACCAACCTCACCGACAAGCAGGTCGAGTTCGCCAAGACGATTCACTCGTCCGGCAACGACCTGCTCGCACTGATCAACGACATTCTCGACCTGTCCAAGATCGAGTCTGGCACGGTCATCGTGGACGTGGGCGAAGTCGGCTTCCGCGACCTGCAGGACTACGTGGACCGCACCTTCCGCCACGTGGCCGAGTCGAAGAAGCTGGAGTTCGACCTCGCGCTGGCGATGAACCTGCCGCGGGCCATGCAGACGGATGCGAAACGGCTGCAACAGATCCTGAAGAACCTGCTGTCCAACGCGTTCAAGTTCACCGAACGCGGCACCGTCGCCCTCAACATCGCCCCGGCCTTTGAGGGCTGGAGCCCTGACCACGAGAGCCTGAACCGTGCCCGGACGGTGCTGGCCTTCACCGTCACCGAC
>CAZOCL010000772.1:0-1743 GCA_964578245.1 uncultured Klebsiella sp. | reverse complement strand
AGCGTGTCTTTGTGCGCGTGGACTACAATGTCCCGATGGAGGAGAAGGACGGGCAGATGGTCATTAATGATGCCACGCGCATCAAGGAAACCCTCCCGACGCTCGATCTGCTCATCGCTGGCGGTGCCCGCATCATCCTCGCCGCCCACCTGGGCCGGCCCAAGGGCAAGCGCGAGGCGTCCATGTCGTTGCGGCCGGTTGCGGCCAAGCTGGCCGATCTCATCAACCGTCCGGTGGCCTTCGTGGACGACTGCATCGGCGAGAAGGTGGAGCAGACCGTTGGCGCGCTGAAGGAAGGCGACATTCTCCTGCTGGAGAACACCCGTTACTACGATCAGGAAGAGGCGAACGACGCCGCGTTCTCCGCCCAGCTTGCCAAGGTGGCGGACATCTACGTCAACGACGCGTTTGGCGCGGCGCACCGGGCGCACGCGAGCACCGAGGGCGTGGCGCGTGTGGTGGCGGCGCGTGGTGGCCAATGCGCGGCGGGCCTGCTGATGGAGCGGGAGCTGAAGTTCCTCGGCGACGAGCTGGAGACTCCGGCGCGGCCCTTTGTGGTGATTCTCGGTGGGGCCAAAGTGTCGGACAAGATCATGGTCATTGACCGGCTGCTGGAGAAGGCCGACATGATCCTGATTGGCGGCGCGATGGCTTATACTTTCAAGCTCGCGATGGGCTACGGCGTCGGCAAATCGCTCGTCGAGCCGGATGCGACCCGCACTGCGGTCCGCGCGCTGGCCAAGGCCGCTGAGCGCGGCGTGAAGTTTCTCCTGCCCACCGACAACGTCGTCGCCACCCCCGTGGACACGGGCAAGCTCAACAAGAAGGGCAAGCCGGTTTTCGAGTTTACCAACCCGCGCGTGAATGCGGACGCGGACATCGCGGATGCGGATGAAGGCTTCGACATCGGTCCCGCCACGGCGGCCCGGTATGCGGACATCGTGACCAGCGCGAAGACCGTGCTGTGGAACGGTCCGATGGGCATGTTCGAGGACAAACGTTTCGCCGAAGGCACCAATGTGGTGGCGCGCGCCGTGGTCGAGGCAACACAGAAGAACGGGGCCAAGACGATCATCGGCGGCGGCGACAGCGTGAAGGCGCTGAACAAGGCCGGCCTGGGGGACAAGGTCACCTTCATGAGCACTGGCGGCGGCGCGAGCCTCGAGTTCCTCGAAGGCAAGGAACTGCCCGGGGTGGCGGTGCTGACGAACAAGTGACAGCCCGCGCGAACCAAGTTAATTTCCGTTTCATGGGACAGGTCAACACGCACATCAAAGTCGCCAACTGGTTCGATCTCGAAAGGGTCGCGTCAGGTGAGCGCAGCGAGCCGGTGCGCACGGTTGAGGCGGATGCCTTGGTGGACACGGGGGCCGTGCTGTTTTACCTGAAGGCTTCCATCGTCAAGGAGCTTGGTCTGCGACCCACCCGCAAGGTCTTGTCCCGGACGATGGCCAATGTGAGCGTCGAGCGGACGGTGTTTTCGCCGGTGGATCTCGAAATCAAGGGCCGCTCTGGGACGTTCGAGGTGGTGGAGGTTCCCGACACCTTGCCGAACATCGTCGGGCAGATCCCGCTAGAACGGCTCGACTGGGTCGTTGACCTGCGTGGCTGGCAGTTGATTCCGAATCCGGAGCACCAGCACGGAGAGATGTTCGATGAATTTCTGACCTGACCCTTACCCTTTTCTCCATGGACAAAGAACGCAAACTCATCATCGCCGGCAACTGGAAGATGAACAAGACC
>CAZOCL010000771.1:0-1748 GCA_964578245.1 uncultured Klebsiella sp. | reverse complement strand
CCCACCGCCGAATACGCCACCGGCACCGGCCGCGACCACAACGCCTACGGCTTCACCATGTGGATGGCCGGCGGCGGCATCAAGGGCGGCACGACCGTCGGCGAGACCGACGAACTCGGCGGCTCCGCCGTGACCGACCGCTTCCATGTGAAGAACCTCCACGCCACCGCCCTGCACCAGATGGGCCTCGATCCCGACAAGCTCACCTACTTCTACGGCGGACTGGACCAGAAACTCGTCGGCGTGGAAGGCGCGGAGATCATGCGCAAGATCGCCACCTGACCCGCCCGTCACTTCCCTCTGCGTCTGTCCCGCCTCTGTGGTGCTCACCCCAGTGGCTTCGTTTTGTAAGTTTCCCCATTCGTGTTCATTCGTGTCCATTCGTGGTTTTCCATCTTTGTCTTCCCCAAATCTTTGGGTGCTTCATCCTCGCACCTCCGCCATCCCCCGCACTTGCGCCACGCAAATGGACTGCCCCCAATTTCCCGCTCGCACTTCCCGCCCGTATTCCCATCATCCCCGGCATCGCCCTAGCATGGAAACCCCGCTCACGCCCCTCGACTTCGCCCGCCGCGCCCGCCGCCTCTACCCCGACCGCCTCGCCGTCGTGGACGGCCCCATGCGCCTCACCTACCGCCAGTTCTTCGAGCGTTGCGACCGCTGGTCCGCCGCGCTTCAGCACCTCGGTGTCCGGCCCGGCGACCGCGTGGCCTGCATCGCGCCAAACACCCACGCTCACCTGGAATCCTTCTACGCCGTCCCCCAGATCGGCGCGGTCGTGGTCCCGATCAACTACCGGCTCACCGCCGCCGACTTCGCCTATATCCTCCAGCACAGCGGTGCGCGTGTGGTGTGCGTCCACTCCGACTACCTCGACGCCGTGGAAAGCATCCGCGCCCAGGTGCCCGAGGTGGAATACCTCGTCGCCTTCGAGGGCTCCAAACCCGGCTGGCTCGATTACGAAACCACCCTCGCCGCCTCCCCCGCCGAGTTCATCCCGGCCCCCATTAACGAGAGCGAAATGATCTCGCTCAACTACACCAGTGGCACCACCGCCAATCCCAAGGGCGTGATGATCACGCATCGCAATACCTACCTGAACTGCGTGGGCCGCCTCATGCACACGCCCATGTCCTGCGCGGACCGCTACCTCTGGGTCGTCCCCATGTTCCACGCGAACGGCTGGACCTACGCCTGGACCACCACCGCCGTCGGGGCCACGCATTACTGTCTGCGCAAGGCCGACCCGCGCCTCATTCTGGAAACCATCGCCCGCGAAGGCATCACCCTTTTCTGCGCCGCCCCCACCGTGCTCATCGGCGTGGCCAACGCGCCCGAGGAACTGCGCCGTCAGGCCCCGCGCGGCGTGCGCGTGCTCACCGCCGGTGCGCCGCCCTCTGCCGCGACCATCGAGCGCATGGAGGGCGAGCTGGGCTGGGAGATCACCCACGTCTATGGCCTCACCGAAGTCTCCCCCATCGTCACCCTCAGCGAACCGCGCCCCGAGCACGCCCAGCTCGACGCCCGCCAGCGCGCCGAGATCAAGGCCCGGCAAGGCGTCGAATACCTCGCCGCCGCCGAGGTCCGCGTAGTGGACGACAATGGGAAGGAAGTCACGCCCGACGGCCAGTCCCTCGGCGAGATCATCATCCGGGGCAACGCCGTGATGGCCGGCTATTACAAGGACCCCGCCGCCACCGCCGCCGCCATTCGCGACGGCTGGTTCTACAGCGGCGACGCCGCCGTGG
>CAZOCL010000770.1:0-1757 GCA_964578245.1 uncultured Klebsiella sp. | reverse complement strand
CCGTCTCCCGCCTGGACAACAAGCTGTTCCTGGCGATGGCGGACCCGCTGAACGTGCTGGCGCTGGACGACGTCAAGCGCATCACCAAGCTGGATGTCACGCCCATGATCGCCTCGGAGAAGGCGATCCTGGACAAGATCAACAACATCGAGACCTCCAAGGGCGGGGGCATCGAGGAGATCATCAAGCAGCAGGCCGAGCTGGATGCGGATGCCGAAGGGGCGGAACTCATCGCGGAGGCCGCCGACAACGTCAACGCGGACGAGCTGGCCGCCGCCGGCGAGGAAGCGCCGGTCATCAAGCTGGCCAACGCCATTCTCGTCCAGGCCATCAAGGACCGCGCGTCGGACATCCACATTGAGCCGTTTGAGAAGTCGGTTCGGCTCCGCTACCGCGTGGACGGTGCGCTGATGGACATGCCGCCGCCGCCGAAGTCCCTCCAGATGGCGCTGACCTCGCGTATCAAGATCATGTCCAACCTGGACATTGCCGAGCGCCGGCTGCCGCAGGACGGCCGCATGCGCATGCGCGTCTCGGGCAAGGACATTGACCTGCGCGTTTCCTTCCTGCCGGTAGTGCATGGCGAGAAGTGCGTGCTGCGCGTGCTGGACAAGTCGAACCTGACCGCGAGCATTGACAAGCTGGGTCTGGATGCCGACTCGTTCAAACGCTTCAAGTCCGCCGTGGACGCGCCGCACGGCCTGATTCTCGTCACCGGTCCCACCGGCTCCGGCAAGACCACGACGCTCTACTCGGCGTTGAACGAGCTGAACAACCCGGACTACAACATTGTCACGGTCGAGGACCCGGTCGAGTTCCAGATTCCCGGCATCAACCAGGTGCCCGTGAAGAAGGAGATCGGCCTTTCGTTTGCCGCCGCGCTCCGCTCGATTCTGCGGCAGGACCCGGACATCATCATGCTGGGGGAGATTCGTGACGAGGAAACCGCTGAGATCGCGGTCGAGGCGGCGCTCACGGGCCACCAGGTGCTCTCGACGATGCACTGCAATGACGCGCCCGGCGCGATCTCGCGTCTTGACGACATGGGCATCGCGCCCTTCCTCATTTCCAGCTCGGTGATCCTGGCCTGCGCCCAGCGCCTGATGCGCCGCATCTGCCCGGCGTGCAAGGAGCCGGTGAGTTACCCGCCGAAGATATTCGAGCAGCTCGATCTGGACACGAAGTTCTTCGCGGGCGCACAGCTCTACAAGGGCAACGGGTGCGAGCGCTGCAAGAACTCGGGCTACGCGGGCCGCTGCGCGATCATCGAGATCATGACGGTCACGGATGACATCCGGAAGCTGGTCATCGCGCGGGCGAGCGCGTCGGAGATCGCGAAGGTGGCCATGTCCCAGGGCATGAAGAACCTGCGCGGCGTGGCGCTCGACAAGGTCCGGGAAGGCATCTCGACCTTGGAGCAGGTGCTGGTGCTGACGTCGAGCCACTGAGGGTGGGGCGCGGCGTTCACGCCGCGGAAGGGTGGAAAGGATTCGAACCACCTGTGGTCTGCCCACGTTTCTGCGGCCTGAAGGCCGCGCTCCTAGGCGGCGCTCACAGCTTCTGCCCCGTCAGGCGCTCGTAGGCCTCCATATACTTGGCCTGGGTGCGGGAGACGATGATGGGCGGGAGGGCGGGGGCGGGAGGGGTCTTGTCCCACTTGAGCGTTTCCAGGTAGTCGCGCACAAACTGCTTGTCGAAGCTTGGCTGGCTCTTGCCCGGCTGATACTGGTCCGCTGGCCAGAAGCGCGAGGAGTCCG
>CAZOCL010000769.1:0-1757 GCA_964578245.1 uncultured Klebsiella sp. | reverse complement strand
GTCACTTTGTCGCCGAGGCGGAAGAACTGCCAGAAGGCGTCGAGCTGCTTGGCGGTGTCGCCGCCGAGGACGTCGGGGAGCGGGCTCGAGCCGTCTTCCTGGAAATAGACGGGCATCTTGGTCTGCGGCTCGATGCGCAGCGGGTTGCGGACCCAGCGCTCGTAGTAGCTGCGCTGGATGCGCGCGGCGGTGTAGGCGAAGTTGATGCCCTCGCTCTCGAAGACCTGCGTGGCCTTCACCGCGCCGACGGAGTGGCACGAGATGCATGAGAAGCCGCCCTCCACGCCGATGAGCTTCTGGCCCACCTTCGCCAGTTCGGCGTCCAGCGGCGGCTCGGCGGGGGTCTGCGGCGGGAGGCCGTGCGTCAGGGCGAGGCCGGTGGCGAAGTCGGCGGCGTAGCGCGGGAAGACGGGCATGCGGTGCGCGAGCCAGTGGCGCGGCTTGTATTTGATGTCGCCGGCGATGAACTGCGCCATCCACTCGGGCTTGAGCTTGCCGCCGAGCTGCTCGTAGCGCGTGAAGCCGTCGAGCTGGCCGTGGCAGCCGGTGCAGTTCAGGTGGCGCGACTGCCGCTCGGCGAACTCGACCGGGACGTGACGTTTCAACGCCGCGCGGTCCGTGGCGGCAAAGGCCTGCAAGGCCTCACGCTCGGCCTTGGTGAAGGTGAACTGCGGATGCTTGCCCGTGGGCGCTTCGGCAAGGCAGCCGCCGGTCAAGGTGGCGGCGGAGAGGGCGGCGAGCGGCTTGGCCTTGAACTGGTTGTCCAGCTTCGGCGCAGCGTTGGGGCTCGGGGACAGGAGTGTCCCCGCCACATGGCAGTTCAGGCAGCCGCTGGTCTGCACGAGGGTCTTGCCGCGCGCGAGGATGGCGGGATCGGTCGGTGCGCCGGGCTGCTTGACCATGGGCGCGATGGACGAGAGGAAGCCCGCGATCTGCTCGGCCTCGGCATCCTTGAGCCGGAAGTTGGCCATGCGCGTCCAGGTGTAGTTCGCGCCGGGGTTCTTGAGGAAGGCGAGCAGCGCGGCGGGCGGGAACTTGGCGTTGACGTGGGTGAGGTTGAGCTTCTTGTCATCCGTGTCGCCGATGTCCGGGACGTTATGGCAGCCGATGCAGTGCAGGGACTCGACGAGCTTCTTGGCGGCCTCGATGCTCTCCTCGTCCCGCTTCGGCTCGCCGGCCGGGGCCGCGCCGGTCTGGGAAGCGAGGAAGGCGGCAATGGCCTCGGCGTCGGCCTGGGCGGAGGGGCCGTGGAGGAGCTTGGGCATCTGGGCGTTGGCGCGCTGGGCCTTGGGATCGAGAATCCAGTTCGCCATCCAGCCGTAATGGCGGCGGGAGCCGATGCCCTCGAAGCTCGGGGCGTCCATGGTCAGCTCCGGTGCGCCGGCCTCGGTAGTGTGGCACTTCGCGCAACGGCTCTCGAAGAAGGTCTCGCGGCCGAGGCGCAGCTTGTTCTGCTGCGCGAGGGCTTCGTTGCCCACGGCGCGGCTCAACATGCCGAGGTTGACAGGCTCCCAGAGAAAGCCCTTCTCGGACCAGAGCAGGCGGAGCATGGCGTCGCCGGTGGCGGGGCTGGTGAAGGTGACTTTGAGGGCGTTGTTGCCCTTGCTCAGGCGGATGGGCTTGGTGGGGTCGCTGACCTTCTTGCCGTCGCCGGTGAATTCGAGGATGGTGTTCGTGCCTAGTTCGACCTTCACCGCGCCGATGGCCTCGACCTTGAAGAGGAAGTCGCCGCGCAGGTCCACGGAGATGAAGCCGGT
>CAZOCL010000768.1:0-1761 GCA_964578245.1 uncultured Klebsiella sp. | reverse complement strand
ACTGACCGACAAATAGGGTCTTGGGGTGCTCCGCTAGCATGGTCATGCTGCGGGTTAGTTCTGCGGTATAGCTCAGAAATTCACCCAGCGTCCTATTCCGCAATGAGGATAGGTGCGCTCATAACATCTTGTCTCAACATTATGGCGATATGTAAATTTACCGCCCCATGCTTCCTCGGTAGGCGTATTGGTCGAATAGCCATTGCTTTCGACATAGGTCATTAATGGCAAGTTAAGTCGTGCCGCATAAGTTCGTGTTTCGTGGAATATGCCAGTGGTCGCCGTCATGTCACCAATGAAGCACCATACCTTCCTGTCTGAACCTTGCATCTTTAATGCTTGCGCCACTCCCACCGCAATAGGACAAATACCGCCTACAATAGCGCTAGTAAAGAAGCTGTACTCAGGGAACATAAGGTTCATCGATCTGCCAGCCATTATCTCATCCATGACTAACTGCTCAGGTACACCATGCAATAGCGCATGATAATGACTGCGCCACGTTGAGAAAACCCAATCGGTTGGCTTGATGTCCTTGAATATCTCGATGAGCTGATCTTCGTTGCCACCGGATAGGTGTATCGGTCCACGTATCTCGCCACGCTCGAAGCGGTCAGCGACTTCTTTCTCGAATCGGATTAGGTCGTCTTTGGTCATGCAGTACAGGGGCAGAGGCTGTGCAATAAAGTTAAATGGGCAATCTCGACAATCCCGTAGTCATTCGATGGCGTGTAGAAGTTTGTAGCCCCCATCGTTCTTAGCTGATTGTCAGGACGCATGCCGCTGAACGTATAGGTTATAGTCCCGCCTAGTTGTGTAAATGCGCTCATGGCGTTGAGTATGTTAGTGGACTTCCCACCTGTTGAAATACAGACTAAAACATCATCGGGCTTAGCATGATACTCAATTTGTTTGGCAAATACCTGGTCATAACCGTAATCGTTTGAGAGGCAGGTTAAACTAGGGAAGTCATTCAACGATACCGCTCTAATTCCCCCGTTCTTGCACATATCAATAGCGACATGGGAACAAATAGCGCTTGATCCGCCGTTGCCCACCAGGATTACCTTGTTGCCCCGTTCATGGCATTCTTTGAAGCTAGCGTGCATAGCATCCAGCGCTAATTGTAAATGCTTTTCCTTGCCTTCACAGGTTGCCTTAGTAAGCTGGACTACCGATGCAATCTTATCGGCGTAGGACCGGAGATAACTGCAATCGTTTAAAATCATTTCGGGTGTGGCAGCTTTGAGCTTACCGCGCAAATCGATCGGATCAATCGGGGGCGGTAAATTATACCCAGGCATGGAGGTGTCTAGCTTATGTTTGGGCGGCGTTGATTTAATGAATCCATTGAAATAGGTAACTTCCTCATTATCTCGGTGCTGCTCCATTTCGGCGTTGTCGCTATTAATAATTTCCCTCCGTAACTTTCAACGGCCTGGCGCTCTAATTCCAGTTCAGGCGTGGATTGTTGATAATCGATGCCCTTGCAGTAAATATCAGGCCGATGAATGAAGATTGCTTCGAGGGCGGTAGGATGGTGATTAATTTCCGCATGGTCTACGCATTTAAGCGCTTTAATCATGGCCAATCTATCCGCTTCATTAAATAACGGTCGGCCTGGGCCTTTATTTACATATTGATCAGCTGTAATCGTAACGATTAATCTTGTACCAAGTGATTTAGCGTATTCTAGATATCTAATGTGGCCGATATGCAGTAAGTCGAAACAGCCGTGACACTGTATTAGCATTTGCTAAT
>CAZOCL010000767.1:0-1768 GCA_964578245.1 uncultured Klebsiella sp. | reverse complement strand
GTGATGCCGTAGCGGAGCATGGCGATGCGTTCGATGCCGAAGCCGAAGGCCCAGCCGGTCCAGACTTCCGGGTCGTAGCCGACGTTTTCGAAGACTTGCGGATGCACCATGCCGCAGCCGGCGATCTCCAGCCAGTCCTTGCCGAGCTTCTTCACGAGCGCGTTGGTGAAATCAATCTCCAGACTCGGCTCGGTATAGCTGAAGTAGTGCGGGCGGAAGCGGAGTTTCACATCGCTGCCCAGCACGTCCTTGAACACGGCCTCGACGGTGCCCTTGAGGTCGCCGACGGTGACGTGCTTGTCCACGTAGAGGCCCTCGATCTGGTGGAAGGTCGGATTGTGCGTGGCGTCGGCGTTGTCGCGCCGATAGACGCGGCCGGGGACGATGATGCGGATGGGCGGGGGCTGCGACTGCATCACGCGGATCTGCACGGAGGACGTATGCGTGCGGAGCAACGGACGCTTGTCGCTGGCAACGTAGAAGGTGTCCTGCGAGTCACGCGCGGGGTGGTCGGCGGGGGTGTTGAGCGCGTCGAAGCAGTGATACTCGTCCTCTATCTCGGGGCCGTCGGCGACGGCGAAGCCCACTTTGCGGAAGGCCTTCACGATGTCGTCGGTGACCTGGGTGAGCGGGTGGAGCTTGCCGAGGGCGCGACGGCGACCGGGGAGGGACCAGTCGGTCGGCTCCTTGGGCATCGCGGCCTTGAGTTCGAGGTCGCCTCGGCGGGCGGCGAGGGCGGCTTCAAGCTCCTGCTTGGCGGCGTTGATGGCCTTGCCAGCGGCGGGACGCTCTTCCTTGGGCAGGGTGCCGAGCTGCTTCATCAGCGCGGTGAACTTGCCATCGCCACCGAGGAAAGCGCCCTTTGTCTGGTCGAGGGCAGGCAGGTCAGTGGCGGCGGCGAGGGCGGCAAGCGCCTCGGCTTTCAACGGGTCGAGTTGGGCCAGTAGTGACATAGGGCAGGGGAATTAGCCGCGAAAGGGCACACGGGACGCAAAGGAAAAATCTCTGGCAGCGTGATTATCTTGGGTCATGAGGGAAAGCAAAACGGGCGGCCCTTGCAGGTCGCCCGTTGCTCGAAAAGCGGTTGAACTGATGTTCAGGCCTTGGCCAGCGTGGCGGCGGGCTTGGCGGCGAGCGCGGCCTGCGCGGCCTTGATGAGTTCACCAAATGCGGTCTCATCGGTGGCGGCGAGGTCGGAGAGGACCTTGCGGTCCAGACCGATCTTGGCTTCCTTCAGGCCTTCCATGAAGCGGCTGTAGGTCAGACCGGCGGCGCGCACGGCGGCGTTGATACGGACCTGCCAGAGGCGGCGATAGATGCGCTTCTTGGTCTTGCGATCGCGGTAGGCGTAGGCCCGGCCATGGTCCACGGCATCCGCCGCGTAGCGATAGAGTTTGGACCGCTTCAGGCGGAAGCCCTTGGCGGCCGTGATTGTCCGTTTACGACGTTTGCGGGAGGCGGGAGCGTTAGTGACGCGCATGGTAGTGGTGGAAAGCTAAAGTGAGGAGCCTCAGTGGCTGAAGGGCAGGGAGGAGATGATACGATACTCGTCGGATTTGGAGACGAGGGCCATCTTGCCGAGCCGACGGCGGCGCTTGGCGTTTTTGGTGGAGAGCAGGTGGCGGCGGCCTGCGTGGGAACGGAGTATCTTGCCGGTGCCGGTTATTTTGAACCGTTTGGCCACCGATTTTTTGGTCTTGATGCCTTTAGGACGACGCATAAATTTTGCTCTTTCTCGAAAAAGAGGGCGCACTGTAGGCAATGGTCA
>CAZOCL010000766.1:0-1773 GCA_964578245.1 uncultured Klebsiella sp. | reverse complement strand
GCCGGCCCCACCACCTCCATCCGCGAGGAGCCTTACCAGTGGCAGGTCATCCGTGACTTCGGTTTGCGCGGGGTCATCGGCAAAGGCGGCATGGGCGACAAGACACTCGCTGCATGCAAGGAGCACGGCTGCGTCTATCTGCACGCCATCGGCGGCGCGGCCCAGGTGCTGGCCGAGTGCGTGAAACAGGTGCGCAACGTCTATTTCCTCGAAGAATTCGGCTCACCCGAAGCCATCTGGGAACTGGAGATCGAGAACTTCCCCGCCGTCGTCACGATTGATGCGCACGGCAACTCGCTCCACAAGGAAGTCATGGCCGCCAGCAGCGCGGAACTGGCGAAGCGGCTTTGAAAGCGGCGCGCGGCATTCATGCCGCTTCAACGTGCGCAATGCTTTGGTTCACCCACGTTGATCGGCGTTCGGACGGTGAAGCGGCATAAATGCCGCGCGCCTGCGCCTCAAAGCCCCGCCGCCTTGAAGGCCGGCGCGAGCGCCGCGTAACACTTCTTCGCCGCAGCCACCGGGTCATACCCCGGCTTGCCGAAGACCTGGCCACTCACCTCCACACAGACGGAGCCGGACCAGTTCGCCGCTTTCAGGCGACGGAAGTAATCCGCGTAATCAATGGTCCCCTCCCCCGGCAACGCGAACTGGAACTTTGCCGCCTCGCCAATCGCGTCCTTCACATGGATGAAGGCGGTGTGCGGCAGCAGCGCGTCCAACGTCTTGCCGAGGTCGAGTCCGCGAAGCTGGTAGTGGCTGAAATCGTAGGCCGCCTTCACCGCCGGGTTCTTCACCTGTTCGAGAAGCCACAGCGCGTGCTCGGGCAGATGCGGCGCGCTGCCGACGTGCGGCTTGATGCAGAGGGTGATCTTGCCGGCGGCAGCGGCGCGGCCCCAGTCGGCCAGGCGCGTGGCCATCAGCGCCTTGACCTTGTCCCACTCAGCGGGCTTGCCGCCCATGACGGTTTCGAGCACCGGCGGCGCATCGGGAGCTAGCTCATGAGCGAGTTCGGCGGCGGCCTTGATGCGCTCCAGATTGGCGGCGTGCGCCTTGTCGTCGGCGATCAGGCTCAGATTGTCCATCAACGCAGACAACCGCAGCCCAAGCCCGCCCATCTGAGTGCGAAGTTCCTTGCGTTGGGCTGGTGAAAGCAGTTTCGGCTCCGTAGGAAAGCCCGGGTTGAGCGCCAACTCCACGTCGCTGAAACCAACCTCCGAGCAAACCCGCAGCGCCTGCTCGACGGGCAACGTCTTCATGCCGTAGAGGCTGAAGCCGAGGCCGACGCGGCGGGCGGGAGCGGCCGCGTTCGCTGAAACAGCGAGGGCCGCCAGCGCAGCCGCGCGGAGGAACGAACGGCGGTCGCCGCGAAATTCCAAATCCCAAGCTCCAAATCCCAAAGAAGCTCCAAGCTCCAAGCTCCAAGGCGCGCCCTCAACAAGTTTGGAGCTTGGATTTTGGAGCTTGTTTGAAGCTTGGAATTTGGAATTTGGAATTTCTTTCATGGCCTTAGAAATCACTCCCCCACGTATTTTTTGAGCATCGCCATGAACTCCTTCAGCAGCCACGTATTGTCCATCCACACGCGGGAGCAGACGAGGTTGCCGTCCACGACCACGCGCTGGTTCACGTATTTCGCCCCGCCTTGCTGGGCATCCAGTTCGCACTTGGCCACGGTGGTGACGGTGCGGCCCTTGATGACATCGGCGGCGGTGAGTATCTCGATGCCGTGGCACACGCTGGCCACCGGCTTGTTCGCCGCGAAGAAGTGCC
>CAZOCL010000765.1:0-1784 GCA_964578245.1 uncultured Klebsiella sp. | reverse complement strand
AGCTTGCTGGCGGCGTAGGGGGAGATGGCGCTGAAGATGGGATCGGCCTCGCTGAAGGGGACTTTGGCGTTCACGCCATAGACGGACGAGCTGCTGGCGATGGTGACTTTGCGGACCTTTCGGGCGCGCGCGGCTTCGAGGAGGTTTACGGTGCCTTCGACGTTCACGCGCTGGTAGAGGGCGGGCTGCTGCAGGCTGGGGCGCACGCCGGCGCGAGCGGCGAGGTGGATGACCTGATCAAACGATGCGGACGCGAAGGCTTCCTCCACCGCTGACACGTCGGTCAGATCGCCATGCACGAAGGTGAATGGGAGCGCGAGGGATTGGAGGTCGCGGAGGTTCGCCTGCTTGAGGGCGGGCGCGTAGAAGTCGTTCAAGTCATCGAACGCGCAGACGGAATGTCCCTCGCGCAGAAGCCGCTCACAAACATGAGAACCGATGAAGCCGGCACCGCCGGTTACGAGAATGTGCACGCGCGAAACGGTAGCAACGGGACGGGGAAAAAGTAATTAGTAATTAGTGTTCAGTGTTCAGTAATCAGCCGGGGCGCAAATGGGGTTTGGAGCGCCGAGGCGGCCTGCGAACGTGTAGTTACGAGGTCACACAATTCCAAACACAGGGGTAACGTGCCGCCGGAGACTACCCCTCACCCCAACCCTCTCCCCTCCTCCGAGGAAGGGAGAGGGAGAAGACGGGCGGGGGAAAGTAATCAGTGTCCAGTGTCCAGTAATCAGCCGCCAATCGTGTCCTCGACGCGCTTCGGGCGTCGAGCAGCACTGAATACTGGATACTGATTACTGAACTCCGGCTCACATCGCCATTCCGCCATCCACGGCGAGGACCTGGCCGGTGATGTAGCGGGAGGCGGGGCTGGCGAGGAAGGCGGCGGCGTGGGCGATGTCTTCCGCGTGGCCGAGGGTGCCGAGCGGGATCTGGGTCAAGATCGCGGTCTTGGTGTCGTCCTTGAGGCCGGAGGTCATGTCGGTCTCGATGAAGCCGGGGGCGAGGACGTTGGCGGTGATGCCGCGGGAGGCGAGTTCCTTGGCCACCGACTTGGTGAAGCCGATGAGGCCGGCCTTGCTCGCTGCGTAGTTCGACTGACCCGCGTTGCCGATGAGGCCGACGACGCTGGCGACGTTGATGATGCGGCCGGAGCGCTGCTTGAGGAACGAACGGGTGAAGGCCTTGGTGAAGAGGAACGCGCCCTTGAGGTTCGTATTGATGACGGTGTCCCAGTCGGCGTCGCTCATGCGCATGAGCAGGCCGTCGCGCGTGACGCCGGCGTTGTTGACGAGGATGTCCACCTTGCCGGCGTCCTTGAGGATCGTCTCGGCGGCGGCGGTCACGGCGGCGCTGTCGGCCACGTCCACGGCGAGCGCCCAGGCGCGACGGCCCAGGGCACGGACTTCGGTGGCGACTTTCTCGGAGTTTTCGGCGGTGCGCGAGACGCAGACGATGTCTGCGCCTTCGGCGGCAAACTTCAACGCAATGGCGCGGCCGATGCCGCGACCCGCACCCGTGACGACGGCGATCTGGCCGTTCAATGAACTCATAGGGCGGGATTTGTCGGCGGGGGCGGGGGGGATGTCAATTCGTGAATCGGGGGAGGAAAAGTGACCGCGAGACAGGCGGGGCAGAGGATTTCCCACAGATTCAAGCCGACCACAGATGGGGAGGTGGGGGAGGTTCTCCGCTGTTTTCAGTGGAATGGGTGTGGGAGAGGCTCCAAATCCCAAGTTCCAAATTCCAAACAAGCTCCAAACTCCAAATTTCAAAGGGAGGCG
>CAZOCL010000764.1:0-1784 GCA_964578245.1 uncultured Klebsiella sp. | reverse complement strand
AGCGAATACGGCTCGGCCTCCAGCAACGCGATGGCGTGCGCGCCCGACGAGGCGGTGCGGATCTCGGGCTTGGTCGGAAGCGTGGACAACAACTCCTGGCACAATTCCAGAAACTGCGCCTCGTCGTCGAGGATGAGGATTTTGTTTTGCGTGCCCACGCGGGCCTCAGTGTGCGCTTTTTGTTTGCCACTTCAAGTGATTTGGGCGAACACTCGCAGCGCATTTCCGCGCTGCCAAACCCGCCCGGAAACGCCGCCAAGACCGCATGTTGGACTCCATCAAAGGACTTTCGGCCACGGGCGGGGCCACCCCCGCCGGCCCCGCCGCGCCGCCTGCGGATGCCGTGCCTGAACTGCTCGCCATCTCGCTCAAAGCGGTGCTCGACCGCCTGCCGGCCGCCTTGAAGCCGCTCGTCACGCGCGTGGCCGGCCCGGACGAGAAGATCAATGTCCCCACCGCGAAGGTGCTCGCGCAGCTCTCCACCGGCGCGGTGCGCATCACGCTGGACGAGTTTCGCGCGGCCGCCTCCGCCGGTCTCATCAGCCCGGGCGGCCAGGGCGACGCGCTCGTGGACTTGCCGCTCCCGGAAGTGCTCCGCGTGGCTGGACCGCTCCTGAAACGCAAGACCGCGCAAAAGGCGGAACCGGCGGCAGGAAGTTTTTTTGGCAATCCTGCCGCCGCGCCCAAGCCAGCCCCGGCCCCGGCTCCCGTTCCGCCCCCGGCTCCCGCGCCGGAGCCGCCCCCGGCGCCGGTCCCCACCGCGGTTTTCGCACCCGCGCCCACCCCGTCCGCCACCACGTTTTTTGCTCCCGCAGCCAGCCCGTCCGCACCCACGTTTGCTCCGGCCTTTCAGCCCGCGCCGGAAGCGCCCAAGAGCGGCAGCACCACCTTCACCACGTTCCAGCCTGCGCCCACACCGGTCGAAGTGGTTTCGGCCCCGTCCGGGCCCGCAGGTTCCTTCGCCGATGCTCCCGCCTCCAACACTGTGCCGGTGAAGCTCTCAGTGCTCACCGTCGGCTGGCCGGAAAACATCCGCAAGGAAGCCGCCGACCTGCCTCACGCAAGCGTCGAATTCCCGCGCGAGGAACTGGGCAATGCGATGAAGAGCGGCAAAGTCGTCTTCACCTGGGGCCAGTTGCGGAGCTGGATGAACCCGGCGGTCGGCCCCTCGGTCGCCGATGGCACGTCGCTGCAACTTCCCCTGCGCGTGCTGGTGCAGCCGTTCATGGCGAACATGCGCAGTGGCGACGCCACCAAGCGCCCCGCCGGAGGCGATGGCTCCACCACCACCTTCGTCAACCGCGCTCCCTCGCCCTCGCTCACCGTTCCGCCGCCCGCGCCCGCCGCGCCCGCGCCCGTGGACACCAAGCTGGGCGAAGCGCTGGGCAAACCGGAGAAGACGCACTGGACGCCCACGGAGATCATCCACGCCGTCATCGGGATGCCCGGCGTGGCGGGCGCGATGCTCTCGCTGCAGGAGGGCCACCTGGCCGCCGCCGAGATGCACGCCATCCTGCCGCCCGAACTGCTGGCCTACGCCCTGCCCAAGCTCTTCTCCGCCACCGGCGAGCAGGCTCGCCAGATGAAGCTCGGCGAGCCCACGGTCATCTCCCTCGTCGCGGACGGCCACCACTGGGCCGTCTTCAAGCTCGACAAGATTTTCTTCACCGTGATGAGCCGCAAGGGCAGCTTGCTTCCCCTGCCCCAGCTCCAGACCATCGCCCAAGAGATCGCGCGCCAGCGCAAATAGCCTATGGCCATCATCAACCAAGCCACCAAGGAAC
>CAZOCL010000763.1:0-1793 GCA_964578245.1 uncultured Klebsiella sp. | reverse complement strand
CGGCGCTACGTAGCGCCCGCGTCCCGCGGGCCGTATCGCCGGCGTCCGCGCCGGCCCCGGGGTGTCCGGCTACTCCGTCACCCGCGCCCGCTTGCGCAGCCCGATGGCACTCGCCAGCTCGCGGTGGATGCTAGCCACACGCTCGGTCTGGCCCTTCGCCGGGAAGCGCGCGTAAAAGCCCTCGGCGCGGAAGGCCTCCGCCAGTTCCGCCCACGGAGCCAGCCGTTGTGTCCAGCGCGCCGTGCGGTCCTCGACCGGCAACGGATCCTGTGCCGTGAGATCCATCGCCACGCGGACGAGGGCCTTGAGCGTGACGGGCTTGGTGATCATCCAGTCGGGCTGGCCCCACTGGGCGCTCCAGACCTGGGCGGCGGCCTTGAGCAGGTCGCGCAGGGCGAGGTAATAGCAATGCGCGTGGTGCTTGGTGGCCCCGGCCGTCTGGATGCCCGGCCATTCCTGGCGGATCCAGCGGTGGACTTCGTTGAACAGCTCCGCCTGCAAGATCCACTTCTCCTGCCGGCTGCGGCCGCCGAGGCGGTTGATGCGGTAACGCAGCGGGCTGTCCTCAGCGCGGTAGAGCTGCTCGGTGATGTCGGCGGCAAAGCGTCGGTCGGGATCGGCCCACGAGACCTTTTCGTAGAGGTCCACGAGGTGGCTCTTGTTGATGCGGGTGGGCGTGGAATTGATGATGACGAACATCTCGGTGGCGAAGTCCTCGCTGCGGCCATCGAAGATGATGCAGGGCACGCGGATGTTCTTGGCCTCCTCCGGGTGCGTGCGCGCGTAGAACTCCAGCGCGGCGAGCCGGTGCTGGCCGTCAATGATCAGATACTTCTCGTCCGGCTCGCGCAGTTGCCCGACGCCGCTGCCGTCCGACCAGGCGTCGAAGCGGAGCGACTGCGGGGTGAAGAGCAGCACGGTGCCCGGAATGAGCGGCTGCGTGACGGCGGTCTCGTAGAAGTTGCGGATGGCCTTGACCTTCGCGTGCGAGAGATCGCGCTGGAAAGCGGCGTCACTGCGCTCGACCCGGGCGATAAACTGCGCGACGTCATCCGGCTCCTCCGGCGGCGGCTCGGCGGGGATCGAACCGGCCTCGTCCCCGTAAAAGCGGCTGATGAAGCGCACCTTCTGGAGGAGCTGCTCCGGGGAATAGGAGGCGAAATAGAAGAGGGCGTCCTTCTGGCGGATTTGGGTGGCGATCATGGTGGTGATGTCAACGGAGCGAATGAGCTACACTCCAGTCGAAACTGCTAGAGGCATGGCCCGGCGAAATCAACGTCAAATCTGTAAAATCGGCGTGAAAGGATTGGGGAGGGGGTATGCGTCGGATGAATGAATCTCGCCGTATCCGGCCCCAATTCACCCCCCGGTCATCACAACTGCGGGGCAGTATTCAGTAACCAGTATTCAGTGACCAGTGAGCCACGCGACGACGACTGACTACTGATTACTGAACACTAATTACTGTCTCTCCTCACCGCATCCCCGGCATCCCGCCCATCTTCCCCATCATCTTCGAGAACTTGGACATCTTCTTCATCATCTGCTGCATCTGGGCGAACTGCTGCAGCAGCGTGTTCACCTCGGTCACGGTCACGCCGCTGCCCTTGGCGATGCGCTGACGGCGCTTCGCGTTGAGCAGGTTCACGTTCTGCCGTTCCTTCGGCGTCATCGCGCAGATGATGCCTTCCTTCCGACGAAAGTCCTTCTCGGCCTTGCCGAAGTCCGTGCCCTTCGCCATCTCCGCGCCGCCGGGCAACATGCCCATGATGTTCTCCAGCGGCCCCATCTTC
>CAZOCL010000762.1:0-1800 GCA_964578245.1 uncultured Klebsiella sp. | reverse complement strand
GCGTCCGCCGCGTGACCACACTCTTCGCCATCACCCTGTTTTGGAGCGCCGCGCTGCTGTTCTGGGTCGAGCCGATGGTCGGCAAGCTGGTGCTCCCGCAACTTGGCGGCGCGCCCGCCGTGTGGAACACCTGCATGGTCTTCTTCCAGGCCATGCTCCTCGCCGGCTATGCCATGGCGCACTGGCTGACGGGCCGCTTCCCGCCCCGCCGGCAGCTCCACATCCATCTGGCGCTCCTCCTGGCCGCACTGGCAACCCTGCCCATCCAGCTCAAGGAAACCGCCGCCGGACCCTGGCTCCACTGGCCAACGGCCTGGCTGCTCCTGCAACTGTTCCTGAACATCGGCCCCGCGTTCTTCGTGCTGGCGCTGACCACGCCGCTGCTCCAACGGTGGTTCGCCGCCTCGGCCGACTCGGGAGCGCGCGATCCCTACTTCCTCTATGCCGCCAGCAACCTCGGCAGCTTCACCGCGCTGCTGGGCTATCCGCTGATCATCGAGCTGAACTGGCCGTTGCGGGAACAAGCCTGGCTGTGGGCTGCCGCCTTCCTGGTCATGCCGCTGCTGGTGCTGGCGTGTGGGGCGAAGCTGGCTCGCCCGGCAGGGCGAGGCTCTGTCGAGCCCCATTCCGAGCGGAGCGAGGCGAGCGGAGCGGGCATTTCGGAAACCGATGCAAAGCAAGATGGCCGATGGGGTTCGACGGAGCCACAGCCTGCCGGGGTGACACTGGTCCGTCGCCTGCACTGGGCTGTTTGCGCCGCCGTGCCTTCGAGCCTGCTGTTGGGCGTGACCACCTATATCACCACGGATGTCGCCTCGATGCCGCTGCTCTGGGTGCTGCCGCTCGCGTTGTATCTGCTCACGTTTGTCTTCGTCTTCGCCCGGCGGCAGCTCTTCTCCGCGCGCCTGCTGTCGCGGGCCTTGCCCATCGGGGCGCTGGCGCTCGCCTACCAGATGTGCGCCGGGCTGAGCGAACCGGCGTGGCTGGTGATGGGCCTGCACCTGGGCGTGTTCTTCATCGCCACGATGGTCTGCCACGCCCGCCTCGCCGACGACCGGCCCGCGCCCGAGCACCTCACCGAGTTTTACCTGTGGATGTCTCTCGGCGGCGTATTGGGCGGGCTCTTCAACTCCCTGCTCGCGCCCGTGGTGTTCAACTCTGTGGTGGAATACCCCCTGGCCTTGATGGCCGCCTGCTGGCTGCGGTGGGAAGCGGAGCGCCGGTCTCCGACCCGGCGCGAATCTGACAAAGCAACTGAACACGCCGGGTCGGAAACCGGCGCTCCGGCATCCAGCATCAAGCATCCAGCATCGGATTTGGCCTGGCCCGCCGCGCTCGCCGTGCTCACCGCCGCGCTCGCCGCGTTCCTGCCGCCGGCGAAGCTCGTGCCGAATCAACTTCAGTCGCTCGTCATTTTCGGCCTGCCGCTGTTCCTTTGCTTCCTGCTGGTGGACACACCACGCCGGTTTGCGCTTGGGCTGGGGGCGGTGTTTGTCGGCGGTGCGTTTTTCACGGGCGGGTTTGGCAAGACGCTGCACGTGGAGCGGAACTTCTTCGGGGTGACGCGCGTGACGTTGTCGCCCAATGGCGACGCGCGGCAGATCGTCCATGGGCGCACGATTCACGGGCGGCAGTTTCTGGACCCGGCACGGTCGGCGGAGCCACTGACGTTCTATCATCGGGAGGGACCGCTGGGGGATGTGTTCAAGGTGTTCGCTGCCGCACGAACTGCTGCGGCCGTTTCCCCGCCACCCCCCCCCCCCCCCCCCCGCCGGGGGGCGGAAAGAAAAAGGGGGGGGG
>CAZOCL010000761.1:0-1803 GCA_964578245.1 uncultured Klebsiella sp. | reverse complement strand
CCACCATGCCCAGCACACGCGACATCCGCCGGCGCATCAAGTCGGTCAAGAACACCGCCCAGATCACGAAGGCGATGCAGATGGTCGCCTCGGCCAAGATGCGTCGCGCGCAGCAGGCCGCGCTGGCGGGCCGGCCTTACGCCTCCTTGATGAACGAGGTGCTCGCCGCGGCCACGGCCGGTGCGGGCGAGTTCTCGCACCCGCTGATGGAGAAACGCGCGGTCGTCAAGAAGCGCGCGCTCATCCTCATCACTACGGACAAAGGTCTGTGCGGCGCGCTCAACACGAACCTCCTCCGCGAGGCCGCGAAGTGGGACAAGGACACGACCGTCTTCATCTGCGCCGGCAAAAAAGGCGCGCAGTGGGCGGGCCGCTTGAAGCGCGAACTCGCCGCCGAGTTCAGCTACAAGGACACGCCGCAGTTCGCCGAGGCGCGGGCCATCTCCAAGTTTGCCCAGGATCTGTTCCTCGAGGGCAAGGTGGACGCGGTGGACGTGCTCTACACCAATTTCATCAACACGCTGGTGCAGAAGCCCGAGGCGCGGCAGTTGCTGCCGATCGGCGAGATCAAGGCGCTGGATGCGGCCATTGATGGTGAAGGCACCGGCTCGCAGCTCGCCGAGGCCACGCACGAGTATCTCTTCGAGCCGGTGGCCGCCACGGTGCTCGGGAATTTGCTGCCGCACTACCTGAACTATCAGGTGTTCCAATTTTTGCAGGAGGCGAAGGCTTCCGAGCAGTCCGCGCGCATGGTCGCCATGAAGAACGCGACGGACAACGCCAAGCAGATCATCAAGGACCTGACGCTCGAATACAACAAGCTGCGCCAGGCCAACATCACGAAAGAACTTTTGGAAATCACCACCGCCCAGATGGCGATGGGCAATTAATTTATCACGATGAACACCGGCAAAATCGTTCAAATCATCGGCCCGGTCCTGGACATTGAGTTCACGACCCACCTCCCCGCCATCTACAACGCGCTGACCGTGGACTACGACCTCCCCGGCCAGGGCAAGACCAAGCTGACGCTCGAGGTGCAGCAGCACCTCGGCGGCAACTGGGTCCGCGCCGTCGCCATGAGCACCACCGAGGGGCTCAAGCGCGGCATGCTCGTCACCGACACCGGTGCGCCCATCTCCATGCCCGTCGGCAACGCCGTCATGGGCCGCGTCTTCAACGTCACCGGCGACGCCGTGGACGAGCAGGGCCCGGTCAAGGCGGACAAATACAACTCCATCCACCGTGCCGCCCCGCCGCTCGTGGACCAGTCCACCAGCCCGCAGGTGCTTACCACCGGCATCAAGGTCATTGACCTGATCTGCCCGTTCCTCAAGGGCGGCAAGGTCGGCGCGTTCGGCGGCGCCGGCGTCGGCAAGACCGTCGTCATCATGGAGCTGATCAACAACATCGCGAAGCTGCACGGCGGCGTCTCGATGTTCGCGGGCGTCGGCGAGCGCACCCGCGAAGGCAACGATCTCTACAACGAGATGATCGAGGCCAACGTCATCAAGACCCAGAAGGACGCCAAGGGCCACCCGCTCATTGGCGAGAATGGCCTGCCCGTCCTCGCCGAAGGCTCGAAGATCGGTCTCGTGTTCGGCCAGATGAACGAGCCGCCGGGCGCGCGTCTCCGCGTCGCGCTCTCCGCGCTCGCCGTGACCGAATACTTCCGCGACGAGCACAACCAGGACGTGCTGCTCTTCGTGGACAACATCTTCCGCTTCTCGCAGGCGGGTTCCGAAGTGTCCGCGCTCCTCGGCCGCACGCCGAGCGCCGTCGGTTACCAGCCCACGCTGGCCG
>CAZOCL010000760.1:0-1817 GCA_964578245.1 uncultured Klebsiella sp. | reverse complement strand
CTGGTGCGGCGCATCGAGCGCAAGGAGTCGCCGCAGATCGCCGTGCTGCTCGACGCCTCCGGCAGCATGGTCACGCGCGATGTGCGCGGAGCCTCGAACGTCCTCACGCGCGCCGAGTGGCTCGCGGCCCGGCGCGCGACAAACTTTTGGAAGCCGCTCGAAAAGTCCGGCAAGGTCATCATCGAGGACTTCTCCGCGCCACCGGCGGACACGAACTTCAACGTGCAAGCCGAAGCCGGCACGGACCTGAGCGCCGCGCTCGAAGCCGCGCTCCAACGCCACAAGAACCTCCGCGCCGTGCTCGTCCTGACGGACGGCGACTGGAACGCCGGCAAGCCGCCCGTGCTCGCCGCGTCGCGGTTCCGCGAGACGGACACGCCCATCTTCGCCGTGGGCATCGGCGCGGAACAGCCGTTGCCTGACCTCGTGCTGGAGCGTGCCTCGGCCCCGAGCTACGGCCTCATCGGCGAGCAGATTTCCATCCCCTTCCGCATCACCAGCCACCTGCCGCGCGAGGTGAAGACGCAGATCATCATTGATGCGGGCGATGGCGAAGAGGTGAAGAAGGACATCATCATCCCGGCGGGCGGGCAGTTGCAGGACGCCATCGTGTGGTCGCCGCGCAACGTCGGCGAGCAGACCGTCTCGCTGCGCCTCCCGCCCGAGGCCGACGAGGCGCTGACGGACAACAACGCGCAGCAGTTTCGCATCGCCGTGCGTGCGGAGACGCTCAAGGTGCTCGTGGTGGACTCCCTGCCCCGCTGGGAATACCGTTACCTCCGCAACGCTCTGGAACGCGATCCCGGCGTGGAGTCGCACTGCGTGCTCTTCCATCCATCGCTCGGACCGGGCGGCGGCCGCAACTATCTCTCGTCTTTCCCCGGCACGAAGGAGCAACTCCAGCGCTACGATGTGATCTTCCTCGGCGACGTCGGGGTCGGCGAAGGCGAACTGAAGGAGTCGGACGTGGCGCTGATCCGCGGCCTCGTCGAGCAGCAAGGCAGCGGCCTCATACTCCTGCCGGGCCGGCGCGGTCGGCAAATGTCCCTGCTTAACGGGCCGCTCGCCGACCTCATGCCCGTGCAGCTCGACGACAAACGCCCGGACGGCGTCGCCTTGCAAAATGAAGTGCCTCTGCTGCTGTCGTCCGTCGGCAAAGGCCATCTGCTCACGCGCTTTGACGGCGACGAGAATCGCAACGATGAGATCTGGAAGAACCTGCCCGGCTTTTACTGGAGCGCCGCGGTGGAGAAGAGCCGGCCCGGCAGCGAAGTGCTCGCCGTCCACGCCTCGATGCGCAACGCGTGGGGCCGCGTGCCGCTGCTGGTCACGCGTCCGGCGGGCAGCGGCAAGGTGCTCTTCATGGGCACGGACAGCGCGTGGCGCTGGCGACGCGGCGTGGAGGACAAGTGGCATTACCGCTTCTGGAGCCAGGTGGTGCGGTGGATGTCCCACCAGCGGCATCTCGCCGAGCGCGCCGGTGTGCGCCTCACCTACAGCCCCGAGTCGCCGAACGCCGGCGACACTGTCTTCCTCCAGGCCACCGTGCTCGACGCGAGCGGCTTCCCGCTGGAGAAGGGCAAAGTAGACGGCAAGATCACCACCCCCGGCGGCCGCACCGAACAGCTAGACTTCGCGGCGATGGAGGGCGGCTGGGGGGTGTTCAAGTCCAGCTTCGTGCCGAAGCAAGGCGGGCCGTTCAAGGTCCTGCTCACCGCCGACAGTGCCGGTCGCAAGCTGGAAACGGAGATCAACGTGTCCCAGCCCGTGCGTGAGAAAATCGGCCAGCCCGCGAACTTCACCGTGCTGCGCGAACT
>CAZOCL010000759.1:0-1823 GCA_964578245.1 uncultured Klebsiella sp. | reverse complement strand
ATCACCGTGGCGGCGACTTTGTGCTGGCCGGGCATCGTGGCATCGAAGCGGGCGGTGTAACTGCCGGGCACGGCGGGGTCCGGCGAGAAGTCCAGCGGCAGTTGCTTGCCATCAGGCAGCGACACCTGGGCCTGCACGCGCGCCTTGGGCAGCGACTGCTGTGACTGAATCTCGGCGCGCAGCAGCACCGTCTGGCCCGGCTCGTAGCGGCTGCGGTCGGGTTCCAGCGTCAGGTTCACGTTGCCCGTGCTCTGGCGGACCGGCGCGAGCGCGCGCAGGGCCTGCTGCCAGAAGACCTGATACGGCGTCGGGCCCTCGGTGGTCGCGGCAAACATGTGCCACTTCCACAGCGTGTCCGTGGCGATGAACAAGACACGTCCCCGACCCACCGTGTGCTCGGCCATCAGGATCAGCTTGCCGTAAGGGTTCGCCAGTTCGGCGGCTTCCACCAGCGCGGTGGCGGCGGGCTTCTTGCGCAGGGGCGGGTAGATCGCGTCCATCGGCGGCAGCTTGGCCCAGAAGTCCGCCGGCAGACCGGTCGGCGTGGTGAAGAATGCCGAGGCCAGGCCCTCAGTCGTCGCCCGCACGGCCACGGGACCGGGCATCGGATTGGCCGACTCGGGGGACAATTCCACCGGCAGCAATCCCGCCAGCGAGGGCTGCGCCAGCAGATGAGCCAGGTTCGGCCCGCCGATGATCACGAGGGACTTGCCCTCCTCCGCGACCAGCTCGTGCAACGCCCGGGCAAAGCCGCGCGGCCAGCGGCGCGGGTCCGCGCTGCCCAGCACCAGCGTGTCGAATCCGGCCAGCTCGGCGCGCGACTGCGGGAAGCCGGTCACCTGCGTGCGACGGTCCGGCTCGGCGAGCTGCACGAAGGCGTTCTCACCGCGCGCCAGAAACGCCGTGAGAGTGAAGCTCGGATCGTCCTCGAAGATGCGGCGCAGGAACTTGAACTCCCAGCGCCAGCTATCCTCGATGAACAACACCTCGTTCCGCGCACCGACCACCTGCACGCTGAACTTCCGGGCAGCATCGCCCTGGCTTGCGGGCGCACCCTCAACGGTGACCGAGTATTCCTTCAAGCCCGCTTCCTCCGGCCGAAACGACATGCTCACTCGACGCTCGCGCTGGCCGCTGTTGAAGGTGAACGGCTGTGCGGCGACAAGGCGGTCGCCGTCCCGGAGCTGGAGGGTGAGTGATTTTCCAGCCAGCCCTTCCTGCCGCAGCGAGACCGCGAAGCGCGACTCCGCCCCGAGCAGCACGCGACGGGGAGCCTGCACCTGCGCGATGGTGAGTTGCGCGGCCTCGGCCCCGGCGGGTGTGGTGGCGGGGGCGAGCGTGTCCACCGTCAGCCCGATCTGCCGGGCCACATCGGTCACCTCGCGCGCACCGAAGTCATGGCCATCGCTCACCAGCAGCACGCGACCACCGGGCACCAGCGGCGCGTCCGCGCTGCGCTGCTGGCGGTAATGCTCCCACGCATCAGCCAGGCTCTCGGCATAGCGGGTCGTGGTGCCGCTGGTGGTCAGGGAAGCGAGTGCGCCGGGAGCTACCGCACGGGCATGGCCGTCGAAGGCGAACCAATGCACGTTGGGCCGCGCGGCCAGCTTGCTGTGCAAGCCGTTCTTCTCCAGCCACTGCACAGTCTCGGCCAGGCGACCAGCGGGTGCGGCGGAATCCTTGAGCCCCATGCTCTGTGAGGCATCGAACATCACGAAGACCGGCGGGCCTTCCGGCACCGTGCGGCGGAAGGAGACAATCGGCTGCAGCAGGCAGGCTGCGAACACGAGGATGATCACGAGGCGCAGGACGCCGAGCATCAC
>CAZOCL010000758.1:0-1826 GCA_964578245.1 uncultured Klebsiella sp. | reverse complement strand
GAACTCGCCGAACTGACCGCCGGACTGCACCGCCTTTCGCGGAACCTCTGGTGGACCTGGAACCAGGAGCCGCAGGAGATCTTCCACGACCTCTCGCCGCGCGGCTGGACGAATCTCTACCACAACGCGGTCGCCATCCTCCACGAGGTCTCCGACTACGAACTGCGCATGCGCCTGCAGGAGCCGGAATTCGCCGACCGGGTCCGCACGGTGCTCAAGAATTTCGAGGCCTACCTCAACAGCAAGGATACTTGGGGCATGCAGAATGCGCCGGAGCTGCTGAAGAATCCCGTCGCCTACTTCAGCGCGGAATTTGGCTTTCACGAGACGCTGCCCATCGCGGCCGGCGGCCTCGGCATGCTGGCCGGTGACCACGCAAAGGCCGCCAGCGACCTGGGCCTCGGTTTCGTCGGCATCACGCTCTTCTATCGCGAGGGCTACTTCCAGCAGACCGTCAATGCGGACAACTGGCAGACCGAATTCTACGCGCAGCTCAAGCCGCAGAGCCTCCCCATCGAGCCCGTCCTCAACCCGAATGGTGACCCGCTGGTCTGCACGGTGAAGGTGTCCACCAGCACCGTAAGCTTCCGCGCCTGGCGCGTGAACGTGGGCCGCTGCCCGGTCTATCTCCTCGATGCGAACCTCCCCGAGAACGAGCCGCACCAGCGCGACCTCACGCTCCGCGTTTACGGTGGCGACACCACCACGCGTGTCATGCAGGAAATCCTGCTCGGTGTCGGTGGCGTGCGCCTGCTCCGTGAGCTCGGCCTCCAGCCCTCGACGTTCCATATGAACGAGGGCCACGCCGCGTTCCTCACGCTGGAACTGGCGCGTGAGAAAATGGCCGAGGGCAAGCCCTTCTCCCAGGCCTGGGCCGAGACGAAGCAGCAGTGCCTCTTCACCACGCACACGCCGGTGGAGGCCGGTCATGACCGCTTCAGCAGCGACCTGATGAGCTTCGCCGCGAACAAGTTCTGCACGAACCTCAAGCTGACGCATCAGGAGCTGATGGGGCTGGGCCGCGTGACGCCGTCCGACGAGCGCGAGCCGTTCTGCATGACGGTGCTGGCGCTCAAAGGTTCCCGTGCCGCCAACGGCGTGAGCGAGCTGCACGGCGCGGTGAGCCGCGAGATGTGGCAGTGCCTCTACCCCGGCAAAAAGGTGGACGAAGTCCCCATCGGCCATGTCACCAACGGCATCCACGTCGCCGGCTGGATGAAGGGCACCGTGCGCCGCTTCTGGCGCAAGAAGCTCGACACCGCGCACGAGAACCCGGACACGACCACGACCGAAACGACGCGCTTCTGGAAGAGCCGTCCCTCGATTGACTGGGAGCGCGAGATCAACGAGCCCGAGTTCTGGGCGCGCATGGCCGACACCAGCTTCATCTCCGACGAGGAGCTGTGGTCCCTCCGCTACCGCCTGCGCCGCGAACTGATCGAGTTCACCCGCCGCCGCCTGCTGCTCCAGGGCCAGCGCCTCTCACAGAGCGACTTCATCACGTTCGACCACATGCTGAACCCCGACGCGCTGACCATCGGCTTCGCCCGGCGCTTCGCCACCTACAAGCGCGCCCCGCTGATCTTCCAGCAGTTCGCGAACATCGTGAAGCTCGCGCACGACAAGCAGCGGCCCGTGCAGTTCATCTTCGCCGGCAAGGCGCACCCGCGCGACGACGAGGGCAAGCGTTTCATCCAGCACATCATCCACCTCAGCAAGTTCAGCGACCTCAAGGGCCACCTGTTCTTCATCGAGAACTACGACGTGCATGTCGCCCGTCAGATGGTTTCCGGCTGCGATGTCTGGCTGAACAACCCGCGCCGCCC
>CAZOCL010000757.1:0-1833 GCA_964578245.1 uncultured Klebsiella sp. | reverse complement strand
TGGCGGCTCTGGCACTACGCGCGGAGCAAGGGCGTGAAGTGCGTCATCAACTGCGACGCCCACCGCCTCGACCACTTCGGCTACCTCCGCCTCGGCGCGGGCGTCGCGCGCAAGGGCTGGCTGACGAAGGGGGATGTGGTGAACACGCTGTCGCTGACGGAGCTGAGGAAGGCGCTGAAGGGGAAGCGGAAATAGCCGTCAAGGAACGGCCGTTGGCGCGCGAGGCACCACAAAGAGATCGCTGTGTGTGCGCGTCGCCGATGTCTCGTAATACGGAAACAATGATAGGATCCGCCCGGAGGCGGGATAGAAGCGGTTCCACCAGCCACTTTCACAGAGTGAAATCAAAGCTCGCTCTCGTGGACTGGATGCGGCTCGGAGATCGTAAGCTATTTGCCAGCGGCTTGTCATGTCTGGCAGTGGAATCGAGAAGACTCGATTTGATCCCGGCAAGACCCAACAGGGACTCGCTGTTCCTCCGTGTGGGCCGTCGAAGGCGATCCACCCGATTTCAGTTTCGGCTTGGCCTCTGATATCTGGTGCGCCACCTGCGAAACATCCCGGCTCATACATGAGTGTCGCAGTGCCTATGTTCTTCAGCCTGACTCGGGCGCATAACTCTCCCTGCTTATTGGTGGTGTAGCTGAGAACCTCAATCGAAGTGGCAACCACTCCTCGTCCACTTGGCGAATACAGCAAGGACAGAACGAAGGCCGTGCTGACCAGAATAAGAAGCACAGCAACGAGGACCGCTTTGCGAGGCTTCGTCACGAGACGACCCTCATGCGCCGGCTTGCATGGGTCAATAGGGTGAGCACGGTAGCAGATACCCGAACTCTACGATGTTATGGAGTGCGGTGGCTTGTCACCGCTTTCCGCAGGCGGCTTGCCGCTGGCGCGGTCGGACGCGCGTTCCTTCGCCAAGGCCGCCTCGGCCCGCGCCAGCCGGAAGCCACCGTCAAATTCCAAACCCCTGTCACCCCGATGGCGACCAGTTGCCGCACTCCACACTGCGCAGGCGTGTGCGGAGCGTCACTCGCAACCACACGCATCACTTCATGATTTTGTTATATGTCTTGTGAACTGCAACAGCAATCACTGGGACCGCAAGAAGTATGAGAGCGAGCCTGGTCCATAGTTTCTGGCTCAGTTCTTCGCGCTTGGCGTTCCTCTCGGCTTGGTATGCAGCCAGAAAGGCTGGTATCTCCGAATCGGCGTGAGCTGCAAGCGAACAGGTCGCCGGTTCACCAATTTTGCCGATGATATAGGTGCCACCTGCCGGGCACTGTGGCATGGCGCTCCTGAGATAGTTGGTAATCATCGGCACCTCAACCGGTGTTCCCTCCTTAAGATCAAGTTCCCTTTCGAGCCCCAACTTTACCCCATCAATGAGAGAGCGGTGGTTTTGGCAGGCAAGCACCGGGGGCGTGACGGCCCAAATGCTGGAGCCGAGCATGATGAGCATCAGACAGACACTTAACGCTCTTCCAGGACATGCTCGGTGTGCGGAGAGGATTGAAGACCGCGCCCCAGGAATACGAAGCTGGTGGCAGTGCATGATAGAAAGCCTACATGCAGAGTTTTCCGAGTCAACGAGTTCGCGCATTGGAGGCATTCACCAAACCGAACGGCCACCACCGGGGTATGGAGTGCGGTGACTCGTCACCGCTTTCCGCAGGCGACTCGTCGCCGTCGGGATCGGCCGCGCTTCCAGAAAGATCACGGCTCGCGCTCCCGCGTTCCACCCACCGCCCGGCGTAGGCACACCCTCGGCTTTAGACGGCGACGAGTCGCCTGCGGAAAGCGGCGAGAACTCGCCGCACTCCATAAGGC
>CAZOCL010000756.1:0-1863 GCA_964578245.1 uncultured Klebsiella sp. | reverse complement strand
TGCCCCCCGCGCTCTCTTCCCCCCCCCCCCCGGGGGGGGGGGGGGCGGGGGTGGGGGGCCACGGCGCGCAGCAGACCAAGGCGCGGCCAAATGCCAACCCGCTCCAGCCTGCCTTGAATTCGCACACACAACTGTTTCCTCCGCCCGCCCCCTCACCCTAACCCTCTCCCCCGATGGGGGAGAGGGGATTCGCGCGCCAGCCATTCCACCATCGTCTTTGTCCCCCATCCGCGTTCATCCGCGTTGTTCCGCGGGCACCCTCCCATGAGCACCCAAACCTCCCTCACCGGCAACGGTGACCAATTGAAAACCCTCGTCGTCGTGTTCCTGCGCGGCGGCGCGGACGGGTTGAACATGGTCGCGCCCACGCACGACGACGGTTATTACCGCGCCCGCCCCCGCATCGCCATCCAGGCCAGCGACGCCACCAAGCTCGACGGTGATTTCGGCCTGAACCCGATTCTCAAAGACCTCGCCACGCCGTATCGCGATGGCTCGCTGCTCGTCGTCCACGCCGCCGGCTCCGAGGACTCCACGCGTTCTCACTTTGAGGCGCAGGACCTGATGGAGCGCGCGGGCGAGGTCGCAGGCGGCTGGCTGGGCCGTTACCTGCGCTTCCGTGGCGCGACCACCACCGGCGCGCTCTCAGCCATCGCCGTGAGCCGTGCGCTGCCCGAAAGCCTGCGCGGCGCGCCCGCCGCCACCGTGATGCGCTCGCTCGAGGACTTCACCCTCGGCAAGGGCGGTGTTCCGCTGCAGAACAGTCTGGAGAAGCTCTATGCGAAGGAGCAGGACGCCCTCGGTGCGTCCGCCCGCGACACCCTCGCCGCCCTGCGCCGCATCGAGCAACTGCGCACCGCCACTTACTCCCCCGCCCACGGCGCAAACTACGAGCGCGACGACTTCGCTCAGGGCATGAAGCAGGTCGCCCGGCTCATCAAGGCGCGCGTCGGCCTGGAAGCCGTGTCGCTGGACATTGGCGGGTGGGACTCGCACCTCACGCAGAGCGCCATCATGGACCCGCAGATGCGCAAGCTGAACACCGGCCTCAGCGCCTTTTACCGCGACCTCGGCCGGATGATGGAGCACGTCACCGTGGCGGTGATGACGGAGTTTGGCCGGCGGCTCAGCGAGAACTCCGCCTTCGGCACCGACCATGGTCGCGGCAGCGTGATGTTCATCATGGGTGGCGGGGTGAAGGGCGGTCGTGTGCTCTCGCAATGGCCCGGCCTGACCCCGGAGGTTCTCGAAGGCCCCGGCGACCTCCCCGTGACCATCAACTACCGCGACGTCCTCGCCCCCATCCTGCAACGCCACCATCCGGCCACGGATCTGGCGAAGGTGTTCCCCGCCTACGAACTGAAGCCGCAGGTGGTTTACAGTTAACGAGCCGGCCTATGGACACGCTGCTGCTCCTCGAACCGAAGGACCTCCTCATGTTCGTGGTGCTGGGTGCAACCCCCGTGGCGGCCCTAGTCATCTGGCTTTGCAACAAGCGCAAATCCTACGACTCAGTTTCCGCCAGCAGCGGCGCGGAGGACGCAAGCTGGGAAGGCTACGCCGACAGTAGCGAAGACCCGCCCAGCCAAGGGAACGGGAACTGAACTGGTGCCATGCGGACGGCGATGGCGGCTTCGCATCCCAAAGGGATTCCGGCCAATCCGCGCCCTGCGTTCGCGCTTTCAGCCCTGATTTCACGCCTCATACCGATTTCCAATGACAATCGGTGCCATGGCTGATGCGAACCTCGACGCGCGTCGGCTCCCTCTCCCTTCCTCGGAGGAGGGGAGAGGGTTGGGTGAGGGGTGGCGTTCGGCGGCGTTCTACCGACTTGCATTGGGATCGGCATTAACCCGCGCCCAT
>CAZOCL010000755.1:0-1870 GCA_964578245.1 uncultured Klebsiella sp. | reverse complement strand
ACGCATGAGCAAACGCTTCATCTTCTCTTCCGAATCCGTCGGCGAAGGCCACCCGGACAAAGTCGCGGACACGATCTCCGATGCCGTCCTGGACGCCTGCCTCGCGCAGGACAAAACCAGCCGCGTCGCCTGCGAGACCTACGTGAAGTCGAACATCGCCGTCGTCGGCGGTGAGATCACCACGCGCGCCAAGCTCGACTTCGTGAAGCTCGCCCGCGAGGCCATCCGTGGCATCGGCTACGTGAACGATGACGATGTGTTCCATGCGGACAAGGTGTTCGTGAACACCATCATCACCCAGCAGTCCCCCGACATTTCCCAGGGCGTGGACGCCAAGGCCGCCAAGGGCAAGAAGAAGGCCGAGCAAGGCGCTGGCGACCAGGGCCTGATGTTCGGCTACGCCAGCGATGAGACGCCGGAGCTGATGCCCGCGCCCATCATGTTCGCGCACCGCCTCGGCCGGAAGCTCACCGAGGTCCGCAAGAGCGGCAAGGTCCACTGGCTCCGCCCGGACGCGAAGTCGCAGGTGTCCGTGCAATACGTGGATGACGTGCCCGTCTCCATCTCGAACGTCGTCATCTCCACCCAGCACACCGCCGATGTGGAGCACAAGCAGATCGAAGAGTTCTGCATCGAGGAGATCGTGAAGAAGGTCCTGCCGAAGGATCTGCTCACACCTGACACCCTGTTCCTCATCAACCCCACCGGGCGCTTCGTCGTCGGCGGACCCCAAGGCGACACCGGCCTCACCGGCCGCAAGATCATCGTGGACAGCTACGGTGGCTTCGGCCGCCACGGTGGCGGCGCGTTCTCCGGCAAGGACCCCTCCAAGGTGGACCGCAGCGCCGCCTACATGGGCCGCTACGTGGCGAAGAACATCGTCGCCGCCGGGCTGGCCCGGCGCGCGGAGATTCAGTTCGCCTATGCCATCGGCTATCCCGAACCCGTCAGCGTCTATGTCAACACCTTCGGCACCTCGAAGGAAGGGCTGACCGATGAGGCCATCACGACCGCCGTCTGCAAAGTCTTCAGCTTCAAGCCGGCCGACATCGTCAAGGCGCTCAACCTCCTCCGCCCGATCTACAGCAAGACCACCAACTACGGCCACTTCGGCAAGTCCGACAAGGATCTGACGTGGGAAGCCACGGACAAGGTCAAGGCGTTGCAGAAGGCCGTCCGTTAAGTATTGTGCGGGTATGAAGCGCATCATTTCCGTCCTGCCGCTGCCGGGCCACCAGCTCAAGCTCCGTTTCAATGATGGCGTGGAAGGCGTGGTGGACCTGTCGGCTGAAGCTGGACGCGGAGTTTTTGCGGCGTGGCGGGATGCCAGCCACTTTGGCGCGGTGAAGCTGGCCCATGGTGGTCGCGCGCTGGAGTGGCCCGGCGAAATTGACCTCTGCGCCGACGCGCTCTACCTCGAAGTCACTGGCAAGCAAGTGGAAGACATTTTTCCGCAGTGGAAGCCGGAGCTTGCCCATGCCTGAAGTCTCCCGGTTCTACGGCATCAGCATCTACCTCTACCCGCGTGAGCATCCACCGGCGCACTTCCACGCCTTCTACGGCGACGACGAGGCCGTGGTGGACATCGCCTCTGCGCGGATTCTGGAAGGAACGCTTCCCAACCGGGCCAGCAAGCTCGTGCTCGACTGGGCTGAACTCCACCGGGGCGAACTGTTCGCCGCGTGGCAACGCCTGCGCGCCGGCCAGTCGCCGGGCAATATTGCGCCGCTCGATTGATGCCGCCTGAAAGCAGTTCGCCGACACACGTCCATGTAACAACGATTATGTCCAAAACCAAAGCATCCGCCGCCAAAGCCGACTACAAAGTCAAAGACATCACGCTCGCCGAATGGGGCCGCAAGGAACTCGA
>CAZOCL010000754.1:0-1870 GCA_964578245.1 uncultured Klebsiella sp. | reverse complement strand
GGCTGGAGTATGCGCAGTCGCGGCTCTACGTGGCGGGCGACCCGGTGAAGGCCATCGACTGGAAGGTCTCGGCGCGCATCGGCAAGCTCTTCATCAAGGAGTATCAAGAGCCCAAGCAGATCCCGCTCTACCTGCTGCTCGATACCTCGGCGTCCATGTGCGTGACCTCGCTGCCGATGAGCAAATACGCGTGGGCGGTGCAGATCGCCACGGGCATCGCGCTCGCCGCGCAGGCGAACGTCACCCCGGTCGGCCTGCTCGGTTGCGGCGCGCGGGAACTGCATGTGCGCCCGACCCTCTCGCGCAACCTGGTGATGGAGTGGTCGCACCAGCTCCGTCACCACGACTTCCTCGAAGACACCTCGCTGGCGCACCGGGCGCGTGAGGTCGCGCCGTCATTGAAGCGACGCACCATGATCATCGTGTTGAGCGACCTGCACGATCCCGACGCGTTCCCCGCGCTGCAAATTCTCGCGCAGGAGCACGATGTGATCGTGCTGCACTTGCAGGACCCGGCGGAGACGGGGGTTCGAGGGTCGGGCCTCTTCCGCGGTCTGGAAGCCGAATCCGGCCGCGCCTTCGTGGGCCATGGCCGTCGCGCGTGGGTGGATGCCGAGGGCTGGAAGGGCGAGCTGACGCGCTTCGGCATTGATTACCTGCACCTGCCGACCGGCGAGCCAATCCTCGGCAAGCTGCGCCATTTCCTGGGCCAGCGCGGCATGAGCGGAAAGGTGAGATAACATGGACGCGCCACCACAACGATTTCATGGCCGCACGCTCATCGCTCTGTGCATGGTCGTGCTCATCGCCATCTGCCTCTGGCCGCGCAAGACCGAGGAGACGCTCAACGTCCCGCTCGGCGTGGAGCAGGCGGCCATCGTGACCTACAGCGGGCCCGCCGTGGCGGTGAAGCCCTACAAGTGGGGTGTGGCGGTGAACGTGCGCATCGCAAAGGTGACCGAGCAGGCGGGCGTGCGCATCTACGACGTGCGCTACATCGCGAACCGCGCCGGCACGTTTGACCTGAAGGATTACCTGACTTCGGAGGACGGCACCCCGCTGGCCGGCCTGCCCTCGTTCAAGTTCGTTGGCGACCCGAAGCTCTCCAAGCATCTGGACGCGCGCATTCAGGAGACCGAGGAAGTCGGCGTGGAGGTGGGCGGACATTACACCGCCACGCTGATCGGACTGGGCATATTGTGGATTGCGTGGCTGCTGCTGCTTATCTTTTACGGACGCCCCCGGCGGCCGAAGGCCGTCGCCGCCGTTCCGGAACCGACGCTGGCCGAACTCCTGCGCGCGCTGCTGAGCCAGTTGGAGGCCGGCACGCTGGATGCCGGAGCCAAGGCCCGGCTGGAAATGCTGCTGCTCCGCCGCTGGCGTGAGGAACTGGCGCTCACCGGCGCGCCGATGATCACCTCGCTCGATGTCATCAGCCGCGACGAAAAGACCAGCGAAGCGCTGCGCCAGTTGCAGCTCTGGCTGCACCAGCCGGGCTCCAAGATCCGCCGCGAAGACATCGCCGCGGTCATTGCCCCTTATACGGTTGAAGCAGTCGAACCGAAGGCGGAGACAGCCACTGTCCAGTCATGATCTCACCGCCCGACTATTCCGAGTGTGCAACGACTGGAGACCCGCGTCCGCAGTCGGCTTCCCTCTCCCCCATCGGGGGAGAGGGCAGGGTGAGGGGGCAATCGTGCGAACGAGCGAGGCGTGCGAATTCAAAGGCTGTTGGAGCGGATGGATTTCATTGGTCTGGGGTTGAACTTTGGACCGCCCGGCCCCCCCCCCCCCCCCCCCCCCCCCCCCCCAGGGGGGGAGGAGGGGAGGCGGCGGGCGCGGCGTGTGCGGGGGGTGTATCTCCCCCCCG
>CAZOCL010000753.1:0-1876 GCA_964578245.1 uncultured Klebsiella sp. | reverse complement strand
GCCGTAGCTCATCGCGCCGGACTTGAAGCGCTTCATGATGCTCGCGACGGACTCGACTTCCTCGATGGGAATCGCCGTGGCGGGCTTGAACTCCAGCAGACCGCGCAGCGTGTAGATGTCCTTGAGCTGGGTGTTCACCAGCGCGGAATACTCCTTGAAGGTCTTGTAATCCGCGTTGCGGACGGCCTTCTGGAGCTTGTGGACGGTCTGCGGGTTGAAGAGGTGCAGTTCGCCGTCCGCGCGCCATTGATACTGACCGCCCACTTCGAGCGTGTGGCCGTTGACGGGCCGGTCGGGGAAGGCGCGCTCGTGGCGGCTGAGAACTTCCTTGGCGATGTCTTCGATGCTGATGCCGGCCACGCGCGACGCGGTCCAGGTGAAATACTTGTCAATCACCGCGTCACTCAGGCCGATGGCCTCGAAGATCTGCGCGCCGCGATAGCTCTGGATGGTGCTGATGCCCATCTTGGAGGCGACCTTCACAACGCCCTTCACAGCGGACTTGGTGAAGTTCTTGACAGCGGTCTTGTGGTCCACGCCGAGGAGCAGGCCCTGGCGGATCATGTCGTCGAGCGTCTCGTAGGCGAGATAGGGGTTGATCGCGCCGCAGCCGTAGCCGATGAGCAGCGAGAAGTGATGCACTTCGCGCGGTTCGCCGGATTCCAGCACGAGCCCCACGCGCGTGCGCGTGCCCTCGCGGATGAGGTGGTGATGCACGCCTGCCACTGCCAGCAGGGCAGGGATGGGGGCGTTCTCGGGGTTCACGCCGCGATCGGACAGGATGATGATGTTCGCCCCGTCCTTGATGGCGCGGGTGGCGGCCTCGCACAGCTCGTCCATCGCCTTCTCCAGCCCGCCGGGGCCTTCGGCTGCCTTGAAGATCGTGGGCAGCGTGGCGGACTTGAAGTGCGGGTGGTTCAGGTGCTTGAGCTTGGCGAACTCCTCGTTGCTGAGGATGGGCTGCTTCAGTTCAATGAGCCGGCAGCTTTCCGGCTCCGGCTTGAGCAGGTTGCGCTCGGCGCCGATGGTCGTCTCGGCCGAGGTGACGATTTCCTCGCGGATGCAGTCAATCGGCGGGTTCGTGACCTGCGCGAAGAGCTGCTTGAAGTAGCTGTAGAGCAATTGCGGGCGCTGCGAGAGCACCGCGATGGGCGTGTCCGTGCCCATCGAGCCAACCGCTTCAACGCCGTCGCGCGCCATGGGGACCATGAGCATGCGCAGGTCCTCGAACGTGTAGCCAAACGCGGACTGTCGATGCAGCACGGTGTCGTGATCCGGCTCCGGCAGGTGCGGCGCGTCGGGGAGCTTGTCCAGCTCGACCATGTGGTCGTTGATCCACTGGCGGTATGGTTGCGACTTGCAAATGGCTTCCTTGATCTCCTCATCGGCCACGATGCGGCCCAGCGAAGTGTCCACCAGGAACATGCGGCCCGGCTGCAGGCGACCCTTCTGGAGCACGCGGTCCGGGGCGATATCCAGCACGCCGACTTCCGACGCCATGATGACGAGGTCGTCCTTGGTCACGTAGTAACGCGAGGGGCGGAGGCCATTGCGGTCGAGGCACGCGCCGATTTGCACACCATCGGTGAACGCCACCGACGCGGGACCGTCCCACGGCTCCATGAGGCAGGAGTGATACTCGTAGAAGGCCTTGCGGTCGTCGCTCATGGACTCGTGATTCGTCCACGGCTCCGGAATCATCATCATCATCGCGTGCGTGAGCGGGCGGCCGGCGAGGTAGAGGATCTCCAGGCAGTTGTCGAACATCGCCGAGTCGGACCCGGTCTGGTTGATGATCGGGAAGATCTTCTTGATGTCCTTGCCGAAGAGTTCGCTCTCGAACATGGACTGGCGCGCGTGCATCCAGTTGATGTTG
>CAZOCL010000752.1:0-1879 GCA_964578245.1 uncultured Klebsiella sp. | reverse complement strand
CGCGACGAGATCAAGCTCAAGGAGCAATACGCCTACGCCCGCGTCATTGACCACGTCACTGCCGACGGCAAGAAGCAGCGGCTCGGCGTCATCGAACTGCCGCAGTTCTACCAGAAGTGCGCGGCGGACGTGGAGAAGCTCATCGTCCGCCTGCAAAAGGAGAAGGTCAACGGCGTGATCCTCGACCTGCGGCGCAATGGCGGCGGCCTGCTCAACGAGGCGGTCGAGCTGACCGGTTTGTTCATCAAAAAGGGTCCGGTGGTGCAGGTGCGTGACTCGAAGCGGATTGATGTGCTGGAAGACGAGGACGGGCGCGTGACTTATGACGGCCCCTTGATGGTGCTCGTGGGCCATCACAGCGCGTCGGCCTCGGAGATTGTCGCCGCCGCCTTGCAGGACTACGGACGCGCGCTCATCGTTGGTGACCAGACCACCCACGGCAAGGGCACCGTTCAGACGCTCTTCCCGCTCGCCCAGTGGATGGGCACCCGCCAGGTGTCCGATCCCGGCCAGCTCAAGTTCACCATTTCCAAGTTCTACCGCATCGCCGGCGGCACCACCCAGAAGCACGGCGTCACGCCGGACGTCATCCTGCCCAACGTGCTGGACTACCTCGAAACCGGCGAGGCCTTCCTGCCCAACGTGCTGGATGCGGACAATATCCCGCCGGCGAAATACCAGCGCACTGACCGGGTCAATGGCGGGCTGGATGAGTTGCGGAAGAACTCCACCGCCCGCATGGCCAAGGACAAGGACTTCGCCTACATCCTCGAAGATATTGAAATGGTGAAGAAGCAGCGGGCGGACAAGACCATTTCGTTGAATGAACCGCAGCGGATTCAGGAGAAGAAGGAATCCGAGACGCGCGCCGAGGCCCGCAAACAGGAGCGCGAGGCCCGTCCTGCCGCCACGGACAAGGTGTTTCTGGTGAAAACCGAGACGGTGGACAAGAACCAGCCGTTGATCGCCGTCCAGGCCCCCAAGCCCAAGGACAAGCCCAAAGCCGGTGAGAAGGCCCCGCCGGCCAAGCCGCCCGGTGAAGAGGACGAGGACAATGAAACCGATGCCGCCAAGGCCGTGATTGATGTCTATCTCCGCGAGGCGCTCAACATCCTCTCCGATTACGCGGTGCAGCAGGCCAAGGCCGGCCGCGGGGAGATCGTTTCCGTGCCGCGCAGCCAATAGCTCCGGTCGCGCAGGCGGCTGGCTGGTTTCGCGCCTCAGGGCTTTCCCTGAGGCAAATCCTTTGCTGTTGGCGCAACTTTTCCTTACCTTCGCCATTCAAGTCTTTGTCGCTGAATGGCCTTTGTCTCCATCAAGAACGTCTTCGCCCGCGCCGCCCTGGCGACGCCGCAGCAGTTTGACGAGTGGTCCAAGCTCTGGCGGGCCGCTGTGGATGCCGGTTCGCAGGAGCCGCTGATCGCCTTCATGGCGCGTGAGGCCGGCCTGACCGAGGAGGTTTTCCTCGAAAAGCTGGCCGTGGCGCTGGAGTGGCCGTTCATCAACCTCAAGCTGCTGGAAATCCCGGTGGAGGCCCGTGGCCGCATCTCCACCAAGGTCGCCTTTCAGCACTTCGTCATCCCGACCAGCTTCACCGATGGCGTCCTGATTGTCGCGGTCAGCAATCCGTTCGACACCGCGTTGCTCAACGCCGTGCAGTTCGATGCACACTGCCCCGTGCGATTCGCGCTCGCCCCGCGGGCGGAGGTAGAGAAGGCCCTGAAGAAGTATTACGGCGTCGGTGCCGAGACCCTCGACGAGATGTCGGAGAACGAGCCGCTGGAACTCGAGATCGCCAGCGACAAGGAAATCACCGAGGGCGATCAGGAGGCGAGCGTCATCAAGTTCGTCAACCAGATCGTCTGGGAGGCCTTTAAGG
>CAZOCL010000751.1:0-1885 GCA_964578245.1 uncultured Klebsiella sp. | reverse complement strand
CCGCGCATGATGGGCAGCCAGAGCGAAGTCAGCCCGAGCCCGAGCGTGGCCCACAGCGCACCGGGGTTGCTGATCTTCAACGTGGTGCAAATCGCATCGCTGAAGACGAGCCCCGCCGCGAGCACCACCATCCAGAGCACGAAGGTCCCGCGCAGCACCGCACGCAGCGCGGCGGCGAGGTCCGCCTGCGCGGCGGGCTCTTTGGCGGTGGCGGTCTGCAGCGCAAAGACCGCCTGCAGGCCTGCCGCCGGCACGCCCAGCAGCAGGAAGACTTTCAGCAGCGTGGCGAACACGCCGTATTCCGCCGGGTGCATGCGGGACACGACCGGGTGCACCGCGAACATGAACACGCCGCAGCCGAGGTTCGCCGCGACCAGCCAGCCCGCCTGCTTGAAGAAGTGCTTGCCGGAGTCGGCGCTCATGCGGGGGAGATCGTTTCGAGCGTCACGCCCGCCTGCTCCGGTGACTTGGGCTGCGGCCGGGTGAAGAGACCTTTCCAGAAGCCGAGGCCGTAAAAGATGTGCGAGACCATTACCAAGGGAAGGGTTGGTTGCAGCCTTCCCGCTGCCGCGTCGGCAATCAGCAGAACGAAGAGGTAAAGGTATAGCGGCATGAATCCGACGGTTCCCAAAAACGGCACGGCAGCCAAATAGAGGCAAAACAACGGCGGCGCGAAGTTCGGCGCGGAGCCGAGCGTGGGATGCAGCCGGAACTGCTCCGCGCGCCCACGCCCGTAGTTCATCAGCATCTTGCAGAACGCGCCAAGCGTGCGGCGGGGACGGCGATGAACGATGAACTCCGGGTCGTAGATTAACACGCCGCCTCGCCTCTGGAGTTCGTCCATCAGCGCGTTCTCCTCGTTGGGATAGAGCGCCTCGTCGAAGCCGCCGGCGGCCAGCAGGGCGTCGCGCCGCCCCATGAGGTTGCAGAGGATCAGCTCCTTCTCCCCGCTGGCGCGCGGCTCCCCGACCGGGGTGTAGCGTGCGCGGCTGGGACCGAAGGCGAGCCACGTCCCCATGACGGTGGCGAAGGCCTGCTCCAGCGGCGGGGCGTCGGGTGGGCAAAGGTTCGGGCCGCCGATCATGACGACTTGTTCGTAGGCGAAGTAGCCTTGCAGACGCTGCAAATTGTCGGAGCGCGGCAGCGAGTCATCGTCGAGGAAGTAAATCCAATCCCCCTTCGCTGCGCGCAGCGCAGCGTTTCGTTGCACTGATGGTTGTGTTCCCCGAGCGACAATGATTTCGAGAAGTTCACGTGGGTAATCCAGCGCGCGCGCCGCAGCCAACGCCTGTGGTTCCGCGTCCCCGGGGCGTGTTGGAATGATGATGGTGACGGTATCTGGAGGCAATCGTAGGCGAACCGTCTTCTTTTGCCCCTCGGGCAAGCCGGAATTCAGGCAAGCTTGAAGTTCATCCGGCATCTTGGGCGGAAGTGATAACTTCACTGTCGGCTTCGGCGGCAACTCCTGACGAACGGCTTCGGGTTTTGGAAGCAGCGTCTCAAGCGGAGACGGCAGGGGCGGCTCACCCGGCAACGAAAAACGCTTCTTCGGCTCATCCGAAGCATCGTAGTTACGTGGCTTCTCGTCGCTCATGCGCCGAACCTATGGAGTGCGGCGGCAGAGCGCAGCGGCGACGCCGCTTTGGGGCGGGGGCCAGTGCCGCTCCAAACCTTGCCAAACCTCAGCCCGTGCCTCGTGTCCGTCGAAAGCGCCGTCGCCGCTGCGCTCTGCCGGCGCACTCCACATAGCCCTCGACTCGGGTTCGGTTTGCGGTTCATCAATGGCCCCCAAACCTGCTTACGGCTGGTCACGGAAGAATTTGACCAGCAGGCGCGTCGCGCGTTCGAGCTGCGTGAGTTCAATCCACTCGTCCGCCGTGTGCGC
>CAZOCL010000750.1:0-1885 GCA_964578245.1 uncultured Klebsiella sp. | reverse complement strand
CGAAGCAGCTCCAGCAGATGCAGGACCTGGCCAACGCCTCCTTCCAGCAGTTCGGCAAACACCTGGCCAGCATCAAGTCCCCGGAGCAACTCGCCGACCTGGTGGCCAGCACCTTGATCGGTGACCCGCTCGCGCGGCAGATGCTCCTGGCCACGCCCCAAATTGAGGACCGGCTGAAACGCCTGCATCAACTCTTGCTGGTCACGGAATTCCGCGCCGATGGACCGGCCCTATGAGTTCGGAGCCATCAGCCGCGACAGGGCGCAGCGAGCGCAGAGAGAGACCCGCTTTCAAAGCCCGACGCTCCATCGCGCACCAGACAGATTCCTCTGAGCGTTGGATGCCATCTCCTACGCTGTGACCTCTTCGCCCTTTCGCGGCCAATTCACCCACCCTTTTCCATCATGAACCCGACCAGCCCATCGCCTGAGCCGCACCCCGAACCCACTCGCGAAGAGATCATGGCCTCGCTCTTCGTCACGATGGTGATGCAGCAGACGCAGATGGCGCTGATGCTGCTCGGCCAGATCCCGCACCCTGAGACCGGCGAGGCGGTCATGGACCTCGAAGGCGCGCAGATGTTCATCGAGCAGTTGGAGATGCTGGCGGTGAAGACGAAGGGCAACCTGAGCAAGGACGAGGACGAACTGCTCAAGCAAAGCCTCGTCGGCGTCCGCATGGCGTTTGTGCAGGCAGCGCAACTGCATGAGCACAGCACGCTCCCGACCGCGCCTGCGGCACCTGTCGCGGAGAAGCCAGCCCTGGTGGTTGAAACTCCCCCCGCGGCGGCACCGGCTGAGGAGGAATCCCGGAAGAAGTTTTCGAAGCGGTATTGAGTCGGAGGGTGACGGTGGCAAATCGCCGCTTCGGCAGTTTGCCGGGTCTGGCACCTTCGAACGCTGAAGCGACCTGAAGGTCGCGCGCCTGCCGAGGCTTCGCCTTACGCCTTCTCCTCGATCAACTCCCGCCGCCCGCCACCGAGCAACTGCTCGATGAAGTTCGTGGAATACACGCCGCGCCGGAAGTTCGGGTCTTGGAGGATCGCCTGCTCGAAGGGGATCGTCGTCTTGATGCCCGTGATCATGTATTCGCTCAGGGCGCGGCTCATGCGCTCCATGGCGTCGCGGCGGTCCTTGCCCCAGACGATGAGCTTCGAGATCATCGAGTCGTAGTAGGGCGGGATGGTGTAGCCGGCGTAGGCGTGGCTATCAATGCGGACACCAGGGCCGCCGGGGGCGTAATACATGTCAATGCGGCCAGGCGAGGGACGGAAGTCGTCGAAGGGGTCTTCGGCGTTGATGCGGCACTCGATGGCGTGGCCGCGCACGACGATGTCCCCCTGGCTGATGCGGAGCTGCTCGCCGGCGGCGATGAGGATCATCTGCTTCACCAGGTCCACGCCGGTGATCTCCTCGGTGACCGGGTGCTCGACCTGGATGCGCTTGTTCATCTCCAGGAAGTAGTAGTTGGCCTTGTCGTCCACGATGAACTCGACGGTGCCGGCGCTGGTGTAGTTGGCGGCCTCGGCGATCTTGAGGGCGGCCTTGCCCATTTTCTTGCGGAGGTCGCGGAACTCCTTCCGGTCGAACAGCGGCGAGGGGGATTCCTCGATGAGCTTCTGGTTGCGGCGCTGGATGGAGCAGTCGCGCTCGCCAAGGTGAATCAGGTTGCCGCGCGTGTCGCCCAGGATCTGGAACTCGATGTGGTGCGGGTTCTCGATGAACTTCTCGATGTAAACCCCGGCGTTGCCAAAGGCCTTCTCCGCCTCGGAACGGCAGGTGTGGAAGCCCTTGATCATCGAAATGTCATTGTGCGCCACGCGCATCCCGCGACCGCCGCCGCCGGCGATGGCCTTGATCATGACCGGGTAGCCGATCTTCTTGGC
>CAZOCL010000749.1:0-1892 GCA_964578245.1 uncultured Klebsiella sp. | reverse complement strand
TGGGTGACTTCATGATCCTCGACGCGGTGCGCGCCAGCGGCGGCGTGGCGCTGGCGACGGCGGAGGCGGACATTCCCAAGTGGATGCAGCTCGCGTCGTCGCGGGAAGGCATCGCGCTGTGCCCGGAGACGGCGGTATGCCTCGGCGCGCTGGAAGTGCTGCTCAAGCAGGGCAAGATCAAGCCGACCGAACGCATCGTGGTATTCAACACGGGCGCAGCGCAGAAGTATCCCGAGGCCGTGCGCGAGCACCTGCCGCGCGTGGACTGCACGAAGCCGATTGAGTGGGAGAAGATTTAACTGGTGAGCGTGCGCTCCCATGCCGACCAAACCGAATTCCTATCTGATTCTCCTTTTGTTACTCTTGCCCGCGCTTTTCGCTCTCGCAGCAGGAGTGCGGCCAAAGGGTGGGCCTGCCGTGCCGTGGTTATCCGTCAGTGTGGTGTGTTCCCTTTTTGTGGCTTGGCAAATTACCGCGACGCAAACCAATCGAGCCTTGCAGATAATCTGCGCGCTAGTTCTCGCTGTTGGCTTGTGGTTAGTCTGCGTGGCTCTAACGATTATCGCAATTCTTCTTCGACACTGGAACTTTTGAAATAGAGTTTCACAGCATGGACATCCTCATCACTGAAGACCTGCAATCACCGGCGATTGATGCGCTGGTTGGGAAGTTTTCCGTCGTGCGCGAGCCGTTGCTGTGGAAGGACGTGGCGAAGCTGAAGGCCGCCCTGGCCGAAGCGCGCACGGTCATGGTGCGGAACCAGACGCAGCTCACGGCGGAGGTGCTGGCGGCGGGGCCGAAGCTCATCGGCATCGGTCGCGTGGGCGTGGGACTGGACAATATTGACCTGAAGGCGGCGACGGAGCGGGGGATTGCGGTCATTGCACCATTGGATGCCAACGCGGTGAGTGTGGCAGAGGTTACGATAGGCCTGGTGATCGCCCTAGCGCGGAAGATCCCGCAGGGGGACCGCTCGACGAAGGCCGGGGGATGGGACCGGCGCGGGTGCACGGGCATCGAACTGGCGGGCAAGACGCTGGCGATCTGTGGCTTTGGCCGCATCGGCAAGCTGGTGGCGCGGAGAGCGGCGGTCTTTGGGTTGAAGCTCGTGGTGTTCGATCCGTTCGTCAGGGCAGGGGAGATGACCCTGACGGAGACGGGTGCGGGGCTGTGCGCCACGCTGGAGGAAGCCCTGGCCCAGGCGGACTTCGTCACGACCCACTCGCCGCTTACGCCGGAGACGAAGAAAATGTTCAACGAGCGCACCTTCGAGGTGATGAAGCGGGGAGCTTTCTTCATCAACACCTCGCGCGGCGGGGTGGTGGACGAGGCGGCGTTGCAGGCGGTCTTGCAAAGCGGCCATCTCGGCGGAGCGGCACTGGATGTGCGTGAGGTGGAGCCGCCGAAGGAACGCAGCGGCTTTGAGACGATGGACAATGTCATCCTCCTCCCGCACGTCGGCTCGTTCACGCAGGAGGCACAGACGCGGACGTTTGAGGCGGTTTGTGTGGATTTGGAGCGGCTGCTGCGAGGGGAGGCGGGGGTGAATGTGGTCAATCGGCGGGCGTAGGGACGTCTGTTTCCGCCGGGCGGGACGCCTGCCGCCACACCGTTACGGAAATTGGTAGATTGAACTTTCGCCCGTGCGAAGGCATCGTATGTTTCTCTCGCGGCAAATCCCGCCGCTTCCGACTCTATGACTGAAGACAACTCCGTGCCGTCGTCCACCTCTGTCGCGCCGAAGAAATCGGGGCTGCTGAAGAAGCTTGGCCTGGTCGCTGCCGCCGGGCTCGTGCTGCTGGTGGTGGCCTATTTCGTGGTCACCAGCGCGATGTTCCACAAGGGCGTCGTGCTGCCGCGCGTGGCGAAGGCCATTGGCGCGGACCTGACCG
>CAZOCL010000748.1:0-1895 GCA_964578245.1 uncultured Klebsiella sp. | reverse complement strand
GGGACGAGTCCCCGCACTCCATCGCGCGCGAGTCGCACGGTGTTGAGGAGGCGAAAGCCGTTGAAACGGCTCGGATTTCGTGGGTTGACGCTTACACCCGGCTGAAGCCGGGTGCTAATGGGATGTGGGCAAAGGCTCCAGCCCTCTTTCTGCCTTTGCCGGTGCTTGACGGGTGGTTGCCGCCTCCCTAGTCTGCCAAGCTCTTTGCCTCGCCCGCAGGCGCTCGTGTCGGCGGCCAGGCAGAGGGTGAACCCAGAAAGATTGTCGTGAACGTAACTGTCGAAACTCTCGGCCCGTGCAAAAAGCTTCTCCGCGTGGAAGTGGACGTCGCGGCGGTGGATGCCGCCTTTGACTCCGTCACCAAGGAATTTCAGCGCCATGCCCAGCTCCCCGGCTTCCGCGCCGGCAAGGCCCCGCGTGACATGATCCTCAAGAGCTTCGGCTCGCGGATTGACGACGAGGTGAAGAAGAAGCTGATCCCCGACTCCTACCAGAAGGCGCTGGAACAGCAGAAGATCCGCGCCGCCGTGTATCCCGACATCGAGGAAATCCAGTTCGGGCGCGGCCAGGTGCTGCAGTTCGCGGCCACGGTGGAGACGCAGCCGGAGTTCGAACTGCCGGAATACAAGGGCCTTGTGGTGAAGCGCGAGTCCGTGGTCGTCGGTGATGCCGACGTGGACAAGGCGCTCAACGTCCTGCGCGAGCAGCGCACGGATTACAAGGACGTGGCCCGGCCGGTCGCCGCGGGCGACATCGCCGTGGTGAACTACACGGGCACCTGCGACGGCAAGCCGATCACGGACACCGCGCCGACCGCGCGCGGCCTAACGGAGCAGAAGGCGTTTTGGATTCGTTGCGAGCCCGGCCAGTTCATCCCCGGCTTCACGGAGCAGCTCCACGGCATGAATGCCGGCGAGAAGCGCACGGTGAACGTGGATTTCCCGACGGACTTCGTCGCCGCCCAGCTTGTGGGCAAGAAGGGCGTGTATGAAGTGGAGCTGGTGCAGGTGAAGGAACGCCTCCTGCCCGAGGTGAACGACGAGTTCGCCAAGAGCTTCGGTGCCGAGAGCCTCGAGAAGCTCCGCGCGGGCATCAAGACGGACCTCGAAGCCGACCGCAACACGAAGGCCTCCCGCGCCGTGCGCGACCAGCTCATCCAGGTGCTGCTCAGCAAGGTGAGTTTCGACCTGCCCGAGTCCATCGTGCTGCAGGAGACGCGCAGCGTGGTGTATAACATCGTCCAGGAAAACCAGCAGCGGGGCATCCCCAAGGAAGCCATCGAGCAGCAGAAGGACGCGATCTTTGCCAACGCGAACGCGAGCGCGAAGGACCGCGTGAAGGCGATGTTCCTCCTCAACCGCATCGCCGAGAAGGAAGGCGTGAAGGTCGAGCAGCAGGAGATCCTCGAGCGCGTGCAGGCGATGGCGCAGCAATATCAGATGCCCATCCAGAAGCTGATCAAGCAGCTTGAGGAGCGCAACGGCTTCGGCGAGATCCACGAGCAGATCCTCGTGGGCAAGGTGCTGGATTTCCTCCAGCTCCAGGCGAACGTCGAGGATGTCCCGGCGAGCGCGCCGGTCCCGGCTCCGGCGGCCTGAGCGGCTGGCGGTGAGATAATTTGAAACGCGAAAGCGGCGGTCGATGACCGCCGCTTTTTGCTTTGGTAGCGGCCGATGCGAGGAGGCTCAAGAGCGATGGAGCCTGCTTACGTCGGCTGCTACCGGGTTATGCCAACTATGGGAATAGCTTGGTGAAACGTAGCTTGCAGAAACTTCGTGGCCGCTCTCCCTCACCCCGGCCCTCTCCCGCTCGGAGAGGGAGAATCTATGGCCGCCATCGTCCAATTGTAGCGCTCCTGCTAACCGCGACGGGCTTGGTGGCTCCCTCTCCCAGCG
>CAZOCL010000747.1:0-1899 GCA_964578245.1 uncultured Klebsiella sp. | reverse complement strand
CCATGCGTTGCACCTCCGTGTCCGCCACGTCCACGGCGGACTTCATCTCCACGATCTGCTGCACGCCGGTTTTGAGATCACGGGCCAGCACATGCAAAATGCCGTTGGCATCAATTTCGAATTGCACACCCACCCGGGGCACGCCACGCGGAGCGCGCTCAAACTCCACCGCGAAGCGGCCGAGGCTCCAGTTGTCGGGCGCACGCTCGCGCTCGCCCTGCAGCACATGGATGAGCATCTCGCGCTGATGATCCACGGCGGTGGTGAAGACCTCGCCGGCCTTGATGGGAATGGTGCTGTTGCGCGGGATGATGACGTTCATCAAACCGCCGAAGGTTTCAATGCCCAGCGAGAGCGGCGTCACGTCCAGCAGCAGCATGTTCTTGAAACCGCCGCTCAGAATCTCCGCCTGAATCGCCGCCCCGAGGGCGACCGCCTCGTCCGGGTTCTGCGAGGTGTTCAGCATCGGCCCGGTGCGCTCGTGATAGCTCTCGCCCAGCCGCAGCCCCCCGCGCTCCTCCTCGAACTCTGCGCAGCCGAACCATTCGGCCACGAGCCGGCGCACCAACGGCATCCGCGTCTGCCCGCCGACGAGGATCACCTGATCAAGCTGCTTCGCCTCGAGCTTCGCATCGCCGAGCGAGCGCAGGCAGTGGGCGCGCGTGCGCTCAACGATGTCGCGGGTGAGGCGCTCCAGTTCCTCGCGCGTAAGCGTGTAGCTGAAGCTGAAGTCCGGCGTAAGAAAGGGCAGTGCGATTTCGACGGCGGTCTCGGTGGAGAGGCGGATTTTGGCGGCCTCGGCGGCTTCGCGGAGGCGGGAGAGTGTTGCGTGTTGCGTGTTGCGTGTTGCGGCATCAGACCGGTCTTCGGCTGACACGGAACACGCAACACGCAGCACGTTGCTCAAGTCCGGGCCGCCACCTGCCTGGATGCGTTCGGCAAGCCACTCCACCAGACGCTTGTCCAGATCATCCCCGCCCAGCCGCGTGTTGCCATTGGTGGCGAGCACCTGGAAGACACCGTTGTTCAGTTCGAGAATCGAGAGATCGAAGGTGCCACCGCCGAGATCATACACGGCTATCTTGGACTGCTCCTTGAGCCGGTCCAGCCCGTAGGCCAGCGCGGCGGCGGTCGGCTCGTTGACGATGCGTTCGACGGTGAAGCCGGCCAGTTCCCCTGCCCTTTTCGTCGCGTTGCGCTGCGCGTCGTTGAAGTAGGCGGGGACAGTGATGACAGCACGGGTGACCGGCACACCGAGATCCGCCTCGGCGGCGAGCTTCAGCTTCTTCAGCACCTCCGCGGAGATTTCTTCCGGCGTGAAGTCACGTCCGTGGATCGGGATCGTCACCGGTCCCGCGCCTTCGCCGCGCACGGGATAGGTCACGAGCATCTCCTCACGCGCGATGTCCGCCCCACGCCGGCCCATGAAGCGCTTCACGGAATAGACGGTCTCCGCCGGCTGCAGCACACGCACGCGGTTCGCCGCGTGACCGACCACCGGCTCCGCCCCCGCCGCCGGAAAATGCACGACCGAAGGCGTGAGGCGCTGACCGTCCTGGTCCGCGATCACATAAGGAATGCCGGAGTCCACCGTCGCGACGAGCGAATTGGTGGTGCCGAGGTCAATGCCAACGATCTTGCTCATGCGCGGACGGAGTGTCGTTGAAGAGACTGAATTGTCGAGTCAGGTCGAAGGGCGGACGAGACGGCGTTCGCATGCCGCGTCATGAGCTGGCCCGAGCCCTCCGCAGCGGCTCTCCCTCACCCTAACCCTCTCCCGCTGGGAGGGGGAGCCACTAAGCCCGTCACAGGTGACAAAAGTGCCGCTATTGGACAAAGGCTGCCGAAGATTCTCCCTCTCCCAGCGGGAGAGGGCCGGGGTGAGGGAGAGCGGCCACC
>CAZOCL010000746.1:0-1901 GCA_964578245.1 uncultured Klebsiella sp. | reverse complement strand
CCGTCCAGTCTTTCCAATGGTTCGCTGAATGGTCGTGCGCCCGGCCCCCTCACCCCAGCCCTCTCCCCCGATGGGGGAGAGGGAGCGCGCGGTGCGCCCGGGCTGCTGGCGACCACCCCAGCCGCGCCCGCTACCTTCAGGTCCTCACCGCCCGTTCTCCATTCGTCATTGGGCATTCATTGGACATTGAACATTGGCCATTGGTCATTTCATGACATTCTTTTCCGACATCGAACCCTTCATGCTCCGCGCCTTCGCGGTGGCCGTCATCATGGGGCCGCTGTGTGCCTTGCTCGGCGTGTTCGTCACCGCGCGCCGGATGTCCTTCTTCAGCGACACCATCGCGCACGGTGCGCTGGCGGGGATCGGCCTGGGCTTCCTGCTGGGCTTCGAGGACCCGACCTTGCCCATGGTCCTCTTCAGCCTGCTCGTGGCGGCGGCGATCCTCTGGCTTAAGGAGCACACGGACCTGCTCACGGACACCATCATGGCCTTGCTGCTCTCTGGCTCGGTGGCCTTCGGCATCATCGTGCTGAGCCTGCTCAAGAACCGGCGGGGCGAGCTGCACCGCTACCTCTTCGGCGACATCCTCAGCGTCGGCCCGGCGGACGTCTGGCTGGCGGCGGTGCTGTGCGCGTGCATCGGCGCGTGGCTGTTCACCAAGCTGAGCGCCCTCGCGCTTCTCACCGCCAGCGAGGACCTGGCGCATGTCTGCGGCGTGCGCACGCGCTGGCTGAACTACTGCTTTGTGCTGGTGCTCACGGTGGTCGTGTCCCTGAGCATCCGCTTGCTGGGCATCATCCTGGTCACCTCGCTCGTGGTCATCCCGCCTGCCGCCGCGCGGAACCTGGCGCGCAATCTCCGTCAGCAGGTCATCTTGAGCCTCATCATCGGTCTTTTCGGTGGCGCGGTCGGCACCGTGGCGAGCTACCGCTGGGACATCCCCTGCGGCCCGGCCATCGTGATGGCGTGCATTGCGGTCTTCATCGCCTCGCTGCTCGCCGGCAAGTTCTGGCTGAACCAGCCGGTGAAGGGGTGAAGTGAAGCGTCGCAGACAAGCTGCCTGGCCGTAGTCACGCTGTAGCTGCGTTCGTGCATCGAATTGCTCTTGCTCGGGCTCGGAGTGACTGTGCTGGTGCTTGCGGCAATTACGGTCACCTGGACGGTAAAGCACCGGAGCAAGTCCCGGGGTGTGCGATGTGTCCAAAATCAGAAGCTGGTCGGCCTGGCACACAAAACCTGGGCGAAAGACTCGGAGGACGTTTTCCCGGTGAACTGTTCGACCAACCGGTCCGGCACCAAGGAACTCATCGGGATGGGCCTGACGTATCGGCACTTCCTCGCGCTGTCGAACGAGGTGGCAGGGGACCTAAAAGTCCTGATCTGTCCGGCAGATGGCGAATGGTCCGTGGCGTCCTATTGCAACCAACTGGCGAACACGAACCTGAGCTATTTCGTGGGCGTGGATGCGTCGGAAACGCTGCCAAACACGCTGCGCCTGGGCGATCGAACATCGCAGCCAAGTTCCCAGCCAATATGCACGGGGCATTGGCAACGTCTGCCTGGGTGACGGGAGTGTGCAGCAGGTGGACGACGCCGGGCTGTGGCGGCTCGTGCAGGCCGCGCTGCTAGCCTCGGCCACCAACCGCTTGGAGATTCCTTGAACCTCAAACAGCCAGTTGACGTGGCTGCGAGAGGAAGCAAAGAGCGGAAATCCGAGCGCTCGGCTCGAGCAGCCGGCATGCCTTCCCAAAGGGCAAAAAAAGGGCACCCCGAAGGGTGCCCTTAGATTTTGATTGGCTCGACGAACTGCTGATCAGTTCGGGTTGGCAAAAATGCTCACGACGACGCCCAAGCCCGTGGCGGCCTGCTTGACCTGCGTGGTCAGCGCCGAGCTGGTG
>CAZOCL010000745.1:0-1907 GCA_964578245.1 uncultured Klebsiella sp. | reverse complement strand
GCGATGAGCGGCTCGAACTGCGCCACGTCGCCTTTGCGGACGGCGGCGATCAGCTCGGTATCGCTGGGTTCCATCTGGGCGGACTATGTCAAAACAGCCGGCTAAAAGCAAAAGCGCAAAGCCACCGCCGACAGGGCGGTGGCTTTGGCTAGAGACGGAATTCAGGCCAATTGGTTACTGGTCGGTTGGCGGACGGCGCGGCAGCTCGGGCTTGCGATCCCCGCCTTCCGGGTTCCGGCCCCGGTCGCCATCGGGCCTGGGACCGCGATCACCATCCGGGCGCGGGCCCCGGTCACCGTCCGGGCGGGGACCACGATCCCCGTCCACGCGCGGCCCACGGTCGCCATCGGGACGCGGGCCACGATCACCCTCGCCGGCGGGCTTGCGAATCTGGTCGCCCTCCCGCGCACCGGGACGGCGCAATTCACCGTCCGGCACCGGCTTGCGACCATCGGCACCGACATCGCCACCGGGACGGCGGAACTCCCCGGCCTCGCCGCGACCGCCGCCACCCTGCATGCCGGGCCGCGGCCCCATGCCGGCGACCATCGCGCGCAGGCGCTCGACGGTTTCCTTGGGGAGCTTGTCGCGCACCTGGGCGAACGCCCGGGCCCGGGTGATGGTGGCATAAGCCTCGAGCTTCGCCGCCTCCATGACCTTGTCCCGGATGAGGTCCTCGTTGACCTTGTCCGCCATCGCGGCCTCGCTGATTTCCCGGCGGAGGTGCATGGATTTCTCGCCCACTTCGCGCATGACGCCCTGGTTGGCCTCGAAGAAGCCCCGCAAGGCCGTGCGCTGGTCCTCGTTCAAATCGCGGAACAGCTCCTGCGGGTTGAACTGGGGATTGAACTGCCCGCGCTGGCCTTCGCCGCCGGGCCGGGCCTCACCCCGTTCGCCGCGAGGGGCGTCTTCACGCCGCGTCGTCTCGGCGGGCCGGGCCTCACCGGGCTTGAACTCGCCCCGGGGCGGGCGTGGGGCATCGGGCGCACGGTCTTCACCGCGGGCGCGGTCCTGGGCCTGGCCGGTCCCGGGCACGGCTGCGATGGAAAGCCCGCACAGCGCGGCCAGGAGCGGGCGGGAAAGGATGGACAGTTTCATAATTTGTTTCGGCTGCGCCACGCGGGGTTCACCACGGGGCCTTTACCATTCAACGCACCAGCGCAAAAATAGTTCGCGGCTTCAACGGAGAAGACGCCACACCCGCCGGGCTGTTACAAGGAAGTTCCGAGGGAGGGGCGGGGAGGAACGGAGTGATGGAGTAATGGAGTAATGGAGTAGTGGAGTGATGCGTCGAAGGCCCGTCTCCTTCCCAACACTCCAATACTCCACCACTCCATCACTCCGTTCTCTCTGCTCCCCCGCCGCCTCCCGGCTTGCCGTCCGCCACCGTCCCTCTACCGTCTCCCCCGTGCCGGTCTTTCATGAATGCCAGCGCTGCACCGCCTGCTGCCGGTGGCCGGGTCAGGTGCGGCTTACGGACGGCGAGATCACTCGCCTGGCCGCTCATCTCCAACGGGGCGAACGCGAGTTCATCGAGCAGTTCACCCAGCTTCGCCCCGACCGCCTCGGCCTGGCGCTGCTCAACAAGCCCAACGGGGAATGCATCTTTCTCGACGGGGACAACTGTGCGGTGCAGCCCGTCAAACCACAGCAATGCCGGGACTTTCCCAATCTGTGGAACTTTCCCGGCTTCGAGCAGATCTGCCGCGCCATCCCCAAGCTGGTGTCAGACGAAGAATACCGCCGGCTCGTGGCCACGGCGACCGGACGCGTGCTCTAGCGGGGCGCGGCACTTGTGCCGCTCCGCCAAGCCCCACGTTCGGAGTCCACCCTGCGAGAACACCAACGAATAGTTTGGCAAAACGGACGCGCGTCTGTCTTCGCGGCCGTTCTCCCTCACCCCGGCC
>CAZOCL010000744.1:0-1920 GCA_964578245.1 uncultured Klebsiella sp. | reverse complement strand
TGAGAAGGCCCTTGAAACGCTCAAAGGCCGCTCCGCCATCCGCAAGGAAATCTACGTCATCACGGACGGCCAGCTCGTGGGCTGGCGGCAGCTGGGGGATATCCAGAAGACACTGAAACAGGCCAAGGAGCAGACCGGTGAGCAGCAAGTTTCATCGCACCTTGTGCTCGTGGGCGAGGCCGAGGAGCGCAACTTGGGCGTCAGCGGCCTGGTGCTGAGCAGCGGGCTGGCACCGATGAACCGCCCGCTCCGGTTCGAGGCGCAGGTGGCAAATTACGGCAAGCAGGAGGTGAAGGACATTCGCGTCACGCTCTTAGTGGACGGCGTGTCCGCTGACGAAGTCACGATTCCCAACATTCCCCCCGGGGGCACACGCAGCGTCCCGCTGAACACGCGCTTCCGCACCGAAGGCTGGCACAATGTCACTGCCCGCATTCCTGCCGACCGCTTCGCCGGCGACGATGCGCGCACCCTGGCCATCCGGGCCATCCGCGAGATCCGCGTGCTGATGGTGGATGGCGACCCCGGCTCCGAGCCACGCGACGCCGAAACATTTTTCCTGGGCCATGCACTGGTGCCCGTGTCAGTCGATGAGGCCGAGCAGTATTACGTCAAGACCTCCACCATCGCGCCCGCCGACATGGGTGGCACGCGCTTCGATGACTTCGACGCCGTCGTGCTCGCGAACGTCCAGGACTTCTCCACGGACACGGCCGGTGCGCTGGAGAACTTTGTGAAGCGCGGCGGTGGGCTGCTCATCTTCCCGGGGGCGAAAATGAACGCGCCTTTCTACAACGCCCAGCTCGCCGTCTCGCGGAAGCTGCTCCCTGCCACCTTTGGCGAACCGCGTGGGGATGCGAATCAGGAGGAGAAGTTCCTCACCTTCCAGACCAAGGGCTACGACCACCCCATCGTCGCGCTGTGGAACGACGCTTCCGCCGGCACGCTGGCCTCCACCCGGACCTTCCGCTCCTTTGACCTGACGCTGCTTCCGGCGGCAACCGGCGAGTCCGACAAGTCCAGTGTGCCCACGCCCACGCCGAATCCCGCTCAAACCAACGCTGCCGTGTCGTTCGCCGCACCCAAGGCGATTCTCCGCTACAGCGACGGCTCCATCGCGATGGCCGAGCGCGCCTCCGGTCTCGGTCGCGTGGTGGTCTTCGCCAGCACGGCGGACACAGCTTGGAACGATCTGGCCGTCCGCCCGGCCTTCGTCCCGCTGCTGCACCGGACGCTCGGCACGCTGGTCCAGCGACACGACGATGGTGCGAACATCCGGGTCGGCGCGCAGTTCGCGCGTCGCCTTACTGCGGATCTGTTGCACAAGGACGCGGTGGTGGTGGCCCCCGGAGCGGCCACGGGCACGCGTGATCTGCGGCGCGTCGAACTGGTCAATGGCACGCCGGTGCTCAGCTACGACGCCGCGGACAAAGCCGGCATCTACGAAGTCTCCATCGCCGACCCCCCGACCGTCATCAAGTTCGCCGCCCAGCCTGATCCTTCGGAATCCAATCTGAGCGAGCTGCCGGCCGAAGAGGTCACCGCCCTTGGCCAGATCGTCGCTGTGCAGCGCTGGAACCCGACCCTGAACCTGCGGGAGTGGGTGGAGAAGGCCCGCGTCGGCGCGGAATTCTGGCTGCCGATCCTCATCGCCGTCCTTGCTCTGGCGGCGCTGGAAACGTTTTTGGCGCAATACTTCAGCCGAGCAAAGTAAACCACGAATGGACACGAATAGACACGAATTGGACTGGCAAGCCGAGCGCACGACTCAGTGTCGCTTCGCAGGCATTCCTTTCGCGGTGGTTGGTGTGTTGGGCGCGTCCAGAATTCATTCGTGTTCATTCGTGGTTGTTCCCGCATGACCGATCTCATCCTCAAACTCCTCGGTGCGCGCGTGGAAGCCGCTGGCGACCTCGCGTC
>CAZOCL010000743.1:0-1921 GCA_964578245.1 uncultured Klebsiella sp. | reverse complement strand
CGAGCGAGGCGCTCACGCCCATGTTGATGACGATCTTCTCCATCTTCGGCACCTGGTGAAGATTGGTGTATTTGCGCTTCTCGATGAGCGCGGGACGGACTTCTTCGAGATACTTTTTGTAAAGGCGTGATTCCATACGCGTCAGGCTTTGGCGGGCTGGGCTGCACCGCGTTTGGCGGCACGGGCGTCGAACTTGCTGGCAAGCATCACGTTCGAGACGTGGATGGAGCCTTCGCGGTCAACGATTGCCCCGTTGGGGTTCTGCTGATTCTTTTTGACGTGCTTCTTCTGGATGTTCACGCCTTCGACAAAGACCCGGTCGCGCTTGGTGATCACCGAGGTGATCTTGCCGCGCTTGCCTTTGTCCTTGCCGGTGATGACGACGACTTCGTCCTCACGTTTTACATGAAGTTTGCTGGGCATAACTAGATGACCTCCGGAGCGAGCGAAATGATTTTCATGAACTTCAGGTCGCGCAGCTCGCGGGCGACGGGACCGAAGATACGCGTCCCCTTGGGGTTGTTCTCGGCGTCAATGATGACGATGGCGTTGCGGTCAAAGCGCAGGTAGGAGCCATCCGCACGGCGGATGCTCTGGCGGGTGCGGACGACCACGGCGTCGCAGACTTCGCCTTTTTTCACGGTGCCGTCGGGAGCGGCCTCCTTGATGTGGCACTTGATCACCTGACCGACGCGGGCGTAGGTCTGGTTGCGGCCCTGGACACCGATCATCGCCGCGCGCTTGGCGCCGGTGTTGTCGGCCACGTCTAAAATGGAACGGATTTGGAGCATGGTCGGGGCGGTTAAGCGGTCACTTGCGCCTGTTCCTGGGCGCGCTCGACGATTTCAACCAGGCGCCAGCGCTTGGTCTTGGAGAGCGGACGGGTCTCCTCGATGCGCACGATGTCGCCGACCTTGGCCTCGGACTTCTCGTCGTGCGCGTAAAACTTCTTGAAGCTCGTCACCACCTTCTTGAACTGAGGGTGCGGGAAGCGGCGCTTCACGCTGACGACGATCGTCTTCTGCATCTTGCTGGAAACGACCTCGCCGGTGCGTTCCTTGCGTTGGTGACGGGAAATGATGTTCGCGGTCTCGGACATAGCTTAGGCGGCTTTGGGTTGCGCTTGCTGGCGGAGCTGGGTGATGCGGGTTTCGACGCGCGCAATATCCTTGCGGAGGATGCGCAGCCGGGAGGGCTTCTCAAGCTGCGCGGTCGCCTTCTGCAGGCGCAGATTGAATAGTTCCTGCCGGAGGTCGCGGCTCTTGACGGCCAGCTCGGCCACCGTCATATCTTTCAGTTCAGCAAATTTCATGGTCAGGCGTGCGCGTGTCGCGCGATGAACTTCGTCTTGATCGGCATCTTGGTGGCCGCCAGGCGCATGGCCTCGCGGGCCATCACCTCAGGAATGCCATCCACTTCAAACAACACATTGGCGGGACGGATCACCGCCACCCAGCCTTCGACTCCGCCCTTGCCGGTGCCCATTCGCACTTCCAGGGGCTTCTTCGTGAACGACTTGTCCGGGAACACCCGGATCCACATCTTGCCACGGCGCTTCATGTGGCGGGAAATCGCCACACGGCAGGCCTCGATGACCTTGTTGTCGAGCCAGCAGCGCTCCAGCGCCATCAGGCCATACTCGCCAAACGCCACGGTGTTGCCGCGCGTGGCCAGGCCACGACGCGCACCACGGTGCATTTTGCGATACTTCACTCTTGCGGGCATCATTGCCATAGCGAGTCCTAAGTCTGAAAGTTAATTGCCGTTGACCGGGGCGGAAGACGGGGCCGGAGCGGACGGTTTCACGTCCTTGTCCTTCGGCTCATCTTTGCAAATCCAGCATTTCACGCCGAGCTTGCCGTAAACCGTCTTCGCTTCCGCAAAGCCGTAATCAATGTTCGCGCGCAGCGTGTGCAGCGGG
>CAZOCL010000742.1:0-1932 GCA_964578245.1 uncultured Klebsiella sp. | reverse complement strand
GCGCCGGCGCTGTATTTGTCGTAGTGGATGATGGGCTGGCCGTGGCTGGGCGCTTCCGCGAGGCGCGTGGTGCGCGGGATGACCGTCTCGAAGACCTTCTCGCCGAAGTGCTCGCGCACCTCGCCGAGCACCTGCTGCGAGAGGCGCGTGCGACCGTCGAACATCGTCATCACCACGCCGAGCAGTTCAAGGTGGGCGTTCACGCCGGAGTCGCGCACCTGGCCGAGCACGCGGTGGATCATCGAGATGCCCTCCAGCGCGTAATACTCGCACTGGAGCGGCACGAGCAGCGCGTCGGCGGCGGCGAAGGCGTTGAGCGTGAGAATCCCGAGCGAGGGCGCGCAATCAATGATGATGAGGTCGTAGCGCTTGGCGTTGCGGATGGGCTCGAGCGCCTGCTTGAGCCGGAGCAGATGGTTCTCCAGCCGGGACAATTCGATCTCCGCGCCGCACAAGTCCACTTCGCTGGGCACAAGTTCGAGGCGCGGGAAGGCGGTCTTCTTGATGCGGTCAGCCAGCGTGTCCTCGCCGAGCAGCGCGCGGTAGCTGCTGGCCCCTTCGATCTTCTCGATGCCCACGCCGCTGGTGGCGTTGGCCTGGGGGTCGATGTCCACCAGCAGCACGCGCTGGCCGAGGCTGGCGAGGCACGCGGCGAGGTTGACGGCGGTGGTGGTCTTGCCCACCCCACCTTTTTGATTCGCGACGGCGATGACTTTGGTCGGCACACGGGGATTTAAGGAGAGGGGGCGGAAGGGTGCAAGGTTGCATGTGCCTTGCCGGGCGTTTGCTTTCCCGCTACCGTCCGGCCCGCAATCGAACTGAAATCAACCAACACTGCATGAGCGTTCTCGTCGTCGGCACCACCGCCTTGGATTCCATCAAGACCCCCAACGCGGAGAACCCGCGCCTGCTCGGCGGGTCCGCCAGCCACGCGGCGGTGGCGGCGAGCTTCTTCGCCCCGACCAAGCTGCTGGGCGTGGTGGGCGGCGATTTCCCGGCCAAATACATCAAGCTCTACCAGAAGCACGGCATCAATCTCACCGGCCTCGAGCATGTGAAGGAGGGCCAGACCTTCCACTGGTCCGGCGAGTATGAAGTTAACATGGACAACCGCCGCACGCTCGAGACCGTGCTCGGCGTGATCGAGAACTGGACGCCCAAGCTGCCGGGCGACTACGAGAAGACGCCCTACGTGCTGCTCGCCAACATCTCGCCGCCGGTGCAGCACGCGGTCATTGACCAGTTGACGAGCCCCAAGTTCATCGTGGCCGACTCGATGGACCTGTGGATGAACATCATGCTGCCCGACCTGCTCCGCCTGCTAAAGCGCGTGGATGCCTTTGTGCTGAATGAAAGCGAGGCCTCGCAGCTCACCAAGGAGGGCAATCTCTTCACGGCGCTGAAGAAGATTCACAAGCTGGGACCCAAATACGTGATCATCAAGAAGGGTTCCCACGGCGCGGTGCTGTCCGGGCCGAACGGCTTCTTCATCGCCCCGGCGTATCCGCTCAAGAAGGTCGTGGACCCGACCGGTGCGGGCGATTCGTTCGTCGGGGGCATGATCGGCTACCTGGCGAGCGCGAAGGGGGACATCGAGAAGAACCTGCGCCGCGCGATCATCAACGGCACGGTGACGGCATCGTTCTGCTGCGAAGGCTTCGGCGTGGCCTCCACCACCAAGGCGACGCGGCAGGCGATTGATCTGCGCGTGAAGGAGCTGGAAGTGCTGGCGCGGTTCTGAGCGAAGGCCGTAGGAGACGACGTGAGGAGTCTCTGACTGTGTTTTCGATCCGAACTCCGAAGTTGAACCACGGATACATCCCGGCCGCTTCTGCTGAAGCCGGGTGCTAATGCACCGATTCCCAATGCAAATCGGGAGCCTGCCGCCGGACGGCACCCCTCACCCCAACCCTCTCCCCTCCTCCGAGGAAG
>CAZOCL010000741.1:0-1949 GCA_964578245.1 uncultured Klebsiella sp. | reverse complement strand
TCGAGCATCAACACCCAGGCGAACTCGGTGGAGCAGATGATCGAGAACATCCACAACAATTACTTCACGCAGAAGGAGCAGCGCCGGCAGCTCGATCTCGTTCACCAGCTCAACGCGATTCACAGCCAGAACATGCAGAAGGACGCGCAGCTCGAAGCGCGCATCGAGTCCTTCGAGATGGCCTACAAGATGCAGATGGCCGCGACCGATGCGTTCGACCTCAGCAAGGAGCCGGACAACATCCGCGCGAGCTATGGCAACGGTGCGCAGGGCAAGCAGCTCCTCATCGCCCGCCGCCTCGTGGAGCGCGGGGTGCGTTTCGTGCAGGTCTGGGCCAGCGGCTGGGATCATCACAACGACCTCGACGACCGGCTCAAGGCCAAGGCGACGGAGATTGATGGACCAGCGGCGGCGCTCATCGCGGACTTGGAGCAGCGCGGGCTGCTGGACAGCACGCTGGTGATCTGGGGCGGTGAGTTCGGCCGCAAGCCGACTCACGACAAAGGTGGCAACGGCGATCCCGGACGCGATCACAACAACCGCGCCTTCTCTCACTGGCTTGCCGGTGGTGGCGTCAAAGGTGGCACGGTCTATGGCGCGACGGATGAGTTCGGCGCGCGCGCGGAGACGAACAAGGTTCACATCCACGACTACCATGCGACCCTGCTGGCGCTGCTGGGCTTCAACCATGAGAAATTGACATATCGCTATAACGGTCGCGACTTCCGGTTGACGGACAATTTCGGGCACGTGGTGAAAGAGATCATTGCTTAAAGAGCCAGCATGAAACGCACCCTCATCGTCCTCGCTTCCGTGTGTCTGGTCTTCGGCGTCGCCTCCGCAGCGGACGCGAAGAAGAAGAAACCCGTGCCCGCTCCCGCAGCGAAGCCGGCCACTCCTCCCACACCGGCGGCCCCGGCGGCCACCGCTGCCAAGGCCCCTGCGCCAGCCGCTCCGGCCGCCATCGCTGCGGCTGCGCCGACGCTCACGGTGGAACAGACCGCCTTCTTCGAGAACAAGATCCGCCCCATTCTCAATAACCAGTGCCTCAAGTGCCACAACGCCGCCGAGGGCAAGACCAAGGGCGGTCTCGCGCTCGACACGCGCGAGGGCACGCTGAAGGGCGGCGACTCCGGCCCCGGCGTTGTGCCCGGCAATCCGGACAAATCGGTCCTCATCAAGGCCATCCGCTACACGGACTCGAATCTCCAGATGCCGCCCAAGGGTGAGAAGCTTTCCGACCAGCAGATCGCTGACTTCGTCACCTGGGTGAAAATGGGCGCTCCCGATCCACGCTCCGGCGCGGCCAAGGGCAAATATGCCACGGCCACAGAGCGCAAGGTGTGGTGGGCGTTTCTGTCGATCAAGAAGCAGGAGCCGCCGAAAGTGGCGAACGCATCGTGGGTGGCCAATCCGGTGGATGCTTTCATCCTCGCCAAGCTGACCGAGAACAATCTCAAGCCCAGCGCCCCGGCCGACCGCCGCGTGCTGGTGCGTCGCGTGTATTTCGACCTGATCGGGCTGCCGCCTTCGCCTGAGGAAGTGGACGCCTTCGTCAATGACAAGTCGGCGGACGCCTATTCCAACCTCGTGGACAAGCTCCTCGCCTCGCCGCACTACGGCGAGCGCTGGGGCCGTCACTGGCTGGATGTGGCGCGCTACTCCGACACCGTTGGCGATCCCGCCAAGCGCACGGAGGCCCCGGCCTATCCGTTCGCGTGGACCTACCGCGACTATGTGTTCAAGGCCTTCAACGACGACAAGCCTTACGACCAGTTCATTCGTGAGCAGCTTGCCGCCGACAAAATCCCGGGCAACAAAGACCGCACCTCGCTGGCTGCCCTAGGATTCCTCAGCGTGGGCGACCACTTCAACGGGAACAAGAACGACATCATCAACGACCGCATTGATGTGACCACGAAGGCGTTCAACGGCCTGACCGTCGCCTG
>CAZOCL010000740.1:0-1955 GCA_964578245.1 uncultured Klebsiella sp. | reverse complement strand
ACGTAGCAGCCCCAGAAGTTTGCCCCCGGCGGCAGCTTGAACCGCTGAAACTGCTTCTCGTTGTTCTTCACCATGAAGCACGCCTGCGTGAGCATCTCGCCCGCCTCCGTCACCACGCTGGTGATCTGCGTGCGGTCGGCCACGGCTTCCAGCACCCGCTCCTCGTCGAAGCGTGCCGAGTCCGCCGTCAGCGCGTAGGTGCTGCCGGTATATCTGTATGCCAGCAGCACGGGCCGGGTGATCAGCGCGCGGTCGGTCTCCGCCAGTTCCGTCTGGTCAATGGCCCGCAGCGGCTCGGCGGCGGGCTTGGGCTGGATCTTGAGGTTGGCGGCGGCGGTCACCGCGAGGGAACCAGTCTCGCGTTCGACGCCGTCGCAGTGCGCGCCGGCGAGGTCGAGCACGGCGCGCTTTGGATCGAACTGGTAGTCGTAGGTGACGACCAAGGTGTAGCCGCCCCAGGCTTTGTCTTGCAGGGAGATGGTCCACACGTTGGTGGCCTGCTCCTTGCGCCGGATGTTGGGCCCGGTGAACTCCACATTCTTCCAGTGGGCCGGCAGCCGCACTTTGAACTCCTGCACGCCCTGGTTGAGGATGCCGAACCGGATGGTTGCGCTGCCGCCCACCAGGCCGTCGCCCACCGTCACCAGGTTGAACACCTCGGCCACGATGCGCGCGGGCAGCCGCTCCGTGCTCAGCGTGAGCTTCCAGTCCGGGGCTTCCGCCGTGAAGGCCAGGGCTTCATCCCCTGCTCGCTGCGCCAGTTGTGCGATCGGAATCTCCCGGGCGCTGGTCAGCGTGTCGGTCTTGAGCCGGATGCCCGCCGCTGCCGCCGCGCCCATGAACGCGGTCTCCTTGGTGGCCCCAGTGACCCGCACCGCCGCGACGCTGATCTGTGCCGGGAACGTCTTGTGCGCCTGCTCCAGCGTGACATCCAAGCGATGCACGCCCAGCACGCGCTGGGTGAAGTTCACCTTCACCTTGCCGCCCGTGGCCTTCCAGTCCTCCACGTTCCCGCCGCGCACATCGGTCACGTTGAAGTTCGTCGGGTAGCTCAGCTCGGCGGTGTAGATCCCCGCCTTCTGCACGCTCAGGTTGATGGCGTGGGAGACGACGAGGCGGGACTCTTCCAGCCGGGCCGTGACGCGCGTGGCCGTCTCCAGCACGGGTTCAATGCGCTTGAGCCGGGCGGCGACGTTGAAGGGCCGCGCGTTGAAGCGGTAGGCGAACAAGGCTCCACCGGTGGCGTTGACCTGCCGTGCCCCGGTGACGGACTCGACCTCCACTACCGTGTCGTCCGCCCCGATGGTGAACGTGCCGGACTCGCGCTCAATGTCCACCGGCTGCGGCACCCGGAGGTTCACCGCAATGGGCGTGGACTCGACCGGCACTTCGGTGTGCAGGGTGAGCGCATACTCCTTCTCGACCGGCTTGGCGAAGTCCACGGTGAGCACCGACCAGTCGGCCGGCACGCGGGCGGAGGTGCCCGCCTTGGCGGTGGTCCAGTCGCGGATGCCCTCGCCTTGCACGCGCGTGAGCGTGTGGCCCGGCGGCAGGCCGACGGTGAGGCGGGAGACGCTGGCCTGGAGCAGTTCGTAGCGCAGCACGGTGGTGAACTTGATGACCGTGGGCGCGACCTGCGCGCTGGCGGTGGTGTCCACGGTGATCAAGGACTTGCGCGCAATCTCCGTGGTCTTGCTCTGCCAGCGCAGGGCGACGACGCGGTCCGCCCCGATGACCCCGGCGATGGAGGAACTCGCCTTCGCGGTCGTGCTTTCGAGGAGTGCGCCGTTGAGCAGTTCAACTTCCACCCCGGCGTTGCCTTCCACCTTGAGGCTGGCAACGGACGCGGGCGGGCCGTTGAAGAATATCTGGTTCCACGGCTCGGCCTTGGTGATACGCGCGATGACTTCCAGCTTCAGGGTGTGGACCCCGGGCTTGGCGCAGTGCAGCCGGTA
>CAZOCL010000739.1:0-1961 GCA_964578245.1 uncultured Klebsiella sp. | reverse complement strand
CTTCCTCGCTGCGATACTCCTCGTCGCCCGAGAGGAAGACGATGTGCTTGCCCTTGCCGGGGCCGGGCTTGGGTTCGTAGGTGACCCACGTCGGCTCGGCGGCGCTGGCGGACGAGACGAGTCCGGCGGCGAGCAGGACTCCGAAGACACGGCGGGAAATGAGGGCAGTCAGTTTCATGTTCGAGTTGGGCGTTGGACGCGGGCCGGACTCTAGGGCTTCGGCCAAATCCCGCAATCCTCTTTACCCAAGTCCACGCTCACGCTAAACGACTTCCCGACATGCACCCGCCGCTGCCGCCTGAGATTCGCGCCGAGCCCAGCCGCGAAGGCGTGCGCTACCTGCTCCCTCGCCGCGAGACTGGTCCGCTCAAGTTGTTCGGCGTCTTCGCAATTGTTTTTGGCTGTGCCTTTGCTGGGTTCGCGGTTTTTTGGATGGTGACCGCCCTCGGCCTTTCGCAGAAGGGTGATTTTCAAACTGGCGGCATCATCTTTGCGCTGTTCGGTCTGCCGGTGCTCGGGGTCGGACTGGGAATCATCGGGTTCGGCATTTTCATATTGTGCGGACACACGGAACTCCAGGTGCGGCGGGAGGAACTGCTTGCCCGCGAGCGCGGCGGTCCCTTCTGGTGGACGCGCCGCATCCCCAGCAAGGACATCCGGCGCTTCACCCTGGCCGCCGAAGCCGTGCGAGTGAACGGCCAGCCGGTTCAATCCGGCCCGCTGGCGGACAGCGGCGTGCTGTGCGCAGAAGTCGGTGCCGCCAAGCCCCGCCTGGTCGCGGTGGGCTACCCCAAGGCCTGGCTTGCCGCACTCGCCGAACGCCTGAACGCCGACCTGGCCACGCAAACCGGCACCGCTCCGCTTCCACCCACGGTCATGGCTGCGCTGACCCTTGGCAGGACTTCCCCGGACGTCCGCCAGGGCGACCGCTTCGACCCGCCAGCCCGCACCACCGTCCGCATCCTGGAACAGGCCGGCGGGATTGTGGCCGTTGTGCCGCCGCAGGGCGCACGCGGCACGCGGGGCCTGTTGTTCTTCGCGATCATCTGGCTGGTGTTCATCAGCATCGTGGGCGCGGCGTTTGTGTTTGCCCCGGAGAATTCAAAGCGGCGGAGGAACGACCGCGAGGTCATCCCCGCCGTTGTCATCGGCGCCTTCGGGTTGATTGGCGTCGCGCTGCTCACGGGGGCCATCAACCAGATGCGCCGCAAGGCCAGCCTCCGCGCCTCGCGGGACGAACTCATCATTGTCCAGCAGTCGATCTTCGGCACGCGGACCTTCAAGCGCCCGGCCGGCGAACTGGCCGCCATTCGCATTGGCCCCAGCGGCATGGAGATCAATCACGTGCCCGTGCTGGAACTCCAGGTGCACACCACCGACGGCAAGAAACACGGCTTCTGCAGCAACCTGACCAACGACGAACTGTTCTGGCTCGCCACCCATTTGCGCCAGGGCACCGGCGTTGGCGAAGTGGCAGGCGAAGCGAGCGAACCACCCAAGCTCTCGGCCTAATTGACGGCTCCGGAAGCAGCGAGGACGCCATTGGGTGGGCACTTCTGCGCATTTCCCCGGTCTCGACCCTTGGGCAAGCGAGGACGCTTGCGACACGGCCGGCCGGAGGCCGGCGCTACGTAGCGCCGGCGTCCTCGCCGGCCCGCTTCGGGGGCAGTGTCAAGGTGCACGCCCCGTTCCATTACCCGTCCCGGCCCCCGCTTGCCTTTGTCCCGCACCCCGCCATACTTGCCCCGCTTTTCACTCATGAGCACTCTGAACATCGCTATCATTGGCACGGGCGGCATCACGTTGCAGAATCACCTTCCCGGCCTGGCTCTCTGCCCGGACGTCAAGGTCCACGCCCTTTGCGACGCCAACCCCGCCACCCTCGAAACCGCCCGCCAGCAGACCGGCGCGCCCGTCACCTCCACCAAGTGGGAGGACATCGTGAAGCGCGACGACGTCCA